>NZ_JAHGAM010000001.1:0-495622 GCF_030248595.1 Vibrio sp. D417a | reverse complement strand
TTCTGCTTCTGCTTCTGCTTCTGCTTCTGCTTCTGCTTCTGCTTCTGCTTCTGCTTCTGCTTCTGCTTCTGCTTCTGCTTCTGCTTCTGCTTCTGCTTCTAGCAGTATGTCTCGCTCCCTTTCCACTTCAAGTATTTCTCTAAGTTTTGAGTCAATGTTTTCAATTGCATATTCAGGATCAATAAAGTAATCCGTCGACCATAACCTAACAATATTCCATCCTAGACCTTCCAAAACTATCTGTCTTACCCGATCTCTATCTCGGGCTGCAGGAGAAGAGTGGTACGTAGCCCCATCACACTCAACACCAGCTATGTACTTGCCAGGCTTGTCTGGATGAAGTACTCCGAGATCAACTCTAAACTTACTTACTCCTACTTGTGTTTGTATTTTCCAACCTTTAATTCTTAAAGCTTGAGCTACCGCTTCTTCAAAATCACTATCAAATTGATCGACTCCATGCTCTGCAGAAGCAATCTCAGATAAAGCAATTGGCCCCTTTTCTGCAAATTCAAGGAAGTGTTTTAAGTGCTCAACGGCAACCGAGTTCGTTCTGCTTAAATCAATCATTGAAGAGTCAAAACTACTAAAGACAACAACCTCCGTGGTTGCGCGAGTAATCGCAACATTTAAGCGGCGCTCTCCCCCGCTTTTGTTGAGTGGCCCAAAATTCATACTCATCGTTTTGGCTCCTGGCTCCGTAGGACCATACGCGAGACTGAGCATGATTACGTCTCTCTCATCACCCTGAACTGACTCTAGGTTCTTAACAAAAACAGGATCTCTTCCTGACCCCTCTTGAAAGTATTTTTCGATAGCAGGGTTTTGTCTTCTTGCGTCGTCTAACAGATCTTCAATCGTTCTTTGCTGATCAGTATTTAAAGTTACTACACCTATAGACTTATCTTGTTCATATTTATCCAGTAATCTTCGAACAATTTCATTTACGACTGCTTTTGCTTCAGCCGTATTGTTGCGACCCGCTCCTTTAGCATAAATTCCATTAACTCGATGCAAAGAAACTGCTGAATCTTTTGTTTCTGAAGAAGGATAAGTTACTAATGAATTTTCATAATATTTATTATTTGAAAAAGCAATAAGGGTTTCATGCCTACTTCGATAATGTCCCATCAACCTTTTAAGCGGTAACCTCGCAGCAAGCGCTTGGTCAAGAATAGACTCTAGATCTTCTTCATCTGGATCATCCGAATTCCCTCGAGCAGAGAAAAAGTTTGTTGGGGGCATCTGTTTTGGATCACCGACAATGATTGCGTTTTTCCCTCTCGCTATAGCACCTACCGAATCCCAAGTGGTCATTTGTGATGCTTCGTCAAAAACAACCAAGTCAAATCCTCTGAAATCAGAGGGCAAAAACTGAGCAACGGACAATGGTGACATCATTAAACATGGACACAAATCCAATAACGAATGACCTAGCTCGCTAATCAAACTTCGGATTGGTATATGCCGAGTTTTTTTCTGAAGCTCTTTAGCTAATACACCAAATTGTTTCGAACTCTGCTCCATAGATTGTTGTGTAGGAGCACTCTTCGAAGCAAGTGCAACCACGTAATCGCTTGTAATCTTAGCAACACGTTCGTCTACCACTTGAAACTCTTTTATTGTTTGTTCATGCGTTGAAGCTTTGAACTTTCGAAGCTCATCGCTGGCATCAATAAGAAGTGGGGCGAGCCAATAAGAAAAAGCAACTCGAAATTGCTCATTTAACTCTTCAGGGTTACTTACTCCTGATTCCAGAGCTTTAACCATTACATCAAGCTTATTGTCATACGCCTTCTGCTTGACTGATTGCCACTCACACCAGTTTTTCAATTTGTTTGACTGAGTCTTTATATCATTAAAATTCCGATATAGTGATTCAAGTTCAGCTTGCTCGGGTATACTGACTCCAAGTTCCGCAACAATCGAATTCGAGTTTTTGAATTCTTTTACCGCCTTGGAAAAGTTATTTAGGCTTGAATATACTTTCGACTCTTCTAAAAACTCTCTCCCATCTACAAACCATTTTCTTATCGCAATCAATATTTCAGAGGGTTCATCAGTCAAGCTAACTAGGTTAGATACAATCTCACGAATTTTTTTCCCTGTTACTGCAGTGCTTTCTAATATTTCGTGAGACGTATCCCAACCTTTCCAGACCGAGTAGTCCCCAATAATGTTGATATGTTCTTCTATTGAGCTCTTGAGCTTCTGAACCGTCGCAATTTTTTCAAGAAGTAACAAATCTTCAATTTGAGACAGGCCAAACTCTTTCGCTTCGCGATTTATCTTACGCTTGCGAAATATTGCTTTAAACCAACTTGTTTTAGCTTCTTCAGCCAATTGTAGCCATCTCTCTGTGGGTAACTTAGACAAGTTGTCGCTAGTCACGCCATGCGATATGTCTTTAAGCTGCTGGTCGTAATCTGCTTTTAATACCGACAACTCTTGAATGGCTGCAATTCGTTCTTTTGAACCAGAATCTACAGCGAATGCAATATCTTCAAACGTTGTGATCATTGCCAACTCATAAGCACTTTCTAGTGCTTCAACATTTTTAAGCGTTTGGCGTATCGAGGTAAGCGAAAAACTCGATTGAACCTGTTGTGTCCAATCTATTAAGACATCGTAGTTTTTTAACCAGTCATCAATAACAGCAAGTAAATTAGACTGCCAAACATTCGACCACTCAGTAGCAAAAACTGGCATAAATGCGTTGATGTTCAAGCCCTTAATATCAGAGAATGCTAGTGCTAGCCTCCCGACTAACTCTTTAATCCTAACTAAATCCTCTTTTGTAGAAATAGGAGCTGCTGTTATGTCAGGGAGCCAATCTAGCTTGACTTTTAAGGTTTCACCATTTAATGCAACGGTAGAGATAGCGTCTCTGGCTGAGATTCCAAATGCCGATTTTCCATGTAAAGCACGAACATAATTGTTAAGCTCATCTCTCCTCGACTTGAGCTCTATAATATTCGCTTCCCATTCCTCAGAGCTTAAACCCTCTCTTTTCTGCCATGCCTTATTTAATTGTTCAAGAACTGCTCGTTTGTTCGCTTTATTGCTATGTAGTTCCAAGCAAAGATGATCCAAACCTACTTTCTGTAAACGGCGATATACCACATTCAGTGCAGCCATTTTCTCCGCGACAAAGAGTACTTTTCGCCCGAGCCCGATATTATGAGCAATGATATTAGCGATAGTCTCTGACTTTCCGGTTCCTGGAGGCCCTTCCAGAACGAAATCTTGTGAACGAGCAGAAGCATCCACTGCAACCAACTGAGAACTGTCGCAGTTCAAAGGAGTATAAATCGAGGCAGGATCTAATTTCTCATCAATTTCTTCTCGTTCGATAAACGAGCTCTCTTGGGGGTATGGGTCCCTAGGGTTATCAACTAAATGCTTAACAAATAAATTTTCCTTGAGATCATCTAACCGATCTTTAAGATCTTTCCACATCAGATATTTAGCGAAAGAGAAAGAACCTAAAACTAGCTCTTCCACTAACTCAAAACCAGCTTGTTCCTTAACGGCGTCTCTTACTCTGTGCCATACATAAGGTACATCTATACCACTATCATCCATCGGTAATTCATCTCGAAATTCACTTAGGTTGATATCATGCTCGGATTGCAGAAACTCAATAAGAGTAAGATTAAAAATTGGTTCTTCTTCTTGAAGTTGCTCGACGTAAACAGACGCACGAGCACTACGACGGGTAAGCTTTACGGGAATTAATAATAGAGGAGCTTTATAACTTCTTGTATCTTCTGGGTTCTCTTTCCATTTCAAAAAGCCAAGCGCTAGAAAAAGCGTATTCGAACCACCCTCTTCCAGATCATTTTTTGCTTTTCGGAACAACTCTATAGAGTTTCGCTCTAATCTATTAGGTGACTGATTAGCAATCAGAATCTTATTCTGAATTTGATTGAACGCGTAGCTTCGATGGAGATCAGACCCGGACTGAAGACGAAACAATTCGTTATCGCGCTCAGAGTCAAAGTAAGGACTTTCCTGTGCAGACTGAAACTTAAATTTTACGCCATCTGCCAACATATCTTCGATCGCAGCAATATCAGGACAATATAATTTGATCGCAATGGCTCGGTCACTAAAGTTAATAAGGCTATTTTTCTTTGTTAAATCAAGAAGCTTGCGTGACCAAGTATCGATCCTAGTTTCTGGAGTTTCCTCTATAACTTGTTCTTCTTTTCGCACAGGGGGTAAAGGTGGAACAACAGGTAACATCAGCTCAACTGAAGTATCTTCTGACGTTTTTTCTTCTCGTGTAGCTTCTACGGTTGAGAGTGGTTTTATCGCTTGCGCTCTCGCTTGAGCAATATCAATGACCATCACAAACTGTTTTTCATGTTCTTCTGATAGCAATTCTCGAGCATGCTCTCTCGACTGCTCAAAAGTAATTGGAGAGTCACTAGTAACTAAAGTCGTTTCAAACAACACTAGATCACGGTTATCTATCCGTTTTCTTACATCCTGAGGGTCATCATTTGTTAAGATAGGTAATCTTTCATCAATAAGACAAGCACCCGCAAAAGCATGACCTTCCGTGATTGCCACGACAGGATTCAAACCCATTGCTTCGATACAACTAGCAAACAACACAGACAAATCCAAACAAGCCGCCATTCTGGAATTACTAATATCAGAAGGCAGCCTAACGCGCTGACCCAATTTCGCAAACCCCTTAGGCGGGCTTACATAAGCTAGCTTTTCTTGAAAAATTACGTTCCACAAAGCTGCGATCATTAGGTACGGCTTTTCACGTGTATTCGACTGATAGCCATCGACAGAGCGCCCATAGCCACCTTTTTCAAGAACTTGTGTAACCTTGTGAATAAGAGATTCAACATATACACCGTTGGGCTTGACAAATGCACCTAACAGAGCTGGTTGACGGCTCTCTCCGCCCCAATAATCAGCAGGCAGAACATCAAGAGGAACTTTACACTCTTTGAGTACCTCTCCATCGTCACTCATCAATTTAAAAAACAAAGATAGTTTTACTTCTTCAGTTAACCCAAACAGCTTATCAAAGGGAAACTGTAACTCTTTTACTTTTAAACTTACTACCTCACCAGGCTCTAAGCGATCAATATGCCATGATGTTTCATCTAGCCAGCCTTCAACTCCTTCGAGTTTAAGAACAAGCGACCGATATGTGGGGGATTCTTGTTCCTCTTTTTTAGGGTAACTCACTCGGATAGACTTAATTATTGGATAAGAGTTTTGCTGAGCAGCAAGTGAAAAAGTCGGAGTAATATCAATATCTAATTCAATGCCGTTAATTAATGTCTCTTGGACACTTGTATCTAACACTTTCAATTCCTTCCAGCTGGCTGACATATGAAACTGAGTTAACTTTTACTCTCTCAATACATTCAAGTCTAACTGGAATTTAAAATTCTATGATTATTGATGGGTCATACAGTAAATATTGATAAAATAATATCTATTTAAACAGCTCTAACGTGAAACAAATCACAATGAAAATATGATACAACTTATTAAGTGTATATCGTATTTGGATCACCAAAGAACAAAAACGTTTATAAAACGAAGCCTTTTTATCAAGCGGTGTTGAGCTAATGATTTGGCCTAAAGCAGAGCCTCTACATGACCGATGTGCATGGCTACTTTTAACGCTTGTTTATTGAGATTAGATGCCTCCCAAGCAACAACAACACGACTAGTGAGAGGGATATCATCAATCTCGGCGACTGTCGCGGAATCATCGAGATGTTCAGCCAGTGAGCGCGGTACGAGAGCGATACCTAACCCGGCCTGCGCCATGGCAATCGTCGTACGAAGTTGCGGTGCTGCGAACTGTGGTTCGGGCCTTACTCCTGCGTCGGCAAAAAGTGTGCTCATGCCATCAAACAATGCGGGTCCAGTCTCTCGTGGAAACAGTAAAATTTTATGGCCTCTCAACTGTTTCATCTGGATACAGGGATATTTTGCCAGTTCGTGGCCCGCCGGAATCACTGCGACAAACGGGTCGTTAAACAACACCTTATGCTCAAAAGGCTCACTGGCGTAACAGGGTAGCCGCATGATTGCGAGATCAAGTTGTTTGCTTTTTAACTGAGTGGCAAGCTCTGGCATTGACAGTTCCGCCGTCTGTAAATGAACCCCATTCTCTTGAATACGCCCAATCCTCTCCAATACCTTAATGCAGGTTGATGTTGACGTCGCGAACCCAATTTTAACCTGCGTATTTTCACCACGGGCAATCTGTCGGGCTTTTGCTTTAGCGCGTTCCACATCAGCAAGAATATTTACCGCATCCGTATAAAAGACTTGCCCTGCATGGGTCAGTTCTACTCCTCTAGACAAGCGCTTAAATAAGTCCACGCCAAGCTCGTGCTCTAGCTTTTTGATTTGTTGACTCAAAGGAGGTTGCGCAATCCCTAACCGTTCAGCTGCTCGGGTAAAGTGACGAGTCTCGGCGACCGCGACAAAATACTTCAGGTAGCGAAATTCCATATATTTTCCATATCAAAATAAATCTTTTTTATATTGGATTTAGCACCGTGTAGAAGTCAATCTAAATATACTCTTCATTGCATAACTGGTCTTACTCATGCGTGGATTTTATAACCCTCTATGCGCTTGTTCGCTTGAAGTAGCGAAAGAATTTTCTGAATACCATCACGTTACCGGAGATGGTGAGATTTATCAGACTTCGTTAATGAGTGCTTTGATCGCTGGTGTTTACGAAGGCTCGACAACCATAGAAGAACTGCTGAAACATGGGGATTTTGGTTTAGGTACGTTCAATGAATTGGATGGTGAGTTGATTGCTTTTGATAAGGAAGTTTTTCAACTCAAGTCGGATGGCTCCGCAAACCCGGCAGACCTAGAGCAAAAAACGCCCTTTGCTGTCATGACTTTTTTTAAGCCTGATATCGAGCTGCCATTGACATCGCGCATGTCACGTCATGAAGTCCATAGCCTCATAGACGACCTGGTTCCAAGCGATAACCTATTTTGCGCAGTGCGCATTGATGGTGTTTTCGATTCAGTTCGTACTCGTACCGTACCTAAACAAACACGCCCTTATCGACCAATGCTTGAAGTGGTCAAAGAACAACCAACATTCCGCTTCACGCATAAGCAAGGCGTGGTCGCCGGCTTTCGCAGTCCTAAATATACGACTGGCATCAATGTACCCGGCTATCACGAACATTTTATTACCGATGACCGCCAAGGAGGTGGTCATATCCAGGATTACAGCATTTCGTCAGGATTTCTCCAGATTGGCAAAGTCTCACGGCTAGTGATTGATACCCCAGTATCGACAGACTTCCTCAACGCCAATTTGGCTCCGGAAGATATAAATACCGCCATAGAAAAGGCGGAAAAGTAACAAAGTCAGGCAAATAATAAGGACAACAAATGCAATCCAAACCTTCAAATAAAAATGGAGCTCAGTTGATCGCTCAACAGCTAGAGTCTCTCGGCATTAAGTACATTTTCGGTATTCCCGGTGCAAAAATCGATCGACTGTTCGATGCGATTGAAGACACTAACATCCAAATGATTCCGGTACGCCACGAGGCTAACGGCGCATTTATGGCGGGCGTTATGGGAAGACTAACCGGCAAAGCAGGCGTCACAATGGTTACGTCAGGCCCTGGCTGTGGAAATCTAGTTACGGGGGTGGCAACAGCAAACTCCGAAGGCGATCCGCTGATTGCTATCGGTGGTGCGGTGAAACGAACTGACCAGCAAAAACAAACACACCAGAGCATGGATACCGTCAGTATTTTTCGCTCTATAACTAAGTTCAGTGCTGAAGTGCAGCATGTGGACGCCGCAAGCGAGATCATGGCGAACGCATTTCGTATCGCAGAGTCAGGTCGTCCTGGGGCTTGCTTTTTGAGTCTCCCCCAAGATGTTTTATCCGAGCAAACCCAAACGGACATTATTGTCCCCTCGCCTTACACACAGCCTGGTTGCGCAGACATCGTAGCAATCGAAGAAGCGGTCAGTCGAATCAGTAAAGCAAAGCGCTGTGTGGTTTTACTTGGCCTTCACGCGAGCCGCAGTCAAAACGCTGCTGCTATCGCCCGATTTCTTCAAAATACGCAGCTACCCGTTGTCGGCACTTACCAGGCCGCCGGCACGGTAGACATCAATTACTATCATCACTTTGCTGGGCGTGTCGGTTTGTTTAATAACCAACCTGGCGATGTTTTACTGCGGGACGCCGATTTAATTCTCACCATCGGCTTTAGCCCAATAGAGTATGACCCTGAGCTTTGGAACAGCCACCGCAACCCAGTGATTCACCTCGATATTGAACCAGCAGAATACCAACTTAATTATCAACCTTGTGTTGAAATCGTCGGAAACATTGCGCAGTCATTAGATAAAATGGGCAGCTATATCTCTGAATATGCTCGCCTTTCCCCAACGGCACTTTCAATACTGGAAGAGGTAGCACTGCAACGGCAAGTGATCAAGGCTTATCCCAAAGTCTATAACAAGCAAGGGTTTCATCCACTGGCGCTAATTAAAGCCATGCAATCTATCATCACACCAGATACCACGCTATGCCTTGATATGGGGAGCTTCCACATCTGGATCGCTCGTTACTTAAGCTGTTTTCGAGCTCGCCAAATGCTGGTGTCTAACGGCCAACAAACGATGGGCGTTGCACTGCCATGGGCCATTGGTGCCAGCCTACTAAAACCTGGTAGCAAAGTGGTATCGATATCAGGAGACGGCGGTTTTATGCAATCGAGCATGGAGTTAGAAACCGCGGTTAGACTGAACTGCAATATCGTCCATATTGTGTGGGTTGATAACGCCTACAACATGGTAGAAATGCAAGAGATCAACAAATATCAGCGCTGCTCTGGTGTGAAATTTGGACCAATTGATTTCAAGGCCTACGCCGAGTCATTTGGCGCGAAAGGCTTCGCAGTGACTAGTCAACACGAATTGCTACCGACATTGAATAAAGCCATGGACGTTGAAGGACCAGCAGTGGTGGCTATCCCCGTAGATTACAGCGACAACGACAAACTGATGTTGCCGCGCACAGAGAAAAATCAAGATCCCGTTTTTGTAAGTTTCGAAGGAGAAATCGCATGAGAGGATTAAAAAATAAAGTCGCACTCGTCACTGGTTCTGCCAATGGCATTGGTTTGGCCATCGCAAAACGTTTGTATGAAGAAGGCGCAAACGTCGCTCTTGCCGATTGGAATGAAGAGCAGTTGGCAAACGCCGTTGAGGGCTTTGATAAACAGCGTGTGTCTGCGCATTCTATTGATGTTTCTGACCCAGAAAAAGTCGCAGCACTGATTTCTGATGTTGTTACCCGTTTCGGTAAACTGGATATTTTAGTAAACAATGCTGGCGTACATGTCCCTGGTTCCGTGATTGAAGGTAGTGTGGAAGACTGGAAGAAGATCTCTGGTGTAAACATTGACGGCGTCGTTTATTGCGCGAAGTTTGCTTTGCCTGAACTCTTAAAAACGAAAGGTTGTATGGTAAATACCGCGTCCGTTTCCGGTTTGGGTGGTGACTGGGGTGCCGCATTCTATTGCGCGAGTAAAGGTGCAGTGGTGAACCTTACCCGAGCGATGGCATTGGACCATGGTGCGGATGGGGTAAGAATTAACGCCGTATGCCCAAGTTTAGTAAAAACCAACATGACAAACGGCTGGCCGCAGGACATCCGCGATAAATTCAATGAGCGCATTGCGCTTGGCCGAGCAGCCGAACCTGAAGAAATTGCGTCTGTCGTGACTTTCTTGGCAAGTGATGACGCATCTTTCATTAATGGCGTAAACCTACCTGTAGACGGCGGTGCCACCGCATCAGATGGTCAACCTAAAATAGTATAAGCATGAAATAGACAGATCAGTAAGAGACGTTCTACTACCTTTCGGATCGATGCTGATCTGTCGCTTTACGCTCTGAGCACACAACCCATGCCAGCAATAAACTCAACCACTCAACCGCTGTTAGAGATATCTCAACAACTTAAACCAGCAACGAGAAATTAATGTTTCACACAAACCGACAAACTATGTGAGCATTCCATCAGGTATAGAGTGAAGACTTATGTATCAGCGATTCACAAAGAACCAGACAGTTTCCGCGAATACTTTCTAAAGAAGTCTCAGTGACGACTAACGTTTCTGCCACACCATCCATTGCTCTCTGCCTTTAAAAACCTCAACACTGTTTACCACCACTGAGGATTCCACAAGTTCAAACGTGGGCTCTAGAAAAGATGCCAGTTCCCCACTTCTCAAACAAAATGGAGGGAAGCGTGATAGGTAATTATCATCAATGACGAAAAAACCAATTAGAAAACCTCCGCTTGGCAATAATTTATCCACCATAGCAAAGTATTCTGACCACATGTCTCTTGGTAGTGCTGCGAGAAAGGCCCGCTCGTAAATGACATCAAACGAGTGAGAAAAATCGGCATTAAATACATCACCCAATACGACTTTATCTTTGTAGTTACCTAACGCTGATTGCGCCATTTTTACCGCTTCTTGGCTGTAATCCATCGCGATCACGTCATGCCCATATTGAATAAAAGTGCTCAGTTCATAAGCGGCACCACACCCAGGAATAAACACTGACTGGCCTACATGAAGTGAATTGTCGAGATAGTCCTTGAGTTCTTGAGGTGTCGATTGGGCATCCCAAGGCATAGTGCCTCGGATAAACAAATCATCCCAGAATTGTGTGTTAATCATTGGTGCCTGTTTCATTTACCCGCTCCCTGATTGCGGTAGTAAAAAATAAAGGGATACGCAGCGCAATGTGGTATCCCTTTTCTAGCCTTTTGTCTGACGTTGTTAGTTTTTTATGACAACCACTTTCTACTGCACTTATGCCACCAATGAGTTAACTGCGAAGATCATTGATTAACGGCTGCTCCACTTGGTTCGGTACAAACTGGACATTGCCTTTCAGTTTAGTGACTGACTGTAGTGTTGCTTGAATGTCCTCTGCTGATACATGCACATCATGACAACAAAAAGTAATGGCATCGTTGAAGCCATCGCGCTCAATTTTCAAGGAGCCTTTAATATCGTGGCGACGACAGACTTCTTGGATTTGATGCGGATAAACAAACAGCCCTTTTACTTTCACCGCGGAGTCTGCTCGTCCCATCCAGCCCTTAATTCGTGCATTCGTGCGTGAAGAATCAGAACTTGTCTCTAGATATGCCGATAAATCTCCCGTTGCGTAGCGAATCAGCGGGAACTTCTCATCGAGCGACGTTACAACGACTTCACCGACTTCTCCCGGTTGTACAGGAACACCATCAGGATCAACGATTTCAACAATAATATCTTCGGCAATCACTAATCCTTGTTCACCAGACACTTGATAAGCAATCAAACCAAGCTCTGCACTTGCGTAGGCTTGAAAGACTGCAATGCCTTTTTCCTCAAACATCTGTTGCATGCCTGCTGTAACCGCTTCACCAGAGACCAGAGCTTTCTCAAAGCTAGGCAGCTCATTGTATTTCTCTTGGTACTTTTGTAGCAACGTCAGCAAATAAGAAGGTGTGCCAGTGTAACCATTAGGTTGAAGCTGTTTAATTGCCTCTATTTGCGCTTCGGTATTGCCTACTCCAGCCGGAAATACCGCACAGCCACAAGCCCTTGCGCCACCATCCATAATAAATCCGCCAGGAGAGAAATGGTAAGAGAGCGTGTTATGCACTAAATCACCCGCACAGAACCCAGCAGCGTGAAACGCGCGCCCCATACGCCAGAAATCGGCCTCATCCGTTTGAGCCTCATATAAAGGCCCAGGAGACTGAAAAACACGCGCCATTTGACCAATGGCAACGCTATTTAAGCCACCAAACGGCGGTTTAAGTTGCTGCTGATTAGGTACATTGAACTTACGTGTAATCGGGAACTGAGCAAGCCCTTCACGATTGTTTGCCAATGTAGGCTCTAACCCAGAAAAATGCGCCGCGTAATGTTCGCTATTGACTTTCGAATTTTCAATCAACGTTGGCAGACGTTGAAACAACGACTCTTCTCGCGCCTGTAGAGACAACGATTCTTTCGCATCAAATAGTTCGTTCATCCTTGCTCCTTACAACCAACGCTTACGACGTTTGTAAGATTTCAGATTCTTAAAGCTCTTGCGATCTTCATCGCCGCCGCCAAGGTAGAATTCTTTTACGTCTTCATTGTTTAGCAATTCGTGCTTGCTGCCATCTAGTACGATTTTGCCTGATTCCATGATGTAACCGTAATCGGCCGCTTGAAGAGCGAAGTTGGCATTCTGTTCAACCAAAAGCATGGTAATACCTTGCTCTTTGTTGATCTTGTTAATAATGCTGAATACTTCTTTAACTAGCAGTGGAGAAAGCCCCATAGACGGTTCGTCCAACAAAATCATCTTCGGTCGAGCCATTAACGCTCGGCCAATCGCTAACATTTGTTGCTCACCGCCAGACAAATAGCCCGCCAGGCCAGTGCGCTCTTTGAGTCGCGGGAAATAGTCAAACACCATTTCGATGTCTTGTTCAACTTCGTTGTCAGTGCGTGTATAAGCGCCTAAGCGAAGATTTTCTATTACCGTCATATCTTCAACAATTCGGCGCCCTTCCATAACTTGGAAGATGCCCGAACGGACGATCTCTTCCGGGCTTTTGTTGTCTATACGCTCGCCCATGAAGTTGATTTCGCCGCGCGTCACTTCACCATCTTCGGTTTTCAATAAACCAGAAATGGCTTTCAACGTTGTGGATTTACCCGCACCGTTGGCCCCCAGTAAGGTCACAATCTGCCCTTTTGGAACTTCTAAACTCACACCGCGAAGTACTAGTATTACTTCGTCGTAGACGACTTCAATGTTGTTCACTGAAAGCAGTATTTCTGCCGGTTCGATATTCGTTGCTAATTCAGCCATCAAGCTACTCCTTGCTAGGGTGAGAGTGTTCTCTCACCCATCCTTATTTTCAGTAAGCTTTGTTATTAATAAGTCGTAGATTAGTAACCTAGCCAATCGTCACGACGTGACAATGTCACCTGTGATACTTTCTTGATATCAACTGCGCCGCCATCGTTGTTGCCCATAAAGACGTTCACGGTTGTTGTGCCTCGGTGATCTTCCGGTTTCCAGTTCGCAGGGACACAAACACCTTCTAAGCCTTGTGGTACCCAGTTGTCATGGACATACATGCCCTTCTTGATGTTTTCACCTGTGATGCCACCATTATCTTTCGCCCACTCCATCGCTTCTTTCATATAGAACGCAGAACAGATACCGCGAATGTAATGGTGAGTTCTGAATTCGCCCGGCTCTGATTCAGACTGCTTAGAAATCTCACGAACCAGCTTCATGCCTTCGTTATCGTCTCCCCAAAACGCCGTCATACCTGGGAAAACGTAATCTTTAAGGCCATCGCCTGCTGCTTCAAGCACTGGCTTGTCGCCGCCCCAAATGTTTGCCATGTACTGGAACTCTGTCCCAACCGTGTTACAAGACTTCACTAGTGAGATAACCGAGCTACCGATATTGGCAATGTAACCGTAGTTGGTGCCTGACTCTTTCAGCGACAAACATTGCGCTTTAAAGTCCCCTGGTTTTAGTGACACAACGACTGGGTTTTGCACATCAAAACCAAGCTCTTTGGCGTACTCTGCACACGCTTCTTTTGGCGCATTCGGGAATGGATGGTTATCGCCAATGTGCGTAAATTTCGGCGCACCTTGATTGCCCTTAGATTCCCAATCTTCTTTCGCCCACTTAACTAGCGCACGGCACGCATCTGAGTACGACGCACCATAAAAGAAATTATAAGGCGCTGGTTTCGCGGTTTTTGGGTTTTTGCCAGTTGGGTCAGTTAAGTGACCAGAGTAAGAAGCAGAGAACACCGGCACTTTGTCTTTGGTAACAAACGAAATAAGCGCTTCGGTATCCGCCGTACCCCAACCTTGCAGCGCAACCATGTCTTTACGCGCAACCCAACGTTTATAGTTAGAAATCGCCACTGGTACTTTGTACGCCATGTCTACTGTTTCAAATTCGAGCTCGGTACCGTTAATGCCACCGTTTTGGTTAATCCAACGCAATGCGTCTCGCACGCCAGAACCATAAGGCTTGCTCACATAGGCAGTTGGTCCAGAAAAGTCGACTAATTGCCCGACAAACACAGAATCTTTTGCCCAAGTTGCGGTAGTAAACAGTGCAGATGACAGCACCAACGTTGTCGCTAAATGTCCTTTGTTCATAACTCGTTGTCCTTGTTATTGAGGTATATTCCACTTAATTCCACGTTAATATGAGAACGGATAGTGTTTCCAATATGCTCGAATCTGTTGCCAGCGATGCGATAATCCTTGAGGTTCGAAAATGAGGAACAGCATGATGACTAAACCAATCGCCATCTCTTTGAAGTAAGCCAGACCATCAGTGAAAGCGGTGGTATCACCAAACGCTGAAAGCCCCGTTACGCCAAACTCTAAAACTTCAGGCAGCAGTACGATAAATATCGTACCCATCAGCGTACCTTTGACTGAGCCTAAGCCACCAATGATGATCATGGCCAAAAACTGGATAGACATCATGATGGTGAAACCTTCTGCTGATACAAACCCTAGATAATGTCCGTAGAGTGCACCCCCGATGCCCGCATAGAATGCACACACTCCAAATGAGAGCAGACGATACTTGGTTAGGTTGATGCCCATGATCTCTGCTGACAGATAGTGATCTCGTACTGAGACAAACGCGCGACCGTCACGAGAACGGATTAAGTTTGATGCCCACATATACATGAAGATCAGCGCAAACAGAGCGATATAGAAGAAGCTTTCGTCAGTCGTAAACTCAAAGCCAAACAAATTAATTGGGTTCGCGCTTGCACCGTATGAGCCGCCACTGAACCAATCTGCGCGAGCAAAGAAGTCCTCTAGAATAAACTGCGCCGCCAACGTTGCGATAGCTAGGTATAAACCTTTAATTCGAGCCGCTGGCAGACCAAACAGCATCCCCACAATCATGGTTAAGTAACCCGCGAGCGGAATCGCAAACACGACTGGAATGTTAAACTGGTTATTTAGCCAAGCCGATGCAAAGGCGCCAAAGCCAAAGAACGCACCGTGACCTAGCGAGATTTGTCCGGTAAAACCAACCAAAATGTTTAAGCCCAATGCCGCGATACCGAGGTATGCAATCTGAATAAACAGGTTTAGGAAGTAAATATCCAAGACCAGCGGTGCTGCCAGCATGGCGATGACACCAGCAATCGCAAGGCTTCTGATGGTTTTGGTTTCAAAAATTGGCGTATCGCTTTTGTATGTGGTTCGAAAATCCCCACATGGGCGCATGCTAAGTTGAGCCATGTTATTTCTCCTTAAATACGCTCAATATCTTTGGTACCAAACAGGCCATATGGCTTGAAGGCAAGAATGATTAACAGCACATAGAATGGTGCGATGTTGTATAAGTTACCCACTTGCAGGTATTGGCTATCAAAAAACTCAGCCAAGTTTTCTAGCACCCCGATGGTAATACCACCGACAATTGCGCCGACTACCGAATCTAAGCCACCTAAAATAACGGCTGGGAAAACTTTGATACCAATAATGGATAGCGCGTCAGATACGCCGTTAACGATACCGATAACAATCCCTGCTGTTGCAGATACCATTGCCGAAATAGCCCAACTGATGGCGAACACTTTCTTGATGGAAATGCCAAGACTCTGGGCTACTTGCTGGTTGAATGCCGTTGCGCGCATTGCCAGACCCATTTTGCTGAATTTGAAGAACCAGTAGAACGCGCCCATGATGAGCATTGAGAAGATCAAGCTCAGAATGTAAGCAAACTCAACATTCAAACCTCCGATATTCACCACGTTGGTTTCGAACACTTGCGGGTACGAAACAGCCGAGACGCCGAATATCCACTTCATCAGCGCTTGGAAAAACATCGATAGACCGATGGTCACCATGATCACAGAGATAATCGGTTCACCAATCAACGGTCTGAGCACAATGGTTTGCACGGCGATACCAAAAATCATCATGAACGCGAGCGTGAGTAAAAAGCCGATAAAAAACGGTAACTGTAGGTGTACCAATGCCGCCCAACATACCCATGCGCCAATCAACAGGAACTCACCCTGAGCAAAGTTGACCACCTGGGTCGATTTGTAAATCAATACAAAGCACATGGCGACAACGCCATACAACATGCCAACGATCACGCCATTAATGACGAGTTGCAGTAATAAATCCGTATTCACTATGCGATCCTCCGTTGTTCGCTATCCACTAGTGTTGGCTCATGCTCAATAAGCGTTTCAATAACTAGCGACGTTTGAATGCGTGTTTTAGTGCCATCTTGATAAGTGATCACTGTATCGACATCGACTTTTGGATCGTCGCTGTAGATGGTTTCGATGATGTCTCCGTATTTCTCTGCAACCACACCACGGCGTACTTTACGTGTGCGAGTTAGCTCTCCATCGTCGGCATCCAACTCTTTGTAAAGTAGAATGAATTTACTGATCTTCTGTGCATCCGGTAGGGATTCGTTCACTTTTTGAACTTCTTCACGAATCGCTTGGTACACTTCTGGTTGAGCAGATAAGTTGGTGTAGTTGGTAAATGCCAAGCCGCGTTGCTCTGCCCACTTCGCGACGATCGCATAGCGAATACAGATGATGGCAGACAGCCAAGGTCGACCTTTACCTACCACCACGGCTTCTGCAATAAACGGCGAGAACTTGAGTTTGTTTTCGATAAACTGTGGCGAATAACGGTCGCCATGGCTGGTTTCCGACATATCTTTCAGACGATCAATCACCACCAAGTGACCGGAATCTTTAAAATAGCCCGCATCGCCTGTGTGCATCCAACCATCTTGAACATCTTCATCATATGCTGCTTGGTTGTTTAAGTAGCCAGTAAACATGCCTGTACTTTTCGCGATGATTTCACCAACGCCATTGCTGTCTGGGTTGATGACTTTCACTTCTGCATTATCAAACGCAACACCAACGGAATCGTAATCCACATCATCCGCTTGGTGCACGGTGTATGCGCCACACATTTCGGTCTGACCATAAAGCTGCTTAAGTGGCACACCAATAGCTTGTAGGTAACGGAAAGTGTCAGGCCCCATCGCCGCGCCGCCCGTTGCAGCAGATGTTAGGTTCGAAAAGCCTAAACGGTCTCGCAAAGCACGCAAAAGAATCCATTCGGCGAGTTTAGAACGTTTGCCCTGCTCTAACGCTTTGTTGGCTAAGCTCATGCCCAGTTTGTACATCTTTTGCTTAAACGGTGTCGAATCCATCATTCGTGCAGACACGTCTGCCACAATGTTTTCCCACACACGTGGCGCTAACAGCACAAAGTTTGGACCGATTTCACGCAAGTCGGACATCATGGTTTCTTGTTCTTCCACAAAGTTAACGATTTGACGAGAAATCAACGCCTGACCAACCACGTAAACCTGCTCCATAATCCAAGGCAAAGGCAGAACAGAAACGTAGTTGTCGCCTGGGGAACGAGGGTCTGCACGCAAGTAAGCCGCACAGTGATCCAAGAACGTGCCACTGTGTAGCTGAGCCAATTTTGGTTTAGAAGTCGTACCCGACGTTGTACAAAGAATTGAAAGATCGCTGCCTTTGGTTTCAACAACCATATTGAGATATTTGTCTGGGTCCGCTTTATCAATCAGCTGACCTTTTTTGTAGACCTGTTCAACATCAATCAATCTTGGATCATCGTATTTACGCATTCCACGAGGATCGCAGTAAATAATGTATTCAACGCTAGGAATTTCATCACCAAGCTCAAGCAGCTTGTCGCATTGCTCTTCATCTTCGGCAATCACGACTTTTGCTTTGGCATAGTTGATAAGGTACGCCACCTCTTCGTGCATAGAATCTTGATAGATGCCCAGCGAGAAACCTTTGATCGCATGTGCCGCTAACTCGCCCCATACCCATTCCGGGCGGTTATCACCTAACAAACCAACGACATCTTGCTCACCAATACCCAAATCTTGTAGTGCCAGTGCCATCCACTTGACGCGGTTTTCGTAATCCTTCCAAGTGAACTCTCGCCATATACCAAACTCCTTTTCACGCATTGCGACTTGTTCGGGCCAGTTCTTGGCATTGTGTTGCAACACTTTTGGAAAGGTATCTAAGCGGGTTATATCTGCCCAATCATTATGTTGCTGTGCCATTATGCACTCTCCTCTAATGTCGGTAGCTCTTCGCCTAAGTACGCTTGTTTCACATGTGGGTTGGCCATCACTTCTTCAGGCTCACCTGTAGCAATGTGTTTCCCGAAATCCAAAACCAAAACGCGATTAGAGATGTCCATGACCACGCCCATGTCGTGCTCAATCATGATGATCGTGATATCTAATTCTTCATTCAGATCCATGATGTAACGTGCCATGTCTTCCTTTTCTTCCAAGTTCATACCTGCCATTGGTTCATCAAGCAGCAGTAACTTAGGTTTTAAGGCAATGGCACGAGCAAGCTCTACACGCTTACGTAAGCCGTAAGATAGGGTGCCTGCAGTCGCTTTTCGGATGTGCTGGATTTCTAGAAAATCGATCACGTCTTCCACATATTTGCGGTGCGCCATCTCTTCTTTCTGCGCATTAGAGAACCAATAGAGTGGCCCCGTGACGAAGTTGTTTTTTAGTAGGTGGTGTCGGCCAACCATGATGTTGTCCAGTACCGACATGTGAGAAAAGAGCGCTAAGTTTTGGAAGGTTCTTCCCAACCCTAACTCAGCTCGTTGGCTAGGTGTCCGTTTAGTTACATCATCTCCAGCGAAGATTACAGAGCCTTTGTTTGGTGTGTATCGACCAGAGATGCAATTGAGCATTGAGGTTTTACCTGCACCGTTTGGGCCAATGATTGAAAAAATTTCCTTTTCATTCACATGGAAGCTCACGTCAGTTAAAGCTTTCACCCCACCAAAAGCCAATGAAATATCGTTTACCTGCAACAGAGGCGATTCCGATACCATAGTTGATCTCCCTTTCGTTATTTTAAGTGCGTTCCATTGAGCACTATTTGATCAAACCTAACTTTGATACTGGTAACCGCTTTTACACCTATGCATCAACTTTGCATTCAGTTTACGTAAACGTCAATTTAAAATCAGAATAGTGCCTGAAAGATTAAGTTGCAATCGAGTTCATCGAGAAAGATTTGAACTAACGCAAACTTTAAGTAAATAAATTGTTAATAAAAATTATTCTCAAACGCTTACATATTTGGATAGTTCGGACCACCACCACCTTCTGGCGGAGTCCAGGTAATATTTTGACTTGGATCTTTGATGTCGCAGGTCTTACAGTGGATACAGTTGGCCGCATTTATTTGAAGCTCTGGCTGCTGCTCCCCCTGTACGATTTCATACACGCCAGCCGGACAATAGCGCTGTGCTGGCTCTGCATATAATTCAAGGTTCTGCTCAATAGGGATCCGCTGGTTCTCCAGTCGTAAGTGGCATGGTTGATCTTCCTCATGGAAGATATTGGATAGATAAACGGAAGAGAGGCGATCGAAACTTAACACGCCATCAGGCTTCGGATAGACAATTTCATTGCTGTTTTCCGCCAATAACAGAGACTGATGATCAGGCTTATCACAGCGGATATGCCACTTAGCTTTACCTTTTAACACGTTATGTTCCAGCAGCGCTAAACCACCGCCCAGCCACGATCCAAAGCGGTGGATTCCACTTGAGAAGTTACGTGCTTGATAAAGCTCTTCATACAGCCAAGACTGTTTGAAATGCTTTTGATAATCAGCAGTAACTGACTGACTCTCAAGGGCTTCACATACTGCTTCAGCGGCAAGCATTCCAGATTTTATTGCGGTGTGTGTGCCTTTGATTTTAGCGCCGTTAAGTGTTCCTGCATCACAGCCAATTAACAAGCCACCAGCAAACTGCTGCGTGGGAAGCGAATGAAAGCCGCCCTTGGTAATCGCTCTCGCGCCATAGCTAATACGCTTCCCATTTTTGAGGTATTGCTCAATCAACGGGTGGTGTTTAAAACGTTGAAACTCATCAAATGGACTCAAGTGCGGATTCTTATAATTCAAGTCAACAATCAACCCGACGGCAACTTGGTTTCCCTCTAAATGGTAGAGATAACTGCCACCTGTAGCTTCATTTGATAACGGCCAACCTAATCCGTGCACTACTAAACCTTGCTGATGCTGCTCTGATGGGATTTCCCACAGCTCTTTAAAACCGATAGCGTAGTGTTGAGGCGTTTTCTCTTCAGCAAGATTAAATCGGTTAATCAACTGCTTACCAATATGCCCCCGTGCGCCTTCAGCAAATAAAGTAAACTTCGCTCGCAGTTCAATACCAGGTTCGAAATTTCCTTTTTGTTCACCATTTTTATCTAATCCCATATCGCCCGTGATCACGCCACAAACACGACTATCTTCATCGATGATCGCTTGACTGGCGGTAAAACCTGGGTAGACCTCCACCCCCAAGTTCTCAGCCTGCAACGCCATCCATCGGCATAGACTGCCCAAACTTATGATGTAATTACCTTTGTTATGTAACGTATTAGGCACCGCCCAAGACGGCAGTTCATGACCATTGATGTCATTGCCTAGATAGTAGGTTTTATCTTGGTTTACTTTGGTATTGAGCGGAGCGCCTTTCTCTTCCCAGTCGGGAAAAAGCTCATCCAAACTCCGCGTTTCAAACACCGCACCCGATAAAATATGCGCTCCAACTTCAGAACCTTTTTCTACCACGCAAACAGAGAGGTCTTGTTTTTTTTCTGCTGCTAATTGTTTGATTCGGCATGCCGCAGACAAACCTGCGGGACCAGCGCCTACAATCAGAACATCAAATTCCATGCAGTCTCTTTCCATGATTGCATTCCTTTTTCTTTGCATGTTGCCAACTTGTTAATCAACAATATATTTAAAGTTGACGCAAACGTAAAGGTAAATTAACATCATTTTAAAGACGTCATCACATCGTCTTCACTGTAAACACATAGTCTTCACTGTAAAAGGAATCTAACGTGAAAATACTAGTGCCAATCAAAAGGGTCATTGATCCCTACGTTAAAGTTCGCGTGAAAGCGGACCATAGCGATGTTGAAACCAATAACGTCAAGATGACGATTAATCCATTTTGCGAAATAGCCGTTGAAGAAGCCGTACGACTAAAGGAGCAAGGTATTGCAGATGAAGTCATCGTTGTCAGTGCTGGCGGTAGCCAGTGTCAGGAGCAACTACGTACCGCGCTTGCATTAGGCGCCGATCGCGCTATTCATGTCGATACTGAAGACAAAATAGAGCCATTAGTTGTTGCTAAGCTGCTCAAAGCTCTAGTTGAGCAAGAACAAGCACAGCTTGTGATTACGGGTAAACAATCCATTGATACGGACAACAACCAAGTGGCTCAGATGCTGGCCGCCCTACTTGACTGGCCTCAAGCAACTTTCGCTTCCGACGTGAAGATTGAAGATCAAAAAGTTCAGGTCGTGAGAGAAGTGGACGGCGGCTTGATGACGGTCGCGATGAACTTACCTGCGGTGATCAGTACTGACTTACGCCTGAATGAACCGCGTTTTGCCTCTTTGCCTAATATCATGAAAGCTAAGCGCAAGCCGTTAGATACCATCACACCTGACAGTCTGGGTGTTGAAGTGGTATTTAGCCAAACCATTCAAGAAATCACACCGCCAGCGCAAAGAAAAGGTGGCATCAAGGTTGAATCTGTCTCAGAGCTTCTCGATAAGCTGCGTAACGAAGCGAAGGTGATTTCATGAAGAACTTAATCATAGCAGAGCATGACAATAACCAATTGCATGCGGACACACTCAAAGTGGTTAATGCAGCAAAACAAGTCAGCCAAGACAATGTTTTGATCGTAGTGGGCCACCAGTGTGAAGAAGTCGCTCAACAAGCTTGTCGCGTTGATGGTATATCAAACGTAATTTGTGTCGATGATGAGCAACTTAAGCATCAATTTGCCGAGAGTATCGCACCTATTGTAGTGAGTGTTGCTGAAGGTTTTGACGCAATCTGGGCTAGCTCATCATCAAAAGGGAAAGATCTTGCACCGCGAGTAGCAGCGAAGTTCGGCGTTGGGCAAATTTCCGATATTGTCCAAGTTATCGATGAAAACACTTTTATCCGCCCTATTTACGCAGGAAACGCATTTGCCAAAGTGACCACCAGCGACAAGGTTCGCGTCATCACCGTGCGCGCGTCTGCGTTTGAGCCGGTTACTTGTCACAACCAAGCTGATATTAAGCATCAGCAGGTCACTATCTCAGCTCCAATGATTGAATTGGTTTCTGTCGATAAAACCGTGTCAGAACGTCCTGAATTAAGCGCGGCAGAGGTGGTTGTGTCAGGTGGACGCGGGGTCGGTAGCAAAGAGAACTTCGCGTTGATCGAACAAGTTGCCGATAAACTAGGTGCTGCCATTGGCGCTTCTCGCGCGGCGGTTGATGCCGGGTTTGTTGCCAACGACTTACAAGTGGGTCAAACCGGTAAAATCGTTGCACCTAAGCTTTATATAGCGGTTGGGATTTCCGGTGCCATCCAGCATCTTGCAGGAATGAAGGAATCCAAAGTGATTGTCGCGATCAACAAAGATCCAGAATCTCCTATCTTTGAAGTTGCCGACTATGGATTGGTTGGTGATTTATTCGAGGTACTACCTCAGCTTGCCGAACAACTTTAAACGATCAGATAAGGGGCGAACACTGCTATGTTCGCCCCTTTATTTTGTTTTGGTCATATTCAAAAGAATTGAAATTAGAGGGACCTATGCCAAAATCTGCACCTATTTGGTCACCATCTGCTGAGCGCGTCAGCAATAGCAACTTATTACGGTTCATCGAAAAGGTTAATAAAGACAAAGCCGAACGTACCGTAATCAACAATTACACGTTTCTACACAAGTGGTCCATTGAGCACAATGATGAATTTTGGCGACATACTTGGCAGTTTTGCAACGTAATCGGAGATATAGGTTCGCAAATCAAGAGCCTTGGCAGTCCCAAATGGACACAAACAGGTTCTAATCATCATCATGTAAATAGAGACACAGTATGGTTTGCTGACGCCACGCTGAACTACGCAGAGAACCTCCTATCTCAGGCTGAACAATCACCAGAGCGTGAGTTTATTGTTTTTAGCAATGAAAGCGGTGAACACCGACAACTCACCGGTAAACAGTTGCTTGAACAAGTTTCTGCCATTCAACAATGGCTACTCAATTGTGGTGTCGGTAAAGGCGATGTCGTTGCGGGTTATTTGCCCTACCTTCCTGAAACCGTTATAGCCATGTTGGCTACTACAAGCCTTGGCGCTATTTGGACTTCAACCTCTCCTGATTTTGGTATCGATAGCGTCGTAGAGCGTTTTGGTCAGGTTAAGCCGAAAGTTCTTTTTTGCTGTGATGGCTACCAGTTCGGAGGCAAAGCTTTCGATATGACGGACAAGAACACCACTCTTAGTAGTAAGTTAAGCAGTGCCTCCGAAGAGACTACTATTAGCGTATGCCAAATCGAATATTTACAAAACGCTAAGAGAGCTACCACTTCTGACTTTGTCTCTTGGTCCGATATTACTCACCACTTTTCTCCACAATCAATTCAATATCAACCAATGCTGTTTAATGACCCGTTATTCATTTTGTATTCTTCTGGTACAACAGGTCAACCTAAGTGTATTGTCCATTCCGCAGGCGGTACCTTGCTCAATCACCTCAAAGAACATCAACTGCATTGCGACATCAAATCGCAAGACAAGGTTTTCTACTACACAACATGTGGTTGGATGATGTGGAACTGGCATGTTTCCGCTCTTGCGAGTGGTGCAGCCTTAGTGATTTACGACGGTAGTCCGGTTTACCCTGATCACTCCGTCTTATGGCAATTAGCAGAAGAACATAGCGTGTCGCTGTTTGGTACTTCAGCGAAATACTTAGAAGCACTGGAACAGGCAAACTGCTCTCCAAAACTAGAACATAACCTGAAGTCACTCAAAACTCTTTGCTCAACTGGTTCGGTGCTTTACCCAGAACAATTTAGTTATGTCTATCAGCACATCAAGCAGGACTTGCATCTCGCTTCTATCGCTGGCGGCACGGATATTTGCGGATGCTTTGTACTGGGAAACCCTATCTCACCAGTTTACAAAGGTGAATGCCAAGGCGCAGGGCTGGGAATCGACGCACGTGTTCTAGAGGATGATGGACATACTATTACGCAAAAACGCGGCGAACTGACTTGTAATAACTCGCTACCTAACTTCCCTATTGGCTTCTGGCACGACAACGGCGAACGTTATCACAACGCTTATTGGAGCAAGTTTACCGATATCTGGCACCATGGCGACGATGTGATGCAAACCGAACATGGCGGCTTTATTTTTTATGGCCGTAGTGACGCAACCTTAAATCCAGGCGGCGTACGCATCGGTACCGCTGAAATCTATCAGAAAGTGAACGCGTTACCCGAGGTTGAAGACTCCATCGCTGTCGGCAAGTTAAACCAGCAGTCTGAAGAAATCTGGTTACTAGTAAAACTCGCTCACAACGTCGAGTTAACCCAACAACTCACCGATTCAATTCGCCAAACATTGAAAACAAAATGTTCACCGCGCCATGTCCCACGACAAATTTTTGCTATCAGTGATATTCCTAAAACGCGCTCAGGCAAATTGGTTGAGCTAGCAGTGAAACAATTGGTAAACGGACAAGCTGTAAAAAACATTGGTGCTATTGCTAACCCAGAAGTGCTGGAAGAAATTAAAACGCTTTTCAACATAGAAAGTGGCGCCACTGTCACTTAGAGACTCAACAAGTCTTCCAACAATACAGACGGGTATAACCTAACTGTATTTTTAGCTCGCTCAATAACTCCTCCCCACTTTCGTGGAAACTGCGCGAAATATGCTTCATGTACACAAAAAAGGTGAGATAATTCTATCTCACCTTTGAGCCATATGAGCTGGAGCATTAGTTTGGGGGTTAAGCTTTTATCAGTTGGCTCATATCTTCGCGAACTTGTGGCACCGTTAAACCAACGATGATTTGAAGGCTCTCTTGATTTCTAACAATATTCACCGCTCCGTGCTGTGTGAAAAATGCGTTCTCCTTTACAAGAGAGACATCTTTAACTTTAACACGCAAACGCGTCGCGCAATTAGTTAACAATTCAATGTTTTCTTTTCCACCCAGACCTTCAATAAAGGCACTAGCTTGTGACGGACTTGCGCTACTGTTATGGACCGCTTTCGCTTCTTTGTAGTCAGCTTTGGAATACAACTTACTATCTGCACCTTCACGTCCCGGAGTAAGTATGTTGTATTTTAAAATAAGCGCGCGAAACGTAACAAAGTAAACACCAGTAAACATGAGACCAATAATAATCTGAATCACGTATGTTCCTGCATGGTTACCAGCCAAAGGCAACCAGTTTTGGAAAATGAAGTCTATCAAGCCAGTCTGAAAGTTACCGGAAACACCAAACATAAAGGCGATCGTTGCCATTGTCGCAGATAACAACGCATGCAAAGCAAACAGCGCAGGTGCGATAAATAAGAATGTAAACTCTATTGGTTCGGTGATCCCTGTAAGAATTGCTGTGATTGCGGCTCCGAGCACTAACCCCATCACCATCTTTTTATTTTCTTTTTTCGCAACTGAATAGAGTGCTAGTGCGATACCCGTACAACCAAACACTTTACCCATTCCCGTCAACATCAAACCACCCTGAGGAAATTGTGTCGTTAAACTTTCCGAGTTCTGGGCGAATGTCTGTATATTTTGAATCCAATAGGCAACCGTTCCGCCATCGACTGCAACTGGCCCATAAAAAACGGGACCATATACGAAATGATGCAACCCCGTTGGTATCATGATTCGCTCTAAAAACGTAAATAGCCATACCCCTAACGATCCAGCAGAAACCAAAAATGATTGCAGATTATTAATACCATGCTGAATACTTGGCCAAGTCAAACAAGTTAGAATTGCCATCACGACCATAATTGGGAAGCTAATGATCACAACCAATGGCGTTCCGCCAAATACAGCCGCCCAATCCGGTAGCTTTTTATCAAAGAATCGGTTGTGAACCCAAACAGAGAGACTTGCAATTAAAATCGCACCTAGCAAGTTGGTATCAAGCGTTAGAATGCCACCAACTTCAGTCAAGCCTCGCTCACCTTCCGTATAGTTAACGCCCAGTTCTGGCCCCCAAAATTGAAGGATTCCACCAATAACGTAGTTATACGTAATGTAGGAAACAAGTGTTGCAAGTACAGCGCGACCAGATGCTTTTTTAGCTAAAGCGATAGGTAACCCAACGGCAAAAATAAGTGCCATATTTTTAAATACAGCGAGTGATGCCTGTAAAATGATCGTCGAGACTTTAACCCAAGCACTCCCCTCTAGTGCCCAAGGAAACACTTCTTGATTTAACAGCACAACAGAGAAACCCAATAACATGCCCGCTGCTGGAAATAATAGAACGGGTACAAACATCGCGGCTCCGAACCTTTGAATAATGTCTTTCATATAAACCTCTTGTTTCATTCACGGAGCCTACAAGTAGGCCCCGAACGTCCAGTTGTTATTGAAAAAATTGAGGAAGGTAGGCTTTATTTTCTTCTAGTAATTGTTTTGTTATTTCTTTAGCTTTTGGCACATTAACCACGGTACGGTTAAGTGTGAGTGCATTAATCAGCTTTTGCTGACTTCCTTCGTACCAAGCATCCACGACTAATTTCTCGTAACCAAGTTGGCTTTCAATCATTGCTTTTTGGAAGGTTGGGATTTTTCCTACAGTAAAAGCTTTCGGTCCATCACTAGTTAGCGCAGCTGGAACTTCTACCATGGCGTCATTTTGTAAATTTGTAATAGCACCATTATTCGGTACGATGACGAGATACACATCGCTCAAGTTGTAGGCTAGCGAAGCCGCGACTCTCACCATGTATCGACCATGGATATCGGCATGCAGTGTTTCGTGCTTCGTGGTGCCCGCTTCAATTATTCTTGCGTTCAATTCGAACACTCGTTTCTCACGGCCGTTAATTACCTGCCTTGCACGAGTATTATTGATATCCTCTTTCGCCACCATTTTTTCAGGGTACAAATAGTATTGAAGATACGTATTCGGCAAAAACTCTGGATTATCAGCAAGCATTGTTCTCATGTTTTTGAATGTGGCTTGCCACGATGGGTCATCCGCTATTTCCGCATCAACCGCACTGATCCCTTCTTTTAGGATGATATTTTTAATTTTGTCCGTTAAGTCTTCACCCTGTTTGTTACGAATTTTGGTAAACCAGCCATAGTGATTAAGCCCAAAATATTCAGGAACGAAGTCCCAAATTTCACATCCTAACAATTGCGCATAGCTGACCATAATCGCTGCTGGCATATCACAGATATTTAGAATTCGCTTATCATGCGGAAATTCACGATTTAAAGCTTCAGCGACAATTGCCGCCGGGTTGGTGTAATTAAGAATCCACGCATCTGGACACGTTTGTCGGATCTCGTTCACTAGCTGGATCATGTCGCCGATAGAGCGAAGTCCATATGCCATTCCTCCCGCGCCACATGTCTCTTGCCCAACACAAGAGTTGGATAGCGGGATTTGTTCATCGCGCTCGCGCATGGCCAACCCACCAGTGCGGATCTGGATAAAGAAAAAGTCCGAATCTGCGAATGCGACAGATTTATCCGTTGTATAAACAAACTCTTCAACTTCTGGATAGTGTTCTCGCAATAGAATTTCAGTAGCTAATGCATTCGATTCTTGGCGTTTCTCATCTATGTCGTAAAACACGACTTTTGCGAGTGGAAAGTTATCTTTTTCGGCAATAAGGCTGTTCATCATACCAAGTGTGTATGTACTGCCAGCACCAACAATCGTTAATTTTTGACGTTTCATTTCGCTACCTCAAATGTTTATCCTGAAAATGTATAAAATAAGTATTAATACTTTTATGATACATTTAAAGTATAAGCACAAAGATACGAGATAAAAATCACACAAAGATCCTAAGGAAAAGTATTAACTACATCTCAGATCACATTCTTGCTATCATGATCCAAGACTTAGCGAGGTATTATGAAACCCAAATACATAGACATTGCGGAACGATTAGAAAAAAAGATCAAAGATGGGGAACTACAACCGAAATCGATGCTTCCAAAAGAGAGTGATTTGCAAGAAGAGTTTTCCGTAAGCCGCGTAACCATCAGAAAAAGCTTACAAATTCTGGTCGACAATAATTTAATTAGTCGGACAAGAGGTAGTGGAACTTATGTAAACGATCTAAAAGCCCAACATGATGCCTTACATTTGCTGGGTTTTATCGAGGAAGTCAGTAAACAGGGGAAAACGCCTAGCTCTCAAGTCATAAAGTTCGAACTTAAAAAGCCGAATGAGCAGGTTGCTAAGCAGTTAAATCTCTCGCCCAATGATGATACATATGAAATACATAGACTCAGATGTATTAATGATGAGCCTGAAATTTACGAAGTCACTCATATGCCAGCAATGTTATTTCCAGACTTGAGCATAGCCATAATGAATGGTTCTAAATATGAGTACATTGAAAATAGCAAAGGATTGAAAATTGCGAAAAGCAGTCAGTCTGTCAAACCGTACTTGTTAGATGCAGAGACGGCCTCATACCTGAATGAATCAGAAGCTTCCCCTATTCTAAAAGTTGAGTCCACTGGTTACCTAGAAGATGGTCGTGCATTTGAATATACCGTCAATTACTTCCGACTTCATCAATACAGCTTCGAGTTTATTTCAACTAGGGCGTAGTACTATTCGACGCTAATGGTTAATCATTACGCCAAATCTTATATCCGACCTCTCGCATTGCTCTGCCGAGCAGGTGGGAGGCGACTGGCGCAGTGAGAACGATAAACAACATCGTACCGATAACCCGAGAGATCACGGTAACTTCAGGGAGTGAGAAAGCGACCGCTAATAACAAGCAGCTCACTCCGACAGTTCCAGCTTTGGTCGCTGCATGCATTCGGGTATACAAATCAGGAAGCCTCAGGACACCTAGACTTGCAACCAAGGTCAACAATGTTCCTAAGCATAAAAATAGTCCAATCAACACGTCCATTATTCTTTCTCCTTTCTTTTAACGATCAAACGTGCAAATGCGATCGTGCCGAGAAATGCAACCAAACCTAATGTAATGGCAATATCTAACAGAGCGTCCTCACCGCTGTCTAAGGTGTAAACCGTAATAAATCCGATAGTGATAAATGAAATCAGATCTAACGCCACAACTCGATCAGCTAGCGTTGGTCCTAGAATTAAACGAGCAAAAGCCATAACAAAGCTGAGTAGTAGCCCAGAATAGGCAAAAGTGACCGTTATTTGCAGCCAACTATCCACGCGTCACCTCCAAAATTCGATGCTCTAACCCATCTTTAATTCCGCGAATAACCTCTTCATGTTCAGGTGCAAACATGGCATGAACGATAAGATACTTTTTATCAGCCGTAACATCCAAACTAAGCGTGCCCGGTGTTAAAGAAACCATGTTCGCCAGTAATGTGATTTCTAGATCAGAATCGACCTCCAGAGGGACATAAACGATATCAGGCTGACTCAAATGAGTAGGTGTCACAACGTCCCACACCACTTTCGCAACCGATATAACCATTTCATAAGCGAAGTACATCAATAACTTCAATGCAGATGCAAAACGTTGAAAATAGCTCGTTTTCAATCCAAATGGTTGACTCAACCTTAAAGCAAAAAAACCGACCGTAAATCCGACAACAAAATTCAGACTCGAATAGCTGCCATTAAGCATCATCCACGCTAACGCTAAGAAAAAATTGAGGAATAGATAGATCATGTATTTCCTCCTAACACCACTCTGATGTATTCAGTCGGATTTAACAGTTGTTCTGCAGCTTGAACGGAAAATTGATAAAAAGGCTCCGCCACTAAGCCAATGATTAGCGTCAACGTCGTCAATACAATAATTGGAACGCAGTACAACCAATGTGCTTTGGCCTGCAGAGTCTGTTCTGGCTTCTCTCTAAATGGCTTTTTCCAAAATGCCTCACTCCAAATTTTCGTCATCGAGTAGACAGTAAGCAACCCCACCAATAACGCGGTACCTGCTAACCAGTAATATTCAGCCTGTATGCTCGACTTGATGACCAATAGCTTTCCCCAGAAACCCGATAGCGGTGGAAAACCGGCCAGAGAAAACGCAGGCACAAGAAACAAGAACGCCAACCAAGGCATAGCTTTATATACCCCACCCAAATGTTCAAGTTGACTAGAGCCATATTTGCGCTCGATGAATCCACCTATTAAGAACAAATTCGCTTTTACAATGATGTGATGAACAATGTAGAAAATGGCACCGGCTAAAGCTAAGGGAGTGTAAATAGCCAACCCCATGATCATATAGCCTATTTGGCTAATAATATGAAAAGAAAGAATTTTCTTAATGTCGAATTGGCTAGCCGCTCCTAAAACGCCCGTTAACATGGTTAGCCCTGCGACCCAAATTAACGTCGGTTGCCAGCCACTCTCGGCGAGCGGAAATACTAAGGTGAAGACTCTTATCAACGCGTATACACCGACTTTAGTAAGCAACGCGGCAAACAGTGCCACCACACCGCTTGGCAACGTGTGATAAGAAGCGGGCAACCAAGCAAATAAAGGAAAGAGTGCCGCTTTAATAGAGAAGGCAAACAAAAATAGCGCGGACAGCATCATGTTGATGCTCAATTCATTTTCCGCAACTTTGGTGTAGAGATCGGCCAAGTTCAAGGTGCCCGTTGCGCCATACAATAAACCGATAGCAAGTAAAAATACCAGCGTCGAAATCAGGTTCAACATCACGTACTTTACTGCACCATCAACTTGAGTTTTCGTTGCATCTAACACCATTAAACCAAATGATGAAATGAGCATGACCTCAAACCAAACATACAGATTAAAAATATCTCCAGTCAGGAAAGCGCCATAAACGCCAGCAAGCAACACGTGCATTAGCGCATGGTAATTGCTATAGGAGGGCTTTCGGTGAAGGTCCGCCATCGCGTAGAAAACACATATCGCACCAATCACCGCCGTTATCATCACCATAGCAACGCTGAGGTAATCTGCGACAAACACGATACCAAATGGCGCACTCCACTGACCAAAAGCAACGGCTTGAATACCATTATTTATGATGTTTTCTGTGAGAAAGCCCGCAACGAAAAGGTTCGAAATCGCACTTACACCGCTCAACCACTCAACACTTTTTGTTGAGCGACGGACGAAGAAGATAGTCAACGCCGTACTCAGCGATAGAACAACCGGTAACGTAAGCAAAATCGAACTCATTGACCCTCCTCAGAACGTTGCATTTCATCGACGTTTGCAGTTCCAGTGTCTTTATAAGCTCGATAGAACAGCATTAAAGCAAAAATAAGTAGTCCAAAACCGATGACTATCGCAGTTAAGATAAGCGCTTGAGGTAAAGGATTTGCCGCGCTATCTGGTGGTAAAAGAGCATTATCGCCAATCAATGGCGGTTCTCCGGGCGTCAGCCTCCCAGCGGTAAAAATAGCAAGGTTAACCGCACTACTGAGTAACATGATGCCGAACAAAAGGCGCAAGATATGCTTTTCAAGCATTAAATAAACACCTGCTGCGACAAATACTCCAACGACAACACTCCAGACTATTTCCATCACTCTAGCTCCTCATTAATACGAAGCAGCATACCCATCACGCCACCTATAACAGCAAGGTAAACACCAACATCAAAAACCAATGGCGTCCCTAGTGGTATAACATCCTTCCACCACAGTCCGGTCAAAAACGGTTTATCAAACGCAAAGCTCAAAGCACCAGAAACTAAGCTCAATGCGATGCCAGATAACGCAATGAGAAACGGTTTGAAATACAACCTAGAACGAACGTATTTCGGTGATTCCGCGAACATGAGAAGTGATAAACCAATAACGGCAATCAACGCACCAATAAAGCCACCACCCGGTTCATTATGACCACGTAACAACAGATACACTGAAAATACGAGCATGAGTGCCGAAACGATGTGTGCCGTGGTTGCAAAAATTAATGATTGGATACGATTTTGCTTTTTCGCTCTTGTCTTAAGCAAACTCACTGCCGCAATCCCTGCAATAACAACGACGACAACTTCTCCCAATGTATCAAATGCGCGAAAGTCGACCAGAATAACGTTAACAATGTTTCGCCCATGTCCACCCGGGACACTGTTTTCTGCAAAGAAATCTGACACCGAAGAGTCCATCGGCTGAGACGTGATTCCTAACAAAAGTAAAGTAACCGAAACACCTATCACACCTGCTATGCAAATATTCGCTACTTTACGTTTTATTGAATGCTTGGGCACGGTGGCTAGACGCGGCATATGACGCATTAACAATGCAAGAAAGACCACCATTAATGTTTCCACTAACAGTAAAGTCTTCGCAACGTCCGGGGCGCTATAAATCATAAAAACAAGCGTAGTCATGAAGCCAATCATACCAAGCGCAGAAATCGCAAGAAGTCTTGCGTGGGACAACGTACATACGAGCGCAGCACCAATCAACAATAAGGCAATACCAATCTCATAGAAAGTGACACTTGAAAGTTCGCCAACCAAAGGCAGAGGAATAAGCGCTACCTGACTCAGTAACGCAACGGCAAGTACCGTGAAAAATAATAGGACATAGCGACTCAATTTCTTTTGCTGTAACCGCGCCGTTTGCCACTTCGCCACTATCATCATGCCATCTAATAGTCGTTCAAAAATATTCTCCGCTTTGGGGACGAATAGATGTAGCCGCTGAAAAAATGCAGACACAGCTGGATAAACACGGTACACCACACACCCCAACGCTAGCGTAATAACGCTTAACACTAACGGTACATTCACGCCATGCCATAGTGATGTCTCTTTAAGAGCTGCTGTGGGCAGAATGTCAGCAGAGCCCGGAAAAATAATATTGCGATCTAACCAATTTAAACCGAATAACGGGACCAGGAGACTGCCAAGTGCCAAGAGCAAAGGCGAGATCCACATGGCTTTTTTTGTCTCAACTGGCTTAGTTTCAATCGGCACGAGATCACGGCGAGCAAAGAATGGTCTCGCAATAAGCATAATGGTTAGCGCGACCATCAGTATATTCACGATTAATAGTACAAAGGCGATCCAGTTATTGAGCTCTACTGCGGACTTGTACATGTATTCTTTGCTCAAAAAGCCTAACAACGGCGGGAACCCCGCTTTAGACAATGCAGCCAAACTCCCCGCAACCATGCTGATGACGAGCACTGACTTCAGACCGTACAATTGATCAATATCTCGTGTTCCTGTCGCTTTGTCGATATTACCCACCACCATAAACAGCGCAGCTTTATAGAAAGAGTGAGCGAGAATAAACATCAATACTGCACTAACGGCCAAATCTGTGCCCATACCTAGTAATAATGTTAATTTACCCAAAGCAACATTCGTGCTGTAGGCTAGCATCAGCTTCAAGTCAGTTTGTTTTAATGCGACAAATGTGCACCAAATGGCAGTGATACTCCCTGTGATGACTAAAGCATAAAACCAGATCTCGCTGTGGGCATAAACTGGCGATAAACGTGCTAATAGGTAAATGCCTGCCTTTACCATTGTTGCCGAGTGTAAATACGCACTGACCGGAGTGGGAGCTGCCATCGCGTTAGGTAGCCAAAAATGAAACGGGAATTGCGCAGATTTAGTAAATGCACCGAGTAGTATGAGCACTAGAGATGGGATAAACCATTCATGCTGCGCAATAGTGTCTGCCTGCTCGATAATGGTATTTAGCTCATAACTCCCTGCCATTGCTCCCAGCAAGATAAGACCAGCTAGCAACGCTAGCCCACCAGCACCGGTAACAATCAGCGACTGCAAGGCGTTTTTCCGAGACGTTTTACTTTCGTGATTAAACCCGATCAGTAAGTAAGAAGTGATGGTGGTGAGTTCCCAGAAAACAAATAACAACAGAATGTTATCGCTCATCACAATCCCTAGCATGGCAAGCATGAATAGGGTTAGATACAAATGAAAGGAAAACCGGCTATCACTTTCTCGTAAATAAGCCAACACGTAGATTTGAATCAGTGCGCCAATCCCACTGATCAGTCCCGCAAAAAGAAATGAAAGACCATCTAATCTAAAGCTAAGGTTGATATCGAGGCTTGGTATCCATTCCGCATTCCAGCTCACGCCTGCAGGAGTATAGATATAGAAGAGAAAAGAGAAGATTAAAACTGGCAGCGCAGGGAAAATCAGTAAGACCAACTGATTATCTAGGTTTTTCGGCAGGTTTTCTTTACCCGTTATGTTATTCAACATCGCAGCCCATTCGTTATTATAAGAAGGTACGCGCTATTCGGCGCAAATGACAAACTCCACTGTATTGTTTTAGCCCAAGCGCTTCAAAAACGATCATGAAACTAAGGGAAAAGTAGCAAACAGTAATCACTGAGTGCTACTTAGAGGAACGCCGATACAAACCGCTATTTGCTGTCTGCTACGGCATAAGAACGTAGGTCACTACTTACATATTCTTGGCTGAATGTATATGGATTATCGTCATCAGCTAACTCGAATGCATCGTAGGTGCAGTCACCGATATCATTTCTCGGACAAACATAAACATTCGAACGTTCTATCATTTCTGTGTGGCATTTCGGGCATAGGTTTTTCATGTCACTCTCCTCTGATAACTTATTGATACATTGATAATTCCATGTTCTAGAGATCCATCTCCCTCCTTTACCTAAAACATCACTTAAACCCAACTTTGTTACACCCCAATTACTGAATCGGTGAGACAAAACCATCGGGCTTAAGAGCGACCAAACTACAGTTAATCGATTGCAAAATATTTTCAGCCGTATTACCAATGACATAGCCAGATATACCAGTTCTCGCTAAGGTTCCCATTACCAGCACGTCTACCTCAATACTCTCTACGTAATCTGGAATCTTTTCGTCGGGTTTTCCATGCAGGTGGTGAATCACAATTTCACCTGTAATCCCAGACTCCTCCAACAGCTGTTGCAGAGCTTGTTTATGATCGGCTTTTGCTTTGTTGAGTTCATGTTTCAACTCAGCATCATCGACTTGAATCCAAGCGTTACCATTAAGGTAGTTTTCTAAGTAATACTCCCAGCAAGAAATCACGTGTAAACGACTATCGCAGGTGTCGGCTATCGAACGCGATAATTCGAGTAAACGCACGGCTAATGAGTGCTGTTCATCGCTTGCCGTTAATGGGTCGATAGCCACAGCAACACGGCGCTTATCTCTTGGCTTATCAATTGGTCGGTGCAACCAAAGCGGACAAGGGCATTTTCGTAACAGAGTCATATCAATAGCTTTGAAACCCTCAGCACCTTCACCGAGCGGTTCAGCTTCTTTGATGATGAGATCTTTGTTATCAGCTAATGCTTCTTGAATAATACAGACAGCGGGCTTTTCACTGCTTTTCACAGTAAGAGGAAATGCGAGATCCTCTTCAGAGAGTCCCAGCTTCTGTCTGTATTCGTGAATACTTTGTTTGAGGGAGTCTTGCAGCGATTGCTCATAACTTTGCTGATACTGGATCATGTCTGTTGGGAAATCAGGACACGCTATTAGCCCTGAGACAGGCACTTTGTTGCTAGATGCAATCCTCATCGCTTGTTCGAGGGCGTCACTATGGCCTGGCAATCCTTGTGTTGCAAAAAGTATGTTTGCGAATCGTTTCATACACACCTCCTTGTTTGGTTAAATATTAACCACCCACAAAGTATAATACCTAACGGATAATTGTAACGGCTTGTGACGTTGATGAAATCAATTCTCATTAAGAGACGGGTATTGCTTCACTTGGTTTTACGTCACACTCTCCTTTCATCACAACTGCCGCCTTCTGACCTAAATAAATTCCGCTACCTAAAATTGAGACCAAATAAAAACCCAAATTACTCAAAGTTTTTTCTCACCTTGAGTAACTTGGATATAAGCAATAACACACTTAGTGTCCGGATTTAAATGGATGGCCTAAATTTTCACGCAACTTAGTTTAAAGATGCCATCTCAATCACGAATCGATATGCAAAGTTTTACGGCTTTAGTGACCTAAAATCGCCGTAACTCAATGTTAAGGTTGTTGTTTTGTCGGTGCCAAAGCAATTTCACGAACACATACACCTTGCGGTTGCTGATAAGCAAACAGCACTGCTCGTGCAATGTCGTCTGCTGCCAACACGCCGCCCATATCCACCTTCCAAGCGTCATAGCCATCTTTAATATCTTGAGACGTTGTATGTGAAAGTAATTCCGTTTCCACTGCACCAGGTGCAATCGTCGTAACGCGAACATTCGATGACGCAACTTCTTCACGTACGTTTTCAGAAATAGCATGAACCGCAAATTTGGTACCGCAATAAGCAGCATGATCAGGGAATGTTTTCTTGCCCGCAATAGAGCTGATGTTAATGATCGTACCACTGTTACGTGCTTTCATAGGTGCTAGGACGGACTGCATGCCATTGAGCAAGCCAATTACGTTCACATCAAACATGCGCTTCCACTCCGATGCTTCCTGAGTATCTATCTGACCTAGAAGCATAACGCCTGCGTTATTTACAAGTGCATCTACCGGACCATACAACGCTTCAGCTTTCTCAATTGCAGCCTCAAAAGAAGCTTTGTCGGTCACATCTACCTTTTCACAAAGCGTATTTGGTAAGTTTAATGCTTCCAAACGTTCTACACGTCTTGCTAACAAAAGAAGAGCATGGCCCTGGTCACTGAAGTGACGTGCAATCGCTTCACCAATGCCTGAACTAGCGCCTGTAATAACAATTAACTTTTTCATTTTGAATCCTTAATCGAACGGTTTACATCAGTGGCGGTAAGTTTAAGAAAACTTTGTTTGTTGATATATACCGACCTAGTTGAAACACTGTTGTTATACTGCAACAATACTTTTTTGAATTATGAAGAAGTCATCATGCAAACACACATCAACCTTGCGGATATTCGCTCTTTCGTCCTAATCGCTCAACTAGGAAACTTCACGAAAGCAGCAGAGCAACTTGGCGTTTCTCGCTCACACGTTTCACGTCAAATAACAAATCTGGAACAACAGATTGGTGTCACTTTGCTACAAAGGACCACTCGAACACTGAACCTCACCGAAGCAGGCAAGGTTCTGTATAAACAGTGTGAAACTGCCCTTCACAATATTGATCAAGCTGTTATGGCAGTGGTTGATGATGTAGAAGACTTAAGAGGTGACATTCGTATCAACTGTGTGGGGGGCTATTTAGGAGAAGACGTTGTCGCAGATATCGTTGCTCAATTTCTAATCCAACACCCACAAGTGAGCATTAACTTAGATTTTAGTAGCCATCGTGTCGATTTAATCGCGGATGAATTCGATATCGCTTTTCGAATGGGAAAGTTAGACGACTCCAACTTTATCGCTCGCAAACTGATCGATGTGGAAATGGGGACATACGCAAGCCCAAACTATTTAGAAACATATGGCTATCCTTCGCATCCAAAGGACTTAGAAAAACACGTTTGTTTGACAGGTAGTGTGACACGGTGGGCATTTGAGAACACGAATACAAAGCAGTCAACGGAACACCAGATACGTGGACAGTTACGATGTAAGAGTGGCAGAGTAATGATAAAAGCAGCCTTGGCGGGAAATGGCATCATCCGTGTGCCAGCACTTTATTGTCAACAAGAACTCCAGACAGGCAAGCTAAAAGAAGTGTTTACCAATTGGAGCATTCCGAGTGTGGAATTTTCACTCCTTTATCATCACGACCGACATCAACCAAAACGCATCCGAGCCTTTGTTGATTTTACTACGCAATACTTTCGCAAACTGCAGAGTAAAGACAAGTAACCTGCACGTTGGTACCTGTCTATGTATGCTTTATAGGCTGAGCCTGTGAACCTGGGGTTTGTTCTAGAAAGAGTGTGAGCATTTTGACGCTTAAGGCTTGGTTTTCATAAACGTCAGAGGTGTTTGTCCAGTTTGCTTTTTGAAAAATGCAATAAAAGCACTGTCTGACGAAAACTCCAGCCAATCGGCAACTGCGCTGACTGGCATTCCCGTTGATAACAATTCAACTGCTTTTAAAAGCCTCCACTGTTGCCGCCAATCTTGATAATTCATGCCCGTTTCCGACTTAAATAATCGTGTTACCGTCTTGGTGCTTGCCCCAACTTTGCTTGCAAGAGTAGTAAGCGAAGGAGCTAGAAATGAAGGTTCAACCAACTCTCGACGAAACGTTGTTAAGCGCCGATGCGATGGCAAAGGCAACTGAAACGAATAACGTTTCGCAGCATAAAACTCCTCCCAAAAAAGCGCCGTCGTATTTACCATCTCGCTGCTAGGCTTAGCCCACTCCCAAAATGACATTTTATCAATAAGAACTTGGAGTAAATTATTCACTTCTATCATCGTGATCTTACTCGGACAGGCAAACTCCTCACAATCAAAATACAAAGATCGATACGCTACCACATTCGTCATTAGTGCGCGATGCGGCGTATTAGGTGGGATCCAAACCGCCTTTGTCGGTGGCAAAATACAAATCGAGTCTTCCAGAGCAAAACTCATACAACCTTGAGGTGCGTACAATAACTGCCCTTTCTTGTGCTGATGCATGCCTGAGTCGTGCTTGCCAATATCCGCAGCAATTCCCACTACACAATTAGAAATTTTGTCTGCATCAAATTGTGTTTTTTCGTTAATAAGCGCCATTTTGTCCGAATGTTGATGTATTTGGTTTTTATGTTGTTATTAGATCAATCATAGCCTCATTTATACTGCCCGCCAACTTCATTAACGATGGGTAACAATATGAATACTAAGCCCTCTTTATGGCTCATGCTGGTTATGTTGATGTTTCCGCAAATTGTAGAAACCATCTATAGCCCAGCGTTGAGCTCAATCGCTCTATCATTTGATGTAAACCACGCACAAGCAGCCCAAACATTGTCGATTTACTTCCTAGCTTTTGCCATTGGCGTTGTAGTTTGGGGAGTTCTCGCAGATAAACTGGGAAGAAGGCCCACCATGCTTATTGGGCTCTTTATCTATGGTTGCGCATCTTTACTCGCAACTCTAACCGAAAGCTTTGCTGTTGTCATGGCTGCGCGAGCCCTGAGCGCATTTGGTATCGCGGTAGGATCCGTTGTCACACAGACCATGCTTCGTGACGCGTTTGACGGTCAAGAACTGAGTAAAGTCTTTAGCTTAATGGGGATGGGTATATCAATCAGCCCGGTAGTTGGCATGCTATTAGGTGGGCAGCTTACAGCGCTTGGTGGATACCGTTATGTGTTTTTTGCCTTGTTTTTAATCGCGTTAGTATTGCTCGCTTATAACGTTATTAAGCTTCCTGAAACACAGAAGGAACAGACACCAGTACGGTTGCATCAACTTAGCTGGGAAATGGTAAGAGACGCGCGAATTTGGCGCTCAGGATTATTGGTTGCTTTGTACAACATTGCTCTATTTTCTTATTACCAGCTTGGCGCATTTACTTTCTCAGCACTTGGGTATAACTCCGAACAATTTGGATACAGTGGCATGGTACTGGGGTTAGGCACTCTGCTTGGGAGTTATTTAAACAAATCCCTAGTGTCTAAAAATGTTCGAAAAAGCCAACTACTTTGGCTCTCAGCAGTATTGCTTAGTTTGGGATCAGTCGGTGTGTTGATTCTGAGCCAATCAATCTGGTTTGTTGCTCCAATGGTGTTAGTCGTCATGTCTTATGGGATTGCGATACCCAACATACTCAGTGACGCACTCGTTGATTATAAACAACAGGTAGGTAGCGCAGGCGCTTTATTTGGGCTCATGTACTACATCATGATCGGGACGGGATTAGCGATGGCTGGAACAGCACAAAACTTAGGTGTCGTTCTATTAGCATGTAGCTGTTTAGCGATTTTATTAGCGTTTTCTAAAAGGCAAGTTCATACCAACTTGTGACCAGATACTACGCATTGCTTGCCTAATCTTCCGAAGATTGGTCTACATCTTTTCTAACGGTTAACTAAAACGTAAATAAAAAGCGCCTGTCGGCGCTTTAATTATCCATAGATCTTATTGCCATGTTGGCTCGCCAAACTCTTCACAACGTTGCTTGTCGTAATTTTCAATGCGCCCGCGTTTACCTACAAACTGAACCTGAACAACCATTCCAGCTTCAACATATTCACTGAAATAATCGCAAGAAACACGAAAACTAGTATCGCGTATCACAATTGGTACCCATTCATAGCCGCCGCTGCGTGGTAAGTAAGACTTGAAGGTAATGACCCCGTCATCTGAAACGTTGATTTCTTCATCATATTCATTCAACTTATAAAAACGTTGTCCATCAAACTCTGCCTTTGCTTTTTCAATTATTTCCTTCGTTGCTGTCGATTGCATCGGCGTATTTGACACCAGTTGACACCCAACAATAGATGTCAATACGGACAAAGCCAAAGCGAGTTTAGTTATTTTATTCATTTACCTAACCACTGTATAATTATTCAACACTTACCATTTTAAAAGGAGGGAGACCATACTTTATTTTAAAGAAAATAAAAAGCGCCTTTCGGCGCTTTTTATCTGAACATTTCTTATCCAAACGTCTCGAGTAGATTTTCTAGAAAAGCTAACTTTTTATTACAATGAATTTTATTTAGGCTCTCACCGGAATCTATTGCTATTTAACCCCAAGCTTCAAACTCATTAGGCTTTACGTGTTTTATTTTTAATCTAACGTTGGGATCCAGAGCTGTTTCAGTTTCCAATTCACAGTAGTACTCAACAGCATTTTCATCTTCAATCATGTCAACGGAGTTAGCAACGACACTCAACCGCCCACCACCTCTAGTCAATGAAAAATACGCATTCTTGTTTTCATTTACTTCAAACTTCAAAGGAATGAATTCAGGTTCTTCAAAAGAAATATCTATCCATTTATAGTTATCTAAACTCTTCCCTTGTCTTGGAGTATAAACTGTTTTCAACCCATTTTCGTCAACAACAAAATACATCGAATTCTCGGCTTGATTAAAGCAAGCTTTCAAACTGCCACCTTTATTTTCTAAATCACATGTGAATACGGTGGATTCTTGATCACAGCTTGCACTTACAGAAAGTGAAAGAGACAAGGACGATAAAAAGCTAATGATGTTTATATTCCTAATGAACAAGGAGCCCCCTCATCAAACATTCAAGAGTCACGCGCAAGAACCAGAGGATCGTTATAAGCTAACACATCTATTGTAAATTCAGTGAAACTCCGGTTCATTTGGGTCTTGAAATTGTTCAGGAAATCTTTTGATTAGTTCTTCTTCTAATATCACCGAGCCTGATGATTGACCTCCACCAAACGTGTTCAGCTCGGAAGTCTCTTCGCAAGATGAGCTAAATACAAGCTCACTACCTTTATAAACATGCAAGCTACAGTTATCAGCTAAATAACCGATACTATATCTGTAATCCCCTGAATAGAAAAAAATATTCCTACCTTGTAACTTACCAAGTCTTATATGATAACTTAAAAATTTACCTTTTGGGGTTTCTGCACTTTCTGGGTATTCTAATTCTACTTTATCGCTTGTCCCATATCGATACTTTACATAACCAGTACTTGGACTTCTATGCCCAGCCCCACACAAGGAAACATATTTTCGGTTCTCTAACTTTGCATTAAAGTAAATGTCCTCGTTGCTCTTACACAAAGTGACTGTTGTATCGCTTAGTTTTTTGTCTATCTGTGGGTGTACTGCTAAAACTGGGAAGCTTATTATGAGAATGCTTGACATAGCATGAAGTTTAATATTTTTTATCATTAGTTAAATACCTTATTTTCCCATAAAAGTTTGAAGTTTTCTCTACGCTTCCGGTAAGATTTATTGCTAGTATAACGGTTTACCTTACGTGTTATTTCATTCACAACTTTATCGTTGGCTCCTTTATCTGCCCTCTCAGGACCTTTAATATCTAGCCAAAACCAAGCAGCAGAGCGAGTCGCATATTTAGCCTCTAATATAAGCTCTGGTGTATTTAAAAAATCTACGACGTCCAATGGCCACTCTGATTGATTTTGTAAATGCCATTTATTGAAACGCTCATAATTGTCTCTGCCGGTAAGCTGTTTTAATCCACGCCCCCTAAAAATCCACCCATCATCAGTTGTCAAAAAATCACCATTCTTCATTTCGCTTCTGCCTCCATACATAACGTTAAACAATATCCTTTTGTCATCAAGAGTAGGAGAAGTACCATCTTTTTTAACGAATTTACCATTTTTCTTGTCTGCGATACCGTGAACATCAATATAGCGCTTACCTGCATATTTAGGGTGATCTAAAGGATATCGACGTGACCTAGCAGTATTAAATTCTGATGTATCCAGCGTAGAAATACGATAATTGGTATATTCAGCCATATTTAGGCTCTCACCGGTTTCTTGCATAAGCTGAGCAAAAAAGTGTGTTCTACGTAAAGGCGTATCTAGCTTATAAAAAAGCATGTGATCATTTAGTTCATTAACAATACCTTGTAAGACATCCCGCTTAGAGTCTTTAACTTCAGGGTATACCTCTTGTAGCATTTCTAGAGTAAACTTAAAGGCACCTTGAGTTTGAGGAATAAAAGGCCAATAATGCCAAAGACTCTTATCATCGCTTAGTTGCAAATCACCTTGTAAATCTTGCATCCATGAGAACTTATCTGCTCTTTCCAGTTCGAATTGCGAGAAAAGATCAAAGCTATCCATCACTTGATCGCGCCATGGGGAGTTACGGTAGTCCTCTATAGTCACAAAACCAGCGGAGCACTTAATATCTAGAGCTTCCTTTGCGGTCTGATGGATTGATTCATAAAGACTTTGTGACGACTCTGTATGCCAATCTGTAGGATGTTTCACAATAAATCGCTCAAAGTGTTTACGCTTACCGTCTAAGTATACTTTGGCATCGCGAGCAGTGAACGAGGAGAAGTCCGTTACTTGATCTTCTGTCACAGATTCAAGTAATTGCTGAATAAACGAATTACTCATATCAACGGCACCGCTACTATCGGCCCCATCGAGAACAACAAGTGGATTTTCTTCCGCATTTTTGGGAGAAATCTGTTTTTTGAAAAATTCGGGCGGCTCCTCAAAAGAGAACATCTCGATATGCACACGATTATCTTCTTTCTTAGTTCCAATTGCATCGTTACTGTACTCATGCAGTCCCATGTAACCGATATCTTCCCCAGCTGAAACCTTTATCCCCTCTCTAAATAGGAGTGGGAGTAAAGAAACCACACTACCGTCCCTAATCATTGCCGCCTTGTCCGACATCCATTTAGGTTCTGAAACTGGTTCTGATAGGACAGCAGAGGAATCTTCTAAAATGTCAAAGTCACTATTGAGACCCGAAGCAAACCAAACAATCTTGTTTAACAGTGCTTTTTCGCTACCACTTGCCGATTTACCATTCTCTACCACACGGCACTTTATCATTTTGTAGGTATTTTTGTCGATCTGGTATGGATGGGTCTCCTTCTCTTCTGCATACAGGTATTCAAGTAATGTTCCTTTAGACATCGACTGTTTTTTTTCACCAGAATTAGTAGGCACATCACTATGTTTGAAAGTGCGTACATTTCTCGCTTCTTGTAAACGGTAACGCGTGGTTATAGATGAATTGGCGCCAATATCTGAAGGTGGCGCAAGGTGCATATAAAGTGTATAGAACTTAAATACATCTTCATTATCTTCGGGGTTTACAGCCTCATGCTCGATAAGCACAAAGTTATTACTATACTTAAACTCTTGCTCTTGGTACGTTGATGTTAGGTAATCAGGATTTATGCGAAATGCCACTATTTTTCCATCAAGCATCGCTTGAATAGGTCTGAGCCCTTTCCCCCACGGTAACATTTTTGATGTTAAGTGAATGCCACTATGCCAACCGTACCCTTGTCCTATTAAATAACGACCGCTCTTAGCTTGATCAAACAATTTCGTAAAATCACTGAGCGTGTAGTAAGCGTCACCTTCTCGTTGCGCTATCGGAAAAACTGCATCCATGATTTAAATGTCCTAGTCAGAAAAGTTATCGTCAAAAGTGACAAATGATGGGCGGTTCAAGTTGTTTGACTTCGTGTACACCACCGCATTAACCCTACCTAAATTAGTAGCAAAGCTAGATTGGCTCGCTATGTTAACGGTACTCCCAAGGGCCATTGCCGATATAGAAATTAGGGTGTCATTTTTGGTTTCGAAAATTTGGCTAATGACGTCAGGAAGTGCTTTTTTGAAGTGGTTAAGTGCTTTTTTATAACCGTTTATACCCTCTTCAACAGAACTCAACGATCTTGCAGAAGCTTGGCTTTGTATGAAATCTAAACGACCGATGATTTCACTGTTTAGCTCATCGATGTATGAACAGATTTGATTATTTATCAACGTCCATAAAACAAACTGCAAATACTTCACAGTATTCCCAGTCCCTAAAAAGCGAAGCTTCGCTAATAATTCATAGGGAGGCTCAAACACATCAGCTTGATATAAGACTCTCAATATATCGCCATTTTCGTGTACTTGCTCCAAGAGCAGTTCAACTAAAGGTTCATATTTCTCTAGCGCAGTAGTATCAGTTTGGATGTGATAAAGTGCCGAAACATAAGCATCAGAAAAATCTTTAGAGTGATTTTGACTAATCGCATAAGGAGACGATATACGGCTTTGCTCTAACACAATATCTTTAAAGTCATCATCACTGAAGGATGGGGACATCAATATGCCCCAGTCATTAGCAACCCCAACACGATCTTCCCAAAATGGCGAGCGGCGACCTGCGACAAACGTACAAAAATCATTCGGATCAGGGTAAGTTTCCGTCACAATATTTTCAGCTAAAGATTGGTTCGGCGTATAAGAGTCTTGAGTTTCGCTGAGCACTAACTTGCATTCTTTTAGAGCGAGACCATTAACAGATGCTTTTCCGCTAGAATCCAGCACTCCACTCCCAATGACAGCACCTGAAGGCTCGACTAAAGAAAATTGTGCATTAGAGTAAGGGAGCCCATTTGGATATTTGCATTCTATATCCAGCGTATACGTCCCTTCCTGCTCTTCAGTCACAGAAACCGATGGGTTTTGTGCGCCACCCAAACACATAGTGTTGGCTTTGTTCATGGTCATTTGATCGGACAGACGACATACGCCCTTACCTTCAAATTTAACCGTTGGTGAGGCTGAAATGAATTTTGCTTCGGCTTCTATCGTGCCTGAGGCAACGCCTTTTCTATCACCGCCCGCATCGCCGGTACTTTTTGAGAACGTACTGCCCTTGATAGCGACACTGTTACCGCCATCCATAGAGACTGTCGTAGTCCCACCAGCAAGGTCTGCTGATTTAGCATTGTTGCCATAAGGGATAGGGACGACTGGTTTGCCGACCTTAGTTAAACAAACATCTGGGAGCGTTGCATTCGCTTCACCACCTGAGCCTTTATGAACTATCGAAAGTCCATTCGCACCAACTGTTACGCCCATAACCAATCCATTTGAATTTTATTGATTGAATGATAAAAGAGATCGCAAACTGCAATCTCTCTAAATAACTAGTGAATTTCACTAAAAGACCAGTGATATTCACAATAAGCCCTAAAACTGGCAGAAGATCTCATTTTAGATCTCTGGTTATCTATACATTTCAAGCAGTTGCTGAAATTTTAAGTCTATGACGATGTAGGTTGCCGCATACATAAGCGCAAACGTCATCGCACTAAGACTTAAGATCAGCTTGGGTGAAATTACCCTTTTTAACGGCTTCTTTAGATATTTAGCTTTAAGGTTGATTAAAGAAACTTTTTCTTGTTCTGCTAGGCGGTCATCTCGCACTAATCGATAAATGGTGCTGCCAATTTCCGCTAACTTTTCGTTACCACGCTCTTCACGGCCGTACTTGCCTTGGAAACCAAGTTGAAGCAATAAATAGAGAAACTCTATAACGTGACGGTATTTGCGAGGGTCGGCTTTTAAGCGGTCGAGAATAACGAAAAACTTGTCACCACCAGATGTTTCGTTATGGAATTCAGACAGTAAGCTGTTCTGGCTCCAGTGACTATTTGCTCCCCATTCTTGCCGACAAACAGATTCATCAATCGCCGCACACAAGCAGTAACGAATAACAAGAACCGAAGCACGATCGAGCTCCATTTCATTAAGTTTTCGTTCACCTTTTCGAATCTCACGTGCCACTTGTTCACGAAATGGCATCGGGTCATCAAGCCAAGGGATCGAAGACATACAAGACAGACTGGCGATCAACCATGAGAACTGGTCCACTAGCGGGTTAATACCCATGTTATCGATAGATAGATCTTGTACTGCGATGTTTCTCGACAAGTCAGGCGCTGGCATTACCTCCATTGGTTTGCCAGGCTCTGGTTGGAATAAGACTACGGTGACGTCGGTTTCTGCGTAACTCATAGACGAACGGCCCAAAGTTGCAATGATAAGTTAGCGAAATCGCCCGCAACGTGAATCGCAATCGCAGCAGTGTTCTTCAATGCCATCCACTCTTCGCCCGTTTTATCGAGCTCGAAATAGGTGTAGCCAGCGTGATACGGCAGCGCGCGTGGCACAACTGGCATTGGTTTGATCTCAATCCCAGGCAGTTGAAGGTTAATCAAGTCACGTATGTTATCGATAGAACCGATCTTCGTTTGGCTGACAAACTGGGTATGCAGGACATCCAAGGTCACGTCGGCTTTAACTGCGAGGATAAAGGTTGTCGTATCAATGATCTTATTGTCAGGGATTGCTGCCGTTCTGATGCCATAGTTCTGATCTTTTAAGGTCAGTGGAATTGCTCTTTGCTCAGACATCACGCTCAATGTCATTTTCGCACTGTCTAGGACGCGAGAAAGACAGCTAGTAAGATCACCATGATTGTACTTCGTAAACTCAATAGGTCGGCGTGTCGTTGAGCACAGCGTCGAAAGCTCACCCTCTGCCTGAAGAAGAATTCGATACAAAGACTCAGGATGCACAGCTTCTGTGCTGGCGAAATGCCAAAATAAGGGTTCGTATCGGTTGAGCGCTTGCAATAGCATAAAGTCAGAAACCGATGATACGCCTTGTTGATCCACCACCCCTAATCGCTGGACTATCGATTCCGCGCGATGCTTCAACATAGAAGCAAACTCGGTCGCAAATTTACTCAGTACTGTCGACGCATGAATATCGATACAGGTAGGAATGAAACTATCATCTAAGATCACGCTGCCATCAGGCTTCACTTCTGAGATCTTTAAGATCGGAATAGACGTGTAAGCACTCTTATCTTCATGATCGTACATTAAGCAAAAGTTAAGCTTACCGACGACGATATTTGCCATGTCTTCCGAATCATAACAAGCGTCAACCGCTTCTTGAGATTCCATCGTATAGCGCGCACCGTCTTTTTTGGTACCAAATAACTCAGAACGTTCCGATGGTAACGGACAGCACAAATAAACGACTTTATCGGCAATCGAAGGATCTACATCTTTCACTTCAGGCAGCTCAGCAAGCAACGGAAGCTCAAATGGTGTCCGGTCTTGTAAAATACCTTCAGCACGAGTAATACCGATTTTACCCAGTGCTAGTAACTGAGAGTTGATTTCTAAACGTTTAATTCCCCAATGCAAAGGCGATGCATTGGCACTCAGTAGGCTCGATAGTTTACTTTGCGAACGATCGAGTTGTTGAAAATGCTGCGGCTTCATGAACATTCCATCTTGCCAAACAACTGGATTGTATAAAGACATGTTTCTATCCCTTAAAAGTAAACCTGTTCAATGCCGCGAGTGTTATCAGAAATTAACTCACTGCCCTCTAACTTGAGCTTGATGTAGTACTCGCTCTTCTCTTCAATAACTTCCACTTTTCGCCATGACGAACCATCAATATCACGAAAAGCCACTGAAAAACCGACGGCACGAGTGTCAGGGTCTAGCGTTAGCATTTCATGAACTTTTCCACCTGGCTGTATTTGATATTCGTAACGTTTGATGTACTCATCACCCAACGACGCTTTATCGCTCTCAAACAAGGCAAAGAAATCTAAGCTTCGGAACAATACTGGCGAACTTAATTCGTGAAGACGGAGAATAACTGGAGATGACTGGCCCCCATTTCTCACATTGAGTACAGGTGATGCCTCAATAACCAATTCAATCGACGAAGTTTCTGGTGTGATACCCGTGGACTCTTTAAATTGATCCCACATGGAACAACCGGACAACATGGCAAATCCGAGTAATACGGCGATACTACGCATGGTTTCCCTTAATCACTTTGTTATAGTTTTTCTTAATCAGCCCTTTTAAGGATGTTTCATTAAGCAGGCGACGATTATTAGTGTAGAAATCTAGGTATTCGGTCCACAGCTTTGACTTAGTTGAGAACAAAGACTGGCTAGTGACCCTGTTAGCAAATGCTACGGGATCGTTCGTTTCTGACTGTTCTAAAATGAGCTCATTCAGTGCTTTGTTAAACATAACTTGGTGGTCGTTCAGCTCATCGAGCATTTGTTCAACCAGTTCATTTGGAGCCAGTAATTGCTGACTATTCAAAGTGAGCATTAGCTCTGCAATGTTCGAGTTAGCCTCACTCGCACTCTGCTCATCTTTTAACGATTCCACTTCGTGCAACTCTTTCTGTAGGTTATCAATACATAAACGCAAGCAAGTGCCCATTTGCTTGAATAACTGCGCCTCGTTTGTCATCAACTCTGAGTTTCGAATACCCAAACCATCAAAAAACGCTTGCGCTATATCTTGAGAGCAAACGGCCGCATCAGTATCGACTTGTGCTTTCGTCGTACTGTTTATCGCGTGCTCTGCCGTAGGTATTTGAAGTTGCTGATTAGTGTTAGGAGAAGGCGTAAAAGATTGGGTCATCTCTTCCCATTTTGACCCTGTGTTAGCCTGCTCTACGACCATCTCAGTAACATTAGGCGTACGATGTTGTCTTTGAATCGTGCTATCTGGGGCTACTGTGCCAGGTTGCATCACCTCAGCTGAGGCAATATCGGCTCTATGTACCTTACCGCTTTCTGGCGCTAATGCATCATTGACTGATGCGTTACTCTTGGTTTCCACAGCCATCCAGTCTTCAGGGATTAGGCTTGGTTGATCAAATTCGGAATATATACTGAAACTGTCATCGACCACCTGACGCGTGCTTTCCACGGTTCTAGGTTGTTCAGATTCTGTACGCTCATTATCACGAATTAAGTAATCGTCATCTCGCTGCATCGAAAAGTTAAGGTGAGCAACAGGATCATGACAATCAATGTCATCCTGTTTAGTCTCCATAAACAAATCTTCTAAGGCACCGACTTTTTCTTCCTCTTCGACAACCGCATCTGCTAGACTAACCAGAGGATCGCTAGATACTCGCTCAGGAGCAATATCAGCGGCGATGTCTAGTGTTGAGGTAACGTGCTCAAGAGAAACACCAATCTCATATTGCCCTAAAGAAATGATGTCGCCATCAACTATCGCAACGGGTTGATTTTTTAGTATTTTATTCCCATTTACCATTGTGCCGTTAGTTGATACGTCACTTATATAGTAGGTATCTCCATACACGCTGAGCAAACAATGAGTGCCCGAGATAAAGCGGTTGTGATCGGCTAAAGACACGCTACAGCTTGGGGAACGACCTATCGAACCACCACTTTCAGGCATTTCAATATGCTTTGCACCGGTGTATTCCTCTGGACACTTTGAGATAAATAAAACTAGCTGATTTGAGTACATTTACGAACCTCAAAAGAGCAAAGAAACTGATAGTTCAAGCCCACCAATTCCATCATTTACAACCGGAAGGATATAAGAGGCCTGCGGGATAATTTGTATATGGGCGTCAGGATTACTGCCTAACTTTATAGCAGTACCAAGGGTCACAACCGCACCTAACTCAAACTGGTCGATGTCTTCAACACTCTCATAACGATAGCCCTCTTGGTCTACTTGCCAGCGATTAGAATATTGCGAGTAACCGACAGACAAGCCCGCACCAACGTATGGCGTGAAAACACTCCAAGAAGTCAACGCATATTGAGGAACAACACGAAGTTCATAGTTCGTCGCTTCTTGATATAAGCCGTTTGCTGGCGCTTCAATATCTTCTGCTAGATAGTTTAGCCCTAACCACCAACGCCAACGGTTATTGTTTTCATCAATAGGACGAGTATGAACCAAGCCGAACCTAAGCGTATCCTGCTCACCACTTTTACCTTCATCGTATTTAATGCTATCGATAGTCAACATACTGGTAGAGAGTCCATATCGCTCCCCTTTTGCCATTGCAACAGAAGAAAATAGACACATGGCTGAAATCAGCCCAATTTGACTTGGTTTTAGCATTTCGTCCCTCTAGGAAAACCGATATTCTACTTAGAGGCGAAAGATATCAATTATATTCTCTTTTTCAATAAGCCTAAAAAAACACCTATAATTTAATACATTTCAACTATCAGGTTGGTTGTTTTACCTACAAACAAAAACTAAAGAACCGACTACAGATTAAGTGACGAGACAGTAAATCTTTCTATTTAAATAGAAGTAACAGAATTTGATTGCTAATTGAACAAAACGTAATCTCCGATAACAATTTAGTTACTTTTTAATCAACGTTCTCATCTTCATATATAAGTTTCTTCTTATAAATAGACTTAACTATTGATATTAATATTATGAACAAAGATCACACTAAAAGTAATTTAATTTCTTTTAATGAATTTTTATTATCTAATCCGCTTATTTTGTCTATAGAATTGCGGCAGATGTGCACTGCTTATAATTTAATATAACAGTAGTGAAATCCTATATAACTTAATACTTCTATATGATCAGTTGGAACTTTCCTTATGTTTTTTACCGACTTCGCTCGAAGACCAATCGATGAAAATAACCCAAGCGGCTCTAATCCTAATGGTTCTGAGGATTTTGACGAAATTAAACGTCAAATAAACAACCTGAATAAAGTCACAGGGAGAGTCTCGTGGAAAACGGTTCAAACACTCTCAAAAAAGATCTTGAGTACCCAAGCGAAAGACCTACGTTGTTGCTGTTACTTTACCGTTGCGTCAACCTATAACGACGGCTTAAGAGGCCTTGTTGAAGGGTTAAACTCAATACTTGATGTGTGTGTCGTATATTGGTTCAACGCGTATCCAGAGCATTCAAAGTCAAAGGCACGAATGAGCGCTATTGAATGGATGGTAGAGCATACTGAAAAACGAATTAATAAGCATCGGGCGTTACCAGAAGAGCTTCCATTGATAGAGGCAGCACATCAATTATGCTTGAGGATTGAGGAAGAGCTTCGTCTTCATTACGGTATTGAAGCGCCGTCATTAGGTCGCATTCGCCGTATTTTGAATCAATGGATTGAGCAGATAAAAGAACAACAAATTGCGGCTGAGTTACGCGAGAAAAAACAAGCCAACACTAGCGCTCCTGCAGCAACGCAGAAGGCACCTGAAATTAAAGTGAATGTGTCTCCCTCTCCCGCACCGGTGTCATCACCCAACCTAAATAGCCAAGAGAAAGCATCACCGGCAAAGTCTGGTCGATTTATGATCTACTTCGTTATTGGTTTGATTGTTACTGCGATATGTTCACATTTCATGTACGAGCAACAACGTTATCGAACATTGGAGCAAAAAATTAATCAAGCTTCACTTAATGAACTTGTAAATTTGGTCGCCTCGTTAGATTACGAAAATAAAAAATATGCTCAGTCATTGAAAACGCAGGCCATTAATCGTGTCGATATTATGATGAATAACTGGTTTTTAGACTCGGCAAAAGTAAGTAACGTCAGCGAGCTCGATAGCTTGACCAATGAATTAATCGCAATCTATCCGGATTCGTCTTCTGCACAGCAGCTACGTCAAAACTTTTTGACACAGAGCGCCCATTTAGAAGACCAGTTTATGGATGTTTATAAGCGATTCTCAGACGCAAGAACGGTGTTTGCCAACGTAGCTAGACAGAATGTAGATAAGAACTCTGAAAAGGCGTACGAATACAGTAACTCGTTATTCCCGCTTTTAGGTCGTATTGAATACGCTGAAAAGTATTCACAGCAAAAGGAAATTGACCGCGCAACCCTTTTACTGAACATCTACCTATATAAATTGAGTCAGCTACAAGCTGAAAAAACTGACAATAAATAACAATACAATTAAAGAAGTTTTAGGCTTATGTTCAAACAAAAACTGTTTAGAAATCCAGTGGTGATTTCTACTATATTGATGTTTTTAGTGGTTGCAATTATCACCACTATTTATCTGCTTTTTCTTGACGAAATCGATCAACTTTATCTTTGGCTGACCCTTGGTGCTATCGCCATTGTTTACGTCACTTTTCAATTCACATTATGGTTGAAGAAAAAGAACAACGCTAAAGCTCAACATTTGGAAACCGAGGAAGAAGCACTTTCTATGGTTATCCAGCCTCTTCTTGCTAACTCAGGCAAGAAACCAATTTACCTGATGCTTGGTAATAAAGGGTCAGGGCGACGTCAATTTTTATTTAATTCTAGTGCAATTAAACCGATGGATCGCACTAGAACCGCTAAGAATGACTTTTTTGAATGGTACGAATCTGACAGCGCTGTGTACATCAAACCAGACCAACGCTTAGTGTTCCAGGAAGTATCAAGCAGTGATGCTTCTTTATGGAATACGTTCATTGAAGAAGTTATTCATCATCGACCTCGAAAGCCATTTTCTGGGTGTCTATTCTTCACCGATTTCGAGTTCATGATCGTCTCTGAGCCAGAGCAAAAAGAGTACACCATTTCGTCGTTATTGGCGCGCTTGAGTACCATCAACTCTAAAACGTCTTCAGCATTGCCAATCTATTTGATTATGTCAAAGCTAGACAAGTTAGATGGCTTTAAAGAATACATGCACTTTAGCTCTCTCAAGACACGTGTTGAGTTCCTCTCTATCCCACTAAAAGAAGCCAAAGGTGTATTTGCAGAGTACTACCGCGATAGCTATCGAAATCTAGTGAGAGTGCTTGAAAGTAATGCGCTAGATGCATCCGCTAATTCAACGGACATTGATGAGAAACAAGCAATACTCGCTTTCCCTAAGCAGTTTGAGCTATGTCAGTCTGAAGTCAGCTATGTGCTTGAGCGTCTATGTGATGTTAACAACGGTGTCTATTCACTAGACATCCGTGAGATTTTCTTTAGTTCGAGTCTGCAAGGCGGTCGCAAGTACAATTTACTTGCAAAAAGTTGTAGTAATTACTTCAACTTACCTATTATCGCGTCAGAGCATACACAGTTAACAGAAACGCCTTATTTCTCTCGCTTTCTGATTGATTCACAAATATTGCCGGAAAGCGACTTTGCGGGCGAAAACAAGACGTATCTTCGTCTAATTCAGAGACAAAGCCGTTTGGCAATACTCGGCTCTATTATCCTGCTTACTGGGGGCAGTTACTTCTTTTTCACGACATTAGACAGTAACTTACATGTGATGAATCAACTCTTGAGTATCGATGACAAATCGCAAGTGGAGCAAGATGCAAGATTCAATGAGCTTTTAGCGAAGGCGACGAAAGCAATAGAGCCTTCTTATGGGGCGTGGCTTAAAGGTTCTAAGGCTTTGGATGAAGAGATATTACCACTCAACATTAGCCGTTTGGATCAAAGCACTCGCATCGCATACGAAGCATTACTTAAGGACGTTGCTCAACAGTTGATACCTCTCATTGAGAAAGGTTACCGTCTACAACTGACACAAAATCAAAACACTTTTACACGCGCTTTACCTCTATTGAAGGGGTATCTAATGCTAAACGATCCAACAAAGCGTGATATCCGTTTTTTGCGTCATCAAACTCTCCAAATGATGAACGACTTGAGCAACCAAAATGACGTCGTCAATCAGGCGATGCGCTATTTGGACGCTTACTTTCGCACACAGTTTGATCCAATTGATATCAATATGGATCTTGTTCGCGCAACACGTCGCTCATTGCTAGCAAATTCGAATGTTGATCTCGTTTATGCAGGCATTTTAAACGAAGCAAATTCGATTGATTTAGGAACCCTAGATCTGCAACGAGCTGTGGGTTTTGAGTTTAGCAATGTGTTCAACACACCAATCGATAGCGAACGCTTTATCGTAGATAAGATCTATACCTCCACTGGTTTTAGCACTTTTTATCGACCACGCGTGGACCTAATGTCACAACAAGTCATCAGTGACAACTGGGTTTTAGGTCTGTCACAACACGTTATTCCTACTAGTGAAGAACAAGAAGCCTTCAAAGAGGAAGTACGTAAAAAATATACTGACGACTACATCAGTAATTGGCGCAATGCGCTGAGTGAACTAAAAGTCCAGAACTATGACAATGTCGGCGATCTAACGAACGCGATAGACTTAATCTCGGGCCCTTCTTCACCAATGACAACCGTACTGAAGCAGGTCTATGCCAACACACAATTTTCACCCGTTGGTGAAAAAAATGCTCTGATTTCAAAGCTAGACCCGAAACTCGTGGCAGCGGCAGACTCCGCATCAGACGCAGTAGAGGAAGTAGTTAAGCCTGATTACTTGTTGATGAAACGTGTTGAACAAGCTTTTCACTTATTAAACCAACTTCAGGTCAGTGAAACACCAAACTCCCCTACTCCTTGGGATGAGACCGTAACAGCGCTAAGCCGTGTTCGCACGTATATGAAAGACATTGCTGATGCACCTGACCCGCAAATGGCGGCGCTAGCGGCAGCTCAGCATCGAATGAACAGCAGTGAAGCTGACCCATTAATAAAACTTAAACAGATTGCCCAAAAATCACCGGAACCCGTTCGTAGCTGGTTGTTAGATGTGGTTCAACAAAGCTGGTCAGTCATGATTAAAGAGTCCGCTAAAGGCATTCAAACCCAATGGTACAGCGAGATTTACACCAAGTTTAAAGAGATAGGGCTAGGACGATACCCATTTGATCTAACAGCGACCGAGGAAATCTCAATTGAAGATTTTGAATTACTGTTTGCTTCAGGTGGCTTGTTAGACACATTTATTCAGAAAAATTTTGCACCGTTCTACGATACCAATTTGTGGACGCCAAAACAGGTGGATGGCGAGACGATGCCAATCTCTCCGGCTCTGTTAGTGCAACTGCGTAACTATAACGTTATTCGAGACACATTAATTAATAAAAGCACTAACCGCGTTCATATTCCGTTTAGTGCAAGAGTACTCGATCTTGATTCTAGTGCGATTAGAGCGAGCTTAAAAATTGCAGATACCAATATAAGTTACTACCACGGTCCAAGCCGCATTCGTGAAATGGCATGGCCACCGCAAAATGGTGACTTCAATATTAGTATCACACTCCAGGATGTAACCGATGAAGGCAGACAGCACGTTTTAAATAAGAGTGGTCAATGGGCGATATACAGATTGCTAGGTGACTCGACCTTGACAAACACTCATAACGGCAGCTTTGTCAGTGACATAAAAGTGTCAGGGAGGGACTTGAGCTTACGCATCACTCCGTTGACACAGAAAAACCCATTCACTCTTGCTGAGCTGTATAACTTTACGCTCCCTGAGTCGATTTAATAACAATATAAAAACAAAATAGGCAGAACACATGATTTCAAACATGACTTTACAAGGTTTAGATAAATTAGATCGAAAAATACTTTCAAGTCTATTGTCGAATGGGCGAGAGTCGATTGCGAATCTATCCCGAAACATTGGTTTGTCTCGAACAGCAGTAGCAGAAAGAATTAATCGTTTAGAAAAGACCGGTATTATCAAAGGCTATACCGCACAGATTCGTGTAGAAAATGAAGGGCGAAAAGCCGCTAGTTATCTACTGATCTCTTGTGAAAAGGGTAAGAAGAATGATGTAACGAATGCACTTAAAGAAATCCCTGAGGTTCGCTTAACGAGCGTTGTTGGTGGCAACTTTGATATTATTGCTCTAATTGAAGCGCCCGACCTGCAGTCTATTCATCATCTTTGTAATGAAATTGAATCATTTAACGGCATTCAAAGGCTTGATACTACCGTTGTACTGCATCAGCCGATCAGTCGTTAAGCTTTTCTGACCTCTTTGAGGAAAACATAAAGGGCCGCTCGTTGAGCGGCTTTCTTATATGCTTCCGATAAGTCGAATTTTGGCGTCTTTATCACCTGGGTTGCCAAGCCAGAACGTTTGACCTAGTTGGTTCCCTTCTCCATTACCCAGTTTGTTTTCTGGAATACTGTCTAGGTTAACTGTCAACTTTAGGTCCCACGACATTGGGTCACGCAGAATAAAGCGCATCAAGCCCACCAGCGTCTTATGTAACTCACCATCGTAGGAAAACTGCTTAAACGTTTCAAAATCAATGTTGTCGATACACAAGTTAAACTTGCCGTTCAAATCCGCAATGCTTTGTCCCAAGTGTAAGCTTTGCCCCAATACACAATTGGAGCGGTTGAGTTTGTTGCGTTGGCTTTCTGCAATCTCGACCCGCCGATAAACCCATTCTTCGATTCGCACATTCGGCAGTGAAAAGTAGTGTGAAACAATACCGGAAATAAGCTTAGGTGAACGTGTACGCGTAGATAACTGGTTCACGTAAGACAGAACTTTCGCTCGATCTAACTCCGCGACTTCGCAATCTTGCATAACGCTAGAGAGACCAGCCAAATGCAGTATGCGCCCAGAAAACGCATCGCTTGCCCCGCTTTTGTACTGCACGTGATATCGGTATTTCTTCCAAACACGATACAGTAAGCTTGTATAGCGGTTGTGGAAAAAGTCGAAGAAATCCTTCACTGGGTTATCATCGGGATCACGACCGACGAGTTTCTCAGTGTAAGACGCAGGTAGGGGCGAGCTTGAACCATGCAAGCCAAGAAAGTTCGTCTCAATACGTGAATATTGCTGTCCGTTTCTTTCCATATGAGTAATAAAGTCCATATCACTCTTTGGAAAGCACAGGTTTGGCGACACGCTGAACTCAATTCGCTCTTGATGGAAGTATTTGTTCTCGCCCACGGCAACAAAGTTTGAGTTTGGCTCCAGCTGGTAGTGTTTCTCTAACAGCAACACCGCTTGGTAGAAACTAAACTCATTCGACTTATCAGAAAGTGTATTAATCATAGTATTGTCTGCTGCCCGATTAGGCTTGCCCAGTTGTAAACCTCGCCCGTCGCTTCATCGAACACCTCTAGTTCGGTAAAGGAGTTCACACTCGAATACAAACGGATAAATTCATTCAATACCGTGGCCATAAGGAACATATCGCCTTCATTTACGAAGAACTTAGAGTCCGTCACGAGCTTGAATTGGTTACCACGCACAGATACACCACGAAATACGCGATCGATTGGTTTCATCTCTGAAGAAATAATGCCATCAAGTCGATGAATCGACGCGCGGTGGGCTTGTCTATCGATTCGAGAGTGGAAGTCGTAAGTCGAGAGCAACACTTTCAACACATCGATATTGGCCAAAGACAAGTAGTTGAGCGACATGTTGGCAATCAACTGCCATTGAAGTTCACCATTAACCTGAGGACTTACTGACTGTGTTGGCTTAGTAATGTTTTTAAACGTCGCATACGTTGGCGATTTGTGCGTCGCGTAAGTGATGTCTCCTACTGACAGGCGCTCCGCTAAGTCCGCGTTACTGCATTGCAGCTTCATCAATACTGTTTCAGTCCCTAAATCCGCAATGTCGCCATTGTGAGTATGGAATGAGATATAGCGCTCTAACCCTCTTCCGCTTACTCGCTCGCCCACTTTGGATTTGTAGAACTCTCGCTTATCACGCTGGTTGATTTGGTGCTCAAACGATTCAAATTCAATCAGTGGTTTTCGGCGACGCTCGTCTTTACTCCAACTCTCCACTTGCTCAATGGAATAAACCTCGTAATGCTCCTGAGTGTTACTTTGTGGACGCACCTTGTACTCGTTTCGTCGATGCTCTAAACGGATTGGATCGCCGTCTTTTTCAAACAAGTTAACCGCAGGTGTGCAGTGCAACCTTAAGTGTTTATCTTTAAGTACCACTTCTGAAGGCAAAGCACGCTTAAAGTGGAATTTGATTTTGACCGTGCTGCGTTGCGGAATGCCTTTTAGCCACTCTAAGCCTTTAATGTCGAAGAACATGAACTTATCTGGCAAAGAGAAGAATTCTTGCAGCAAACGGTAGCCTGCAAAGGAATTTTTGCTGTAAGGCAACAGCGCTTCGTCTTCTTCATGCCCCACTGGCTTAACGTATTCTGGCCCTAAACGATGTTTGTAGCCGCCACCAACATCCAACTCGACGTAATCTAGATAACGGAACAGCCATAAGAAGACAGTGCGAGTAATATGAATCTCACCATGCAGGTGCAAACGCAACGTATCTAAACCGATACGAGACAGCTCAAGGCCATGCTCCGTCGATAACGTCACATCAATCATCGAGCTGGTGCGGCTGTTAGTTTGTTCAATGTTAGTAATCGTAATTGGGTATAGATTGACGTCATAACAAGTACGGAACAAACACTGCGTGCCTTCTACCTGTTCGCTGGCCATTTCCGCACCACGTTTCACCACGGTTTTCTCAGTAACACTTCCGGTATGCGGTTTTAGTTCGCTAATACACAAAGACGGAATCGAACGCATGTAATGTGGCCACAGCAAAGTCATCAGAGATTGCGTAAGCTCAGGCAGTTCATCGTCAATCTTTTCGCGGATGCGTCCGGTCAAAAAAGCAAAACCTTCCAGCAATCGTTCGACATCTGGATCAAAAGTTCCTTCAGAGAGAAAGTGAGTTAACTTCGGATGATATTTGGCAAACTCACTACCCGACTCGCGTAAATACGTGAGTTCATCTTGAAAGTATTTACTGTTACTCAAGTGGCACCTACTAAACGTTAAATTGGCCGTCGGTTCCCATGTAGACATCGATCGACATTGGGACTTTACCGCCGTTATGGGAAACTTCGCCGCGAATACCAAAGCCGAGTTGTAATGGATTATGGTGGTCTTCACGGTAATGAACCTCGACATTAAGCAGTCGGGGCTCAAAGCGTTCTATGGTTGACGTGATGTTTTTTTGAATATGGCGAACGAGGTTTGTGTTGTTAGAAAGTACGTCGTTAAAATCTGGCAGACCATACTCATTGTCGATCATTGCGTTGCCGGAGTGCGTATTCAACAAGTCAGCGAGATGCGAGTGAATGGATTCAATCAAATGCTTATGAGACACCACTTTCTCGTAGCAGTTTTTTGGTTCTCCTAGCTCGATCCGCTCTAAAAGACGGTAACCTTTTTCCATATGCGGTCCTACGAAAAAAGCAGCCAGTCTTCACTGGCTGCTTGATGGTTTCAGTAATGGGTTATTGGTCTAGCTTACCAACTAGAGACAAGTCGAAGCTTGCGCCCATGTACTTGAAGTGAGGACGTACAGACATCGATACTTTGTACCAACCTGGATCGCCTTCTACGTCTGATACCTCTACCTTCGCAGCGCGAAGTGGGCGGCGACCACGAACTTCCGCTGGCGGGTTCTCTTGGTCAGAAACGTATTGACGAATCCACTTGTTCAATTCGATTTCTAGGTCAGAACGCTCTTTCCAAGAACCAATTTGCTCACGCTGTAGCACTTTTATGTAGTGCGCTAAACGGTTGATAATGAACATGTAAGGAAGCTGCGTACCTAGCTTGTAGTTCATCTCGGCTTGTTTGCCTTCAGGCGTGTTCGCAAACACTTTTGGTTTTTGAACAGAGTTTGCAGAGAAGAACGCCGCATTGTCAGAACCTTTACGCATGGTTAGCGCAATGAAGCCTTCTTCCGCTAGCTCGTACTCACGACGGTCAGAAACCAGGATCTCGGTTGGGATCTTAGTCTCGATTTGACCCATAGCTTCAAAGTTGTAAACCGGTAGATCTTGTACAGTACCACCGCTTTGAGGACCAATAATGTTCGGACACCAACGGTACTTAGCAAATGATTCACTGATCTTAGACGCCATCGCGTACGCTGAGTTGCCCCATAGGTAGTTATCATGGCTGTCTGTGACTTGCTCATCGTAGTCAAACGCCTTGATTGGGTTATCTTCAACAGAGTAAGGCGTACGTAGCATAAAGCGAGACGTACATAGACCTAGGTAGCGCGCATCTTCGTGCTCACGCAGACCACGCCATTTCGCGTACTGTGGACCTTCGAATACAGACTTCAGATCTTTTAGGTTTGGCAGCTCTTCGTAGCTGTCTAGACCAAAGAATTTAGCCGATGCCGACGTGATGAATGGTGCGTGAGACATTGCACCTACGTTAGCCATGTATTCCATCAATTTGATGTCAGGCGACGAAGCTGACATAGCGTAATCACAAATGACGGCGCCAACAGGTTTACCACCGAACTGGCCGTATTCACGTGTGTAGATCTGCTTGTACAGGCCAGACTTCACCACCTCTGGAGCGTCTTCGAAGTCATCAAGAACTTCGTCTTTCTTCGCAGAGATCAGTTCGATTTGAATGTTCTCGCGGAAGTCAGTGTGATCAACCAGGTACTTAAGGCCACGCCACGTTGATTCAATCGCTTGAACTTCTTCGTTGTGAAGAATTGCATCAACTTGCTTAGACAATTTTTGGTCGATTTCAGAGATCATCAGATCAACCAGAGATTGGTCGACTTTCTCTGTGTTCGAACTGCTTAGTAGCTCACTGATGAATGCTTCGACGCCGCGTTTTGCAACGTCAAAACCTTCATCACTTGGCTTTAAACGTGTTTCGTTAAGAATGCTATCCAGAAGTGAGCCTGATTCAACTAAGGCTGCTTCTTGTTCTGGCGCTTGTGCTTCTGCAGACATGATATCCCTTACTCTTCTTTCGCGTCTTGGTCGTTGCCAATGCTTAGTTCATCCAACAGTTTCTTTCTCGCTTCTTCATCTTGAAGAACCGATGCGATCTTCTTACGGAACGCAGGAACATTTCCTAGAGGACCTTTAAGTGCAACCAAGGCTTCGCGAAGCTCAAGTAGGCTGTTTAGTTCAGGTACACTTTTCGCGATCGCTTCAGGAGAGAAGTCCTTCATGTTTTGGAACGTCAGATCAACACCAATCTGGCCGCCTTCTTCATCAGAAAGACGGTTTTCAACGTTGACTTTAACGTTTGGAGACATGCCCTCTAGCACTTCGTTAAAGTTGTCTTTGTCGATGTTAATTGGAGTACGTTCTTCAATTGGTGTCTCATCTGCACGCGCAGTAAAGTCGCCAACTACCATCATGCTTAGCGGCAGCTCTACGTCTTCTTGCGTATCGCCAGTTGCTGGAACATAACGGATATTAATTCGCTCTTTAGGAGCCACCGAGCCGTCACGTGACATAATTCGTTCCTTATCTAACTCTTTAATTAGTCGTAAATTGCTTTCCACTCTTCATACTTCTCAGGTAAAAGATCCTTGCTTCCAAATAACCGATGGAGTGTTTTTCGAATTAGGTCTTCTAACTGTGACGATAAGTGGGGTTCCCAGCTCGCGAGATTAAACGCTTTTTGTACTTCCCACCCCTTCTCAAGATACGGCAAACACAACGGGTATAATCCAACAGACTGGTAAGCTGCTATCAATTGTAAATACAGCATGAACTGCCCACGTCCCGAGCTATCCAGCTCAAGTTTACGGGCAAGCTCTGCGGCACATTCCCCTAGATTTTCTAGAGTGATATCCTCCATTGGCAGCGAGTCTTCCTGCGAAATCACAACCGTTTGAACAACGGGTTGAGAAGTCGAAGAAGTAGTATCTTGAGTCGATAACCAGCTCAAGGTCGCTTCATCTGCAAATGGTATAGAATTCTTAAATGAGAGGTGCTCTATGCCCTCTAGTGAGTCAACAAAACGCGTCACTTCTTGTTTCACAGCAAGCGCTGCATCATCAAAACCCAAGTTATTAAGCATCGAATACACGAAGTAATGGCCCGTCAGCCAAAACGGCGCATCCGTTAATGTGCGCTCCAAACGCTTAATGGTGTCGATGTCGCTTTCTTGGTCAGCTTTATCTCGGTATTCTGCTTGTTGATCGGACGACACTGCCAAGCTCAAAGGCGTTTGATTATTTTGGTGGTCGGGTAGACCATCAATGTCATCCCAAGTCAGATGACGATAAATCCGGTAAGCCAGCGGATCACTTGGGTTCGCATGAAGCATGACTTCCGCAACCTTCTTCAAGGTGCGCTTAGAAGCCGTCGGCGAAGAGAAGTCCGTATCGACATCGACTTCTTTTGCTACCGCTTTCTTAACTGGCGCAGGTTTAGGGGCCGGCGGAACCGCCTTCACCGGTGCGGTTTGCACTTCACTCTGCGCTGGCGTTTCTGCGGCAGCAGGCTGCGTAGCTGGTGCAGGCGCCGCTTGTTCGACGTTAACGACTGCATCATCGCTCTGCTCATCAGCCGCCGCTTGTTGAGATAAAACATTGAGTTGAGTGCGAATCTCAAAGAAATCCGCTTCTGAGTCTTGATAAACCTCGTCGTATTGACGCTGCACTTCTTCAATAGTCGAAATGCAGTTTGATACCAAATCCCATGACTGAGCGCTTTCCGCTAACTTGCTGCTGACCAGTTTAAACTGATGGTTCAACCATTCGACCGCGCCATCTCGACCCCGCTTTCGGGAAGGATACAATTCAACGCCAAAGCGACTTAACGCCTCACTAAGCAGCTTTAGACCTTGTTCAAAGCCTTGCAGACCAAACTCTTCTGTTAGCGCGCGAACGAGGTAACAAATGGCTTTTAAGTCTTTGCTGTGGTGCTCTAGAACTTCGGTCGCGTGCGTTTTTACCACGCTCCAATCTACTGTTTCGCCAAACAAGGAACCGAATTTCTTCACTTCGGACTCCATCATTTCATAGCAAAACTCGTAACGGGCATCGTTTCCCACTGGAGATTCATCAGAAATAGGATTAAGCAGACGATCGATATCAATGTTGGACAAAATTCACGTCTCCTTCAGTCAAGTAATCTCTCAACGCACGCGCTACCGCAATTGCGCCATTTGCTGGCTTAGATAATCGATGGCTCTGCTCTATCGCATCCGACGCCATGCTATCTAGAATTTTCGTGATTTCTGTAAATTTACTTGGTGCATTCCGTTCTAAATCGGCAAGGGATTCATGTAGCTTTTGTTTGTCGTAAACGGATTGCTCCATCACGGTGCTAAACAAAATAAATTCGCTTCTTGCGACGATTAAATCCTTTATTTTTTTGTCTAGTTCTGGCGTATTACCGAAGTAGGCTTTGGCTAATTCAGCTTCTTCAATTGCTTTGGTGTAAAAGTGCGCCTCTGCATGTTTATCGATGGAGTCATTAATATTTTCCATCACAGCCTTTGGTAAGATTTGGTTGTAGAAATAGGCTTGTGACTGGTTTAATAACCATGCCTCTTTCATTTCATTTTCTGCGAGCTTAGCTTCACCATCTAAAATTAAGCGAGCAATCTGCTTATCTCGACTGCCAGCTATGGCAGATACTTTCATGGAATCGATAGACGCGACATTTAATCCAGACATCACTTTAGTCAACGCCTCATCCGCATATGGAAACAGGGCACCGTCACGAACAAGGGTTTCTCGCAAGGTGACAAGCTCTTTACGTAATTCGACTAATGCCATTGGTAAGCCATCCGCTAACGATTGATACGACGTTAACTGAGCCTGTTTTTCTTCATATAAATTCGAGAGGCTTAACTGCTGAGCTTGATATGCTGTTCGATAAGCTACTGTCATATCAATACTCTGAGTAGCTTGAGACAATTCTTCTTTGATTTTCCATGGAGGCTGAGCCAAAAAAGAAGCCGTTTCAGAGGGCGTAATAACGTGAGTTACAGTAGTGACACCTCGGGAAAAAATGGCATCCAATTGATCTTTATTCTGTTGATACAAATAACTTCCTGCTGTTGCCAGCACACTCAACACTAAGCTCGCCTCTAATATTTTAAAGCGACCATACGCCGTTTTATCATTTGGCTTACAGTGTGTAAGCAGCAAGTCCGCGTTACGCAAGCTACTGAAAATTGGTGCGTTAGAATTTGAGCTAATTGATTGCGTATCGATTCGCGCTAACTGTTGAGCAAAAGAAATAGCGGTATAGCCATGCCCTCTTGGTTTGTTGATGACTTCTTTCAGCAATTTCCAAATATGAGCTGGGATCAAAGCCGGACGCTTTCGATCTTTTAACTGCTTATTCCAAGCATCACCAAATATTGATCCTAAAAATAGGTGTCCAGCGAGCAAAGCGAGAGAGTAAACATCATCTTGCGGTTCCGCGATGCCAGTTTCTATATAAAGAGGGGAAGCGTAGCTCAAGCTTGCTTCTGCGTAAGGTTCTGTCTCTCCAATGTAACGAGCAGCGCCGAAATCAATGAGCTTAACGTAATCGCCTTCACTCACTAATACGTTAGATGGTTTAATATCAAGATGGCAGATACCTCTTGTATGCATAAACTCTAGAGCGCCAGCGAGTTGATACACCAACCAAGCGATGTGGTCGTGGCGGAAGCCTTTAGAAGAATGACGCTCCATTTTTTCTGCCAGTGATTCACCTTGGATCCACTCGTACATCAAATATGGGCGTTCGAATTCGTTGCCGATTTTTACAAAGTTAGCCACGCTAGGGTGTTGAGAAAGCTCCAGCCTGCTCGCTTCGTTAATCAACATTTTGCTCGCAAATTCTGGCGAGTCATCATTGATAACTTTGCAACAGATTTGCTTCTCTGGCTGCCCTTTTTTTGCAAGATGGTAAACCGTTGTCTTACCATTTTTAGAAGGAAGCTTGTCTAATACATCAAACTGTGAAAAAAGCACGTACTCAAGCTTCGGCTTATTTTTTTCTGCTAGCCTTTGCTCATTCAGTTTCTTTTTCTCAATAGCTTTAACAACCAACTGATCGATATATCCTTTGGCTGTACTCTGATTATTAGACACTTAGTACTCTTTCATAGAATAAATATTATTAGAGTTGAATAATATTTTCTTGAACGTACTTGTATCAAGGTTGGTATTTAAAACAAACAGTAAGCCTATTATTTTAGTTATTATTACTAACTTATTAGACCTTTTTACTTACGCTTTCACTGCATGAGTTATACGCTTTTTCGTGTTACAAACTTCAACCTAATAATATGAGTATATTTTCATTGCCATTTGATCGATGAGTGCCCACTAACATTGCAGTAATTGGAGAACTCCTTTGTCACCATGAAAGTCGAACATTAACAACGTAGTTGGTTGCTTAAAGTGGTGCTCTCTGACCGCAAAGGCAATTAAAGCGAGAGAAGAACAACTGCCCATTGTGCCCCACAACTCATTGATAAGCTGCGGTTGTTCTGGGTTCGTGAATCGTTCTGCTTTAGCCCCCAGAGCAAAACCGTAATCTTCCGAATGCATGCGCAGGTTCGTCATATCGGAATACACTTCACCAAATAAATCGAGCTTTTTACTCGCACGTTGAACAAGTCGAAACATGCCTCTTCGGTCTGAAGTGTTTAATTCCGTATCAATGTAGCCAAGCTGCGCTTGAGGCTTAAGTTTCAATGTTTCTACGGTATTTCTTCGACAAAGAATTAAACCCGCCCCACCCTCACTCGGAATAACGCCCCATGGATTATTGGTACTCATTACCATCGCATCGTCGATGAGTGTTTGCATCGAACTCACCAAGGAATCGACACTGATACACATCATAGCATCATATTTATCCAATGATTTCATGGCCTGGAGAACGAAACTAGGCCCACTGGCATGAACAGCATTCACCACAGAGAGAAATTCAGCATAGTTACTTTCACCAAGCCATTCTTGCACCTTTACTAGTGAAACAGACGCAGGCACCGCTATAAGCAAAGGTATTGGTCTCAATGAACGTGGTAACTGTGCTAACAATGAATTAAGCAAGTGGGTGATTAACTCACACGTTTTCTCAAACTGCTCACTTTCTTTGGTGTATTCGATTTTGGCGTAAGTAAAACGCTCGATACCATCATCCCCTACACATTGGTCGAATCTTCCTAAGTCAGCATACGAAACTGCAGTAGCAATATCTAAATTCATACCGGTTGGCGTCATCACTTCCATCCCTAGCACGTAACGGCCTGTTGAATTATGCATGCTCGCTTACCTCTTCCAACTTAGTGATGGATGTCGACACCAACAAATGCTCCTTGCCCTGACAAGGAAACGCAGCGGTGTAACTGATTGATATAGTTTTCTTTTCCGCATCAACGAATAAGGTGTACATCGCCATATCAGCTTGATAACTTTGATCTTTGAACGTCGCGATCGCACGGTATTTTTCTTTAGGAATTCGAAATGAAAGCGTGTCATCATGACAAAAGCCACTCATCATCAAACGCTCCCCCCCACGAAGGAATCCTTTGCACTGTTGATCAATAGGCGCGCTTTGGAAGAACCGCTTATCAAAATCGAGTGGCAACATTGGCTTGCGATTCTCAATCCAATCGTCATCGAACGTGCCGGCCAGCTTCTGGCGCGACTCAAAGAACGGAGGCACTGGCCCGAACCCCGCAACGCGTAGTTTTTTCGCGGCGGCACTCCAGTCCTCTCGGGGATAAAAAATCGAGGGTACTTTCTGTTCAAGCAATTCTTTGTTGGAGTCGGCAACCCCACCACCTATTCGGTTACGTAAATCACCGCCTACCGCGCAAGTGTAATCAATGTCTTTTTCAATAAATGGGACTGGATTGCTCAGCGTGATACTGCCAGCATGCTCAACCCATACGCGTTCCCCGTGAATAGCGAGAGTCTTATCGATATGACCATCAATCAGCACACGACACTCTTGGTATGTCACTGGCTTTTTCGCGTAGCTGCGCGCTTTGCCGTAAACAAGTACATCTGTGTTGTCTTTGGTATACGCGAACTCGTGGTCAACTTTCATCGCAGAGAAACCTTCTTCGCCCAAATATTGGGGATCATCGAAGATTTCACTTTCACCTAATTCGTGCCAAACCACACCATCGAATTGCCAAGTACGTTTAGCGACCACAACCCACACTTCATCGCCGTTTTCGTCACGTTGAAAACGACCTTTAAGTGATAGCTCAGGGTGCGCTTCAATATCCCATAACTGCATTGCTATTCCTTAAGTTGAATCGTTCGCTCGCAGAAGGTGCGGCCTTTAAATTGTTGAAGTTCCAGTCTTGCTGATGTATCGGCATCGCCATATCCCAAGGCACGTAGGCTCTGGATTGAATGCAGATTTGGCGCCATAGCCAGTCGCGGAACAGCACATCAACGTTAGAATCTTGCATCGCAGCTAACGTAGACTCGAAGCTCAATGCGTAACCCAAGCGGCTTGGTAGATTTTGGATATATTTTTCATCTTCCACCCACTCATTGAGCAGATCGACGATCTCTTCCCATTCATACTCGACACCAACATCTTGCGGATTCAGAGGAAGAAGCTTTCCGTAGACGACATACAAGGCTTGAAGCCAAATTTCACCTTCAGCTTCCTCCAGACTTTCCAAGTGCTCGATGATTTGAGGCACCAGTTTCCAATCGCCACTCAGCGCAAAATCAACAGGTGCTAATGAAGAAGAGATATCAAACGCCTCAAACTCTTTTAACTCAAGCAACTTGGCATAAGTAAGCACTTGCGCTGATGGTAATCCATTTGGTTCGATGCCAAAGCTCTGACGGAACCAAGTGCCTCTGTCACGTTTGGTAATCAAACGTTCAAATAGGTATTGTTCGCTGCCTGCATTGTCATTAAGCCAATCAATCCCCTCTTTCACGTCTTGTAAAGCGAGCAGTGGCAAAGCAACTTGAGAGCTAATGATGCTGGCTTTGTGCCAGCGCTTGATGAGAGAAACACTTAATGTTTGACGTACACGTAAGCATTCAAAGTAAAACGCACTGGATGTCGCATTACCCTCAATAAGCTCCGAAAGCGTGCTATCCATAGATTCAACCGGAGATTGTACGGCAATGACCATTGCGGTTTTAGCGTCAATATCTTCGAATAAACTCAATCCGCACAAAAGGTTATCCAACTCTGAGCCCAACTCGCCCTGTAGCATCAGCCAGCTGTAGATTTCTGGCTCCTGGCCTCTTAACTGATGAATCAACCCCGGTGCTAGCCGATAAAACGACAAGTACACCTGCTTCAGTTCTTCAATTTGGCGTTCGATCAGCTTGAGATACGCCAACTCACGACTTGGATAACCCCTTTTGTGAATTTGAACTCGCTGCCTGATTAAAAACCCGATACTTTCAGAAGCAATGGACAGCTTTTCATTACAGAAATCTAGCCATGTTACTGGCAACTGGGAAAGGTCATTCACAGCGCGATCAGCTTTTGCTAACGCGCCTTCGACTTCTTGATTGGTTATGGGTGCCTTTAGGTGCTCGACACCGATTCTTTGTCGCATCTAGTTATCCGTTATTAGCGTGCCATAACGCGATTGCAATTAGTTAATACAAAGTAATTAGCTAACTCGACGTAAATTAGCTAATGCTAGGTAATTAGTTAATTGCGATCGTTCCGCCTTGAATTTTTTGTGCTTTTTCTGCTTGAGAAGTGACGTACTTCGCTTTAGTGGTAATTCGTCCATCGCGCCCGCTATAGCGAGTTTCTGTCTCACCACTTTTGACTACCAACTCTTGTTCTGTCTCGATAACCATCTTCTTCGCTCGCAATACAAACTCGTCAGAGTCATCCAGAATGGAGAAGAAAATGTCCGTCACAAGAGGCAAGCTTAAGTCGTCGTTCAAAAATTCAACTCGACAACTTAATCGATTATCGATAGCCATTTGCAGCTCAGAACGACGAAAGCCACGTCCTAGTCTCGCAGTGAGTGGCTGCTTAAATGGGTTACCATCAAAATCAACTCGCACACTGCCCGTAGACTCATTGATAGCCACTATTCTTCCAAAACGCGAAAAGCAAGCCGTTGATTCGGCTTGCTGCTCTGATATTACTTCTGTTGTAAGAGGTTGTTTTTCCATTGTTAGTTAACCACTACGTTGCCACCTTTCACGACGACTTTGTCACTGCCTTCGATCGTAATAGCCGAGCCTGATAACTTTATTGAACCATCACTGTTCATCACTAAAGAGGAACCACCCGTTTTCAATACAATCTTGTCGCCACTGATAATTTGCGTTGCACCATCAGCTTTATAAGCGGTGTTCCCTTTCACTGATACCGTTAAGTTGCCACCAACCGTCTGGTTATCATCCGCACCAATATCTGAACTCTTAGACGCACCGATAGTAAGGTTACTGTTTTCGCCAATATCTAAGTCATCATTTTTACCGATCTTAGTCGTACGGTTATCACCAATTTCTAAGTCAGAATTGTTTTTCACATACTGGGCTTCGTTCGCGTTGTATGTAACGGTAACGTCTTGCTCGACTGTCTCCGTAAACGTACTGTTTACCTGTGTCGTTTTATGCCCATGAATGGTTTCTTTATGGTCACCATGAACTTCATTCGTTTGGTGACGTGCAACCTTCAAGAATTCATCTTGACCGATATCACGGTAACGGTTGTTGAGCACCTTGGTCGACATGTCTTTTTGAGCGTGAATATAGACTTCTTCTTGGTTCGCTTCGTCTTCAAAACTCAACTCGTTGTAACCTGTTCCTTTGTGCGTTTGCGTGCGGAACGTGGTACGAGTTTTGTTTTCTGGCAAAGAGTACGGTGGGAAATGCAAACCGTTGTAAACTGCGCCCGTAACTAACGGACGATCTGGGTCCCCCTCAAGGAAAGTTACTACGACTTCGTGGCCAATACGCGGCAAATAAACTGCGCCCCATGTTGGCGCCGCCATGGATTGGCTTACACGAATCCAACAGCTTGAATGCTCGTTGTTATCACCGTAGCGATCCCAATGGAACTGTACTTTCACTCGACCAAGCTTGTCGGTGTAAATCTCTTCACCTTCTGGTCCTACAACGACCGCAGTTTGAGGGCCATCCACTACTGGTGCTGCTAGTTTAGGCGCTTTAAACACCACATCACGTGGAATACACGAGAACTGGTTGTAGTAAGTGGTTGGCATACCACTCGCTTCATCTTCATGCACTTGCGGATCTTGACCTGTGTGCATTACAGACAACATAAGGTAATCGCGGTTAATCTCAGAACGCGGGTGGTCACTGACGTTAAAGCTGTAACCAGATGCTAAGCGCATTACGTCACTCGTTGCTTCCACTTGTTGATTATCGACTATGTGTTCCGACATCCACTCCGTGGTTCTCACCTGACCCATCAGCGGGTCAACGTATCGTCCAGGATAATCAAACTGCTTGAGATCTTGGTCTAGCTCGCCAGCCTGTGTCATCTCTTGTGGAATTTTAGGGTGTTCGTAGTTGTAATCTGTGTACGTAACCTGTCCTGTTCTAACGCGGTTAACTAACTCGAGATCAGAGATATGTTCGCGATCGGCAACACCGCCACCATCGGCATGATAAACAATCGGCCCAATGTAAGAAGCATTTAGTGGCGAGCTTATCAAAGGTGCAATCGCGTCATTACTGTCGACAATGACCATCGTATGATTTGAATCGCTATGGTCAAAGTAATACCACATACCGTGTTCAGCCATCATACGCTGCACGAAGTGCAAGTCAGACTCACGGTATTGCAGAACGTATTCTTTTGGAGGATAAGTACCCGACACTTCAAATCGGTAATCGGTGACTGCCCCATCATCGAGTACTTCTGTGATGATGTCTTGCGCTGACTTTTGCTGGAAAATACGACAATCTTGGCGCTGAGATAAGAACCAAGCTTGAGGAACCAAGACTAATTGATAACGAGAAAAACGACGTCCAGTTCCTAAGTAACGCACTTCATTCACCACGCCGTTGAACACACGCGCAGCCCCAACACCTTGTCCGTAAAGTGTCAATGTTCCTGCTTTACGTATTAACTCATCGAACGAGATATCTGGATCAAGTGAAAGTAATGAGAGATTGATGTGGAAAGGCTTAGATAACTCTTCATGAACATGAAAGCTCTCGACCCGAAATTCATGCCCACATCCAGGCACTTCAAATTTAAATTCTACGTCATTCACCATATCTTTTACCTGATACAAATAATCGAATTAGGGCCAACAATCGTTGGCCCTGAATCTTTACGCGACGAGCAATTAAGCTTCGCGTGGAGCACGCCAGTCGTCGTTACCCGCAGTACCACAGTTTTCGTGAGTTACTTCGATCGCACGGTAAGTGAACTTAAGCACTTCTTCTGTCACGCGGTCAGCTGTTGCTGCGTCTTGACAGTGGTTCATACGAGTTTGGATATCGACAAGTAGCGCATCAATCAATTTGATTGAGTAGTAGTGCTCTTGTTTACCTTGAACTGAAGTGCGGTAGAAGCGGATCACACACTCAGGAAGTTTTTCGCCAGATACTAGTGCGTTGAATAGTAGTGGAGATGAGCGATCTTGAACTTTAGTTACAACAAGTGGACGGTGTACACGTTGACCAGTTGGCTGACCACTTTGTGGATCACGTGGAACAGTTAGCACGTGATCAAGTTCTTGTACTAGGAACTCATCAACATGAGCTTCTTGCCATGTGTTACCTACTGAATCTGCAGAGTAAGTATCTTTAGTAATATGGCCTTGAGTCTCACCTTGGATAGACATATATGCTGGAGTTGGCATCGCTATTTCCTTTTCTAAAATCTGTTTTGTTTAAATCACCAAATCGCTTATCACCGCGACTACTTGGTATAATCAAAGTCCGTGCCAACTTTAAAAACACAATAAAAACAACAACTTATACAAATTAAGGCATTATTCACTAATATCTTGAGTACAATTTATTGGATAAAAAACCAAAAAGTTGGATTAAGATAATAATAAATTGTTCTAACTTTAAAAAGTGAAAATAACCATATAAAACTGTGTAAATAAAGTCATTAAAACTAATAAATCCGACACTTTTACTATCAATTAATTTAGAATAACAACGCCATTAAAATAACCACAAACATTAATGTCACAATAATCATTAAAAATAACCAACAAACGATAGTCAAAATATCTTGATAAAAAAAGAACGCAATCACTTTTAGTATAATAGCCGCTACCTCTTTTCCTCTAAAGAATAAAATGGCTATGATAAATATAAACCTTTCTTCATTAATTCAGCGTCTACACCCGATTGCAAAAGTAGCATTAGAAGACGCCGCTGCACTTGCAGTCTCTGAAAAAGCAAACGAAGTTCAAATTGAGCATTATTTACTGAGTCTATTAGAAAGGCCAAATAGTGATTTTGACGTCTTATTAAGTCATTTTGATTGTTCTGAGAACTTATTAAGACAATCGGTTCGATCCACACTCGACACCAACGCCAAAGGAAATGGCAGCAAACCTGTTTTTTCTGCTTTATTAATCGAATGGTTGCAAGAAAGCTGGCTGGTTTCTTCTTTAGATCTATCCGAAACACAAATCCGCTCTGGTGCCTTACTCCTTACTCTTGTTAGCAACCCTCTCCGTTACGGCCAACATGGTTACGCCTCTATCCTTGAAGCGGTAAACCCTGACAGCCTTAAGCGTAACTTTGCAGAGCTAACAAGCCACTCTATTGAGGCGCAAGTTGCTACTTCAGAGAAAACACAAGCTCGTGAGGATGGCTCAGCACTGAGCAAGTTCACGACAGACTTCACTGGTAAAGCACGCAAAGGCGAAATCGATCCTGTTTTCTGCCGCGACCAAGAAATCCGCCAAATCGTGGACATTCTTGCTCGTCGCCGTAAAAACAACCCTATTGCTGTTGGTGAACCGGGCGTTGGTAAAACCGCAGTAGTAGAAGGTTTGGCACTTAAGATTGTACAAGGTGACGTACCAGACAACCTCAAAGGTGTTGAGCTTTACGGCCTGGACATGGGTCTTCTGCAAGCTGGTGCAAGCGTAAAAGGCGAATTCGAAAAACGCCTAAACGCAGTATTGGATGAAGTGAAAAACTCACCAACTCCAATCATTCTATTCATCGATGAAGCACACACCCTTGTTGGCGGTGGTAACCAAGCGGGCGGCAGCGACGCGGCAAACTTGCTAAAACCAGCCCTAGCGCGTGGTGAAGTGAAAACCATCGCTGCGACAACATGGTCGGAATACAAGAAGCACTTCGAGAAAGATCCTGCCCTTGCACGTCGTTTCCAATTGGTGAAACTCGACGAACCGTCTCCTGAGCAAGCAGCATTGATCATTCGTGGTCTGCGCCCAGCATACGAGAAGTCACATAACGTTTACGTGCGTGACGATGCTATCACTGCTGCGGCAGCGCTTTCTGCTCGTTACATCTCTGGCCGTCAACTGCCAGACAAAGCGATCGATGTACTAGATACGGCGTGTGCACGAGTGAACATCAGCCTTAATGCCATTCCTGCTTCTGTTGAGACTCTGCAGCAAGAACTTGCAGCTCAACAGCGCGAGCTAGAAGCTCTTGAGCGTGACGCTCTGCAGCAAACTGGCGACAAGCACAGCCTTGCTAACATTCCAGACCTAAAACTGGCAATGGAAACAACGAAAGAAGAGCTAGCAGAACAAGAAGCGCAATGGCACAAAGAAAAAGAGCAGATCCAAGAGATGATTGCTCTACGCTCTCGCTTACATGAACTGGTCTTTGGCGAAACAAATGAAGAAGAGCTTGTTGCAGACGAAGATTCAGAACAAGAGCAAGACGTTTCTCCATATGCAGAAATGGATGAAGAAGCCGTTCGCATTGCCATTTCGGCCTGCCAAGAACAACTAGATGTAATCCGCAATGGCAACCCACTGGTTCACTTTGAAGTGGGCCCAGATGAAGTCAGCCATGTGATCTCGGACTGGACTGGTATTCCAATGGGTAAGATGCTTCAAGACGAAGCAGAAACCACGCTAAAACTGAAAGAAAGCCTAACACAAAGCATCAAAGGCCAAGAATACGCTATCGATGCACTGTCTGAAGGCATTCAAACTGCGAAAGCTGGTCTAGGTAACCCAGACGCACCAACAGGCGTATTCCTGCTAGTTGGCCCAAGTGGTGTGGGTAAAACCGAAACGGCTCGTGCGATCGCTGATCAAATGTTTGGTGGTGAGCGCTTTATGACGACCATTAACATGTCTGAGTTCCAAGAGAAGCACACGGTATCACGCCTAATTGGTTCACCTCCGGGTTACGTAGGTTACGGTGAAGGCGGCATGCTGACAGAAGCGGTTCGTCAACGTCCATATTCTGTTGTTCTTCTTGATGAAGTGGAAAAAGCCGACCCTGAAGTGTTGAACCTGTTCTACCAAGTGTTCGACAAAGGCACGCTGAACGACGGCGAAGGCCGCACAATCGACTTCAAGAACACGCTGATCATCATGACCAGTAACCTTGCGACGCACGAGATTGAATCTTTGGTTCATCAATCCAAAGACATCGATGCGAACATCATCGCAGAAGCTATTCGCCCTACTTTGAACCAACACTTCAAGCCGGCGCTGTTGGCACGTATGTCAGTACTACCATTTGTTCCGCTGTCTGATGAAGCAATGACAGAAATTATTCACCACAAGCTGAACAAAGTTTCTCAGCGTCTACAGAGCCATCACAAGTTGTCCCTGAGCTACGAAGAAAGCTTAGTTGAGTTCGTACTAGGTAACTGCCGCCTTGCTGAAACGGGCGCGCGTAACATCGACGCAGTCATCAACCGTCAGTTGCTGCCGCAACTATCGACTCAGCTATTAGTGCATGACAAGGATGATTCACATACGCAAATCGAAGTGTCTGTCGATGAGCAAGGAACACTAACCTATGCGTTCAGCTAACCATAGCGAACTTAGTAACGCCCTACTTGCGATCAGTCAGTCTTTGGCTGATCGCAGCCAGCTTACCCAAACGTTGGATGCTGTGTTGACCGCTGCGAGACAAATGACCCTCGCAAAGCACGGCATCATTTACGTTTTGGACCAGACTGGGCAGGCGTTGATTCCAAGTACCGCTCACCATAACGATAAAACTATCGTTTCCCACCCTTGGGAAGCATTACAGTTAGACTCAGCCAGTGAGAACGATCCATTTAACTTTGCCATTCGTAATGGTGAAGTGGTGTTGATTAACGAGTTGTATAAGTACAACGGCTATGACTGCGAAAGCATCTATCAAACTGAGCAGACACTGGGATTAAAAAGCGAGAACTTACTGGCTTGGCCTTTGATTGATAGCGAAAGCAAAACCATTGGGCTGTTAGTCTTACTCGATTTAAGTGTTATCGACAATGAAACTGCATTGACTGAGTTTTGTCGTATGGCCGCGAGTAATATTCGCCAAGCTGTGTGGTTAGAGCAATACGGGCAAGTGATTAAAAATCTCAATGCCGACAATCAAGCCCTAGTGCGCGAGAACACTCAGCTCAAAAAACGTACCCAAAAAACCTATCAGGGTCCTATTGCAGAGAGCGAAGAAATGCTCAATGTTTTGAATCGTCTTGATAAGGTGTTATCTCTCCCTGTCGACGTTCTATTGCGTGGTGAAACGGGAGCCGGTAAAGAAGTGATCGCGAAATACATTCACGAAAACTCTAACCGTTCAGAAAAGCCTTTGATCGTACAGAACTGTGCCGCAATCCCAGAGCAGTTATTAGAGTCGGAACTCTTTGGCCATAAAAAAGGCTCATTCACTGGCGCGGACAAAGACAAAGTCGGCCTGTTTGAAGCAGCCAACGGCGGCACGCTATTCCTGGATGAGATTGGCGATATGCCAATGCTACTACAAGCCAAGTTACTGCGTGTACTGCAAGAGCGTAAAGTTCGCCCAATCGGCACTAGCAAAGAGATTGAAGTGGACGTTCGCGTTATCGCCGCAACCCACTGTAATCTTATGCAGCAAATCAAAGATGGCGGATTCCGTGCCGATTTGTTCTATCGTTTGAATGTGTTCCCTATTACATTACCACCATTGAGAGCACGCAAGTCGGATATTATTCCCCTTGCCGAACATTTCGTGCAACACACAACCAACACGCTAGGTCTGCCGCAAGCGCCAGGGTTAAGTGCCAACGTACGTAAACAGCTCCTTGCCTACCAATACCCAGGGAACGTGCGTGAGCTTAAGAACATCATTGAGCGCTCGGTGCTACTGTCCGATTTTGAAACCATTACTCACATTGAGTTTGGCGAACAAATCCCAGAAGATGTGCCAAATATCGACATGAAAGTAGCTTCACCTACCCCAGAGCAACCTGCTTACGAGCAGCAAGCACAAGCGGATTTAGAAGACGTTTCAAAGAGCCTTAAGGACGTTGTCAGCCAATACGAGCGTACAGTGATCATCGATTGCTTAAATGCCTGCAATTGGCACACCAAGAAAGCCGCTGAGCAATTGGCGCTTCCAATGAGCACTCTCAACCATAAGATGAAGAAATACGATATTTCTGCAGCGGGTTGATGGGGGTTAAAAAGAAACTTCTAAATTCAGTATGAAGTCATAAGAAAAGAAAAACCGCCCGAAGGCGGTTTTTTTGCATCTAGGAAGGGTTATCAAGTGACTTTTCCAAGGGCTTGGGTGCTTGAGTTACCGCAGGTTGTTTCTCAATCCAATCTTTCAACCATTTCTTGCGTTGAGATTCGTTATACTGCTTCCAAGTTTCAGCCGCAGACTTGTCTACGCCTTCCTCTGTCGACTCTTTCTCAATTAACCAAGGCATATCACTAAAGAAATTACCAGCCAAAGCACTATCCGCATTTAAAGAAGGAATAGAAATTACAGCATCACGACCAATATCATAGTCATCAGCTCCATTTAATCCGACTTGTTTTAGATGAGCAACCGAAAGCTCCAAGTTCGCTTTACCACCAATTACACCACCAAACGGTCTTAGACCTTTTAACCTAACTCCCGTTGGTGCAACATATTCCAAGTTAAACCTCATGCAGTACATCGTATAGTTTTTGCTCTTAGATAGTTCATTCTCTTTAGTGAGACTACCTACAGCTTCACCTATAAACTCACTCATGGCATCAACTTGTTCTCGATGGTTTTCTGAAATAGATTCAGTAAACATCCACTCTTCGTTTTTATGAGCAAACTCACCAATATGATACATATCGGTGAAGTAAAGAGGACCTTTAACTGGCTTGCCATCATTTCCGTCGAGCGCCAGTTGAATACACATATTCACTGCTTCCCACGGCATACCCAAACGTTCATAAAGTGCTTTTTCATGACTCTCACCCAAAATCAGTACATAAATACTGGCAGGATCGTCTTTCTTTTTGTTTCCCCATGAGAAACCATCACGCCAGATATTATCAGCCGATTGGTACCACTTTCTTTCACTGAAAAAGTTCAAACCAGACGCTTTGGTGTCTATAGCCACCACTTGCTGTTTAATGCCATGAAGTATAGGGATGGTATTTTTGTCTCCCTCACTTGCCATTAAGGTAAAGCTCTCTACCATAAGGTCCTGTTCACGTAGACGCAGTTGCTGCTCTCCCAAATAGGTATCAAGCAAAACCAGTCTAGTTTCTGTACTTAAAGCGCCAATTTGCAACTCATCTTCAGCATCATCAAACTTCTGCCCCAGACTGTACTCTTGTGGTAAGTAAAAACTATGTTGCCCTTGATTCGTTCTAATTCCCAAGCAGTAACGCATATTTTGGAAGCCTCCGCCTTTTACATAGCGCTTAAAGGAATCCGCTTCTGCAAAATAGTCGCTTGGCTGACCAGATATCGCTGCTCCGGAAACTGCCATACTGAACATTGCATCAGAGAACATTAGCTTTGCTTTAGAGGTCATTGGTTTCATACCGTCGATCATCACATCACCAAAGCGGAATGAGGGAATATGCTCAATAGCAATCAACGTAGCGCCGTCATCAATCCCCTGTTGCTTGTAAAAAGCACTTATTCGCCCATCAGGATCTGCTTTGAAGTCACTAACCTTCATTGGCAGCATCCAGTCACTGAAAGCTGGACCTTTAATATTTTCGAGCCCGTCGACGCGATCATAGCCAATAGTAACTGGCTTCGCATACTTGTGTTCTTTTTTAAGTATCAACTGCACTTTCACTTTATCGTATGGACCTAGGCGACTGCTGCTAGATTGCTGAATCCAACTATCATATGACATCCATTCTGGTTCATCACTTTCAGTATAACGAGCTGACTGAACTAGTATTCGACAATAGCCGATTTCATCTTTCTTTAACTCACTTCCTTGCGGGTTAAATGACTCGGTAAAGTTATCAAACATCGTTTCATTTGGGTGTTCAAACAACATGGTTTGTATCGGGAAGATTTGATTAAATGCACCTGACGCTTTAAAGCTATCCCTGTTTTCGGTTATAGAGAGATGAGAAACTTTGCTATTAGTTGTTATTGGAGCAGGCCAATGCTGCGCACCTTGTGGCATCTTTGTCGATAATTCGGTGTAGTACTCGTTATCACAACGGTTCTTCCAGTTAGCCGCTAAGGTGTTTCCTTTGATCGTATGTACAGACCAATCATCGCTCAAAATGTAGTTCTCAATGTATTTCTTCACCTTGTAACGCTCAACCAAAAACCTAAACGAGATATTAGAATTCCGTTTGGTTTGAGATCCTAGGTCAGCGAGTAATAACACTAAGCCATTAATAGCAAGCGCTCGTAGTTGGTAGCGTTTTAACACCTCCTTACGAACTTCTTCGCTCTCAAGGTGAGTAATGAGTTCCTGATAAGACCTACATTCAATACCTACATCTACCTTACTGCGTCGCAAATCGTTAAGTAACTCGATATGTATTTTTGCCAGCCTTTCAAGCTCACTGACAACCTCATGGCTTTGCTTTAACTCTTCTAGGAAGGAGTCCAACATTAAACTATCAATCACTTTCACCGCAGATATTGCAGTCTTTGACCCCTCTATGGCAAGCATAAACCCTCTTGCCGCAGGAGCTATAGCAGGAATATAGGAAGCGACGTCAACGACACTGTCAAAAATCGCCATTCGCAGTGCGACTTCTGCTTTATCTTGCGCAACCATCTCAGCTTCTAGAGCAAGCCTAGAGCGTTCCATTGCATGCGAGCCATAGCGACTGGGATGAAAGAATATGTTCAGGGATTGCAGGTAAATACGGATTACAACCCGACGGTTTTGTCTTAGATTAGGGTTGTTGCGGTCGACTTTTTCACCTTGTTTGGGAACATAGACAGGTTTACTTTCACCAAAAGCGGCTACCGAAACACGACCTTCAAAAACAGGGAACTCCTTCATGAGCAGTTTTTTCGCATATTCTGCGCGCTCTGCCGAGACCTGCATATTTGCTTTCTCGGTACCGACTTGGCAAGCATGCCCTTCTATCTCTACTCTAAGGTTTGGCTCATTCTCTAAAACGTTAGCAAGAGAAGCAGCAAGCTGTTTAAATATAGGTGCATGATCCTTTAACTCTTTTTCACGCGAGTTAAAGGCAAATTCTATTTTTATTCCTGCGCCTCTAGAGCTATTTACGAGAATGGCGTCAATCTGATTGCCAGATTGATCACGCGCATCTTTTAAAGCCTGTTCTAGTTTTTCTTCTTGGATATGGTTAGCTGTCTTCCAAACTGGAATTTGAGCAAGGTAGTCTTTTGTAACTTCTTCTGTTCCTTGCTCTGCTTTATCAACCTTTTTATTTTGATTAACCAGCTGTTTAGCTTTTTTATACAAACTAAGTGCTGTCAATCCCGTTCCGAAGCCATTAAAACCAACGGTTTTACCACCAGAAAGCCAAGCTTCCGCAACTCGCCCGGCAACCACACGTCGGTTACCCAGACGTGATTCTAAAGAAAGTGCTAGTGCGCTTGACCGAGCTTCATTGGTGTTAAAAACCTTATCGTGAAATAGCGCCTTCCAACCAACACCCGCGATAGCTGGAGTGTGGAGTTCCTGCAACTTATCAAGCGCTTCTTTCGTACTGTAAATACCGTAATACAATTCGCCTGCCGCTTTCATCGCAGGCGGCATCTCGGACTTAACTGCATCCCAATACAGTTTCGAGACGTTATTAAACACCGCTTGGCGGCCATCACGGTCTAAAGTGTCTTGCAAGCTACCGCTCAGCAGCCCTGCTCCTAGCTGAGCAGACACATCTCGGATATTCTTGAGTAACGCAATACTCCTTGAAGCTGGCGTATTGGCTGTTACACCTTGTACATTACCGTGAAGGTAATGTTTCATATTTCCAAAGTACTGAGGGTATTGATAAATCAAGGATTCCTCAAGGGAGATCATATCGCCACTGACAATGGCAAATTTCCCTAACGGAGTGCTTGAAGAAAAGGTAATCTGTTCACGTAGCTCGTAAGTGTAGACTGTATCTAAGCCTTCAGAAAATTGCTGAATATGAGCGTCTTTAATGAACTGTGGAACACCATTTTTCATCTGGCTTGGAATAAATTCGACACGGATACTGTATAAGCCTTCTTTAAAATCAGCAGGATCAACGTGAAACATCGCGCATGGATATTGCTTAGCATTTTCTTCTGAAAGCTCATCTTCAGGTAATGCCGCTTGTACTGAAGAGCCTATCGTTTTGTATTCCCCACCTTCTTTGGTTGAGTCAAACTTTTGCAAAGTAACCGTCGCACTTTCATAGCCTTGATCAGAAAAAACCACCGCGCAACTCGCCACAACAGGTAAAACGAAGCCTTTTAGTGTCTCTCCCGATTCACTTACATCTTCATACCACTTATTATATTCTGCCTGTTCTTCGCTGAGCCCCCCGTTCGCAGCTGGTTCGTAAGGCTTAGCCAATTGTTCAATGCTGACCTCTGTCAAGGTGAGTTTTGCTTCGCTGTTTTCCAACTGGCTACTCAACTCTGCAACTTTTGTAGCTAACTCTTTGGGGTTTAACTCAGAAAGTGAAGCTATTAAAGGCAAGGGCGGAAAGCGGAAAGTGAAGGTCTGCTCACCCTCTTTGGGTAGATCCCTACCTAACGCATGAATTGTGTGCTCTGGTGTCAGGACCTCAAAAGCCCCATATTGATCGGGCTTTCCGTTACCCAGTGAACATAACTTAAATTTATGGTCGGTAGCCCAAAGCTTAGGGCTATCGCTATCAGTGACGTTAAGCATCGGCACTTTCGCTAAAGGGCGAATATTAGCGATTTGTTTTCTTACCAAGCTTTCCTCTGAATGCCAAGATGGGAATTCAGTTGTTTTAGTTTGAGAGTTAAATTCCCCCTCATAATAAACACCAAACAAATAGTAATTTGCACACAAAGGTATCGCGTTACTGGTATCATGAGTGCTCACAGTTCATCCCCTTTAACAAAATCACCATTGTTGGCAAAGGCGTTGTAAAGAGAAGAGTTACTGGCACTATGGCCCGTCCCTATTTGCTCCCATTTTAAATAAGAACCAAATTCTTTATTTTCTTTTAGTTTACTGAGGATGGCCCGCGCCGCTCCATCCCGAGCATAATTCGCATCTTTACTCAAAATTTCAAAATAGCGCAGTTTACCTACCGCTCGCGGTACAATTTCTTCTTGTTGAAATGAATCCTGCTCGATATCAATTAGATAACGAAACTTCCTACTTTCACCCCAAGCGTACTTACCGTCTGGACTAATACTACGTTTGTTAAACTTATAATCACCCAGATTTTGTTCATCAGGATTAATTCCCGTGCTAAAGAGAAATTCGTCTTTTGCCTCATCATAAACTGCAACGCCAAAGTCGTTTAGTACGTATCTTTTTCCTTTTTGAATCACGGAATACTCATTAAACTCTGTGTCTACTTGCTGTTTGTCGCCTGTCGCTAAGGTGTACTTCCAGTCTTTAAACTTGTCTACGTAGTAAAGGTAGCTGCTGTCTTCTGCCCATAGAAACTCAGGGTAGCCACGTGAACGACCTAGTTCAATATACTCACCCGTCTTAAGATCTTTAATTACTTTAAACATCCCTTCTGAGGCCGAATAGGCCAAAGCCAAGTAGCGATTATTTGGAGAGACACGCATTAGACGAACTTTGCCAACAAACTCATCTGCGACCAGACGCAAGTCCGTCCCATCCGTTTTGATACTCCACACTTTATCCCTTTGATCATAGTGGTCTTTTGCTTCATTTCGGGCATTATCCCAACGGAACACTACACGTGGTAAATCATAAGAGCTTTCATTGGTGAGATCTTCACGTGGCCATTCTTTAGCTTTAAAAATAAAGTGTTTAGGTTTACCCGTCTCTTTGTCATAAATAACGTAATTGTTTTCTGTAATATAAACACGACCATCTTCCCACTGTTGAGCATTTTTTTCTGCGATTCGGTCTTGAACCGTCTGAGGTTTTGGCGCGTGTTGTTCTGGTTCCTTGGCCGATTCTTGATTACAGCCAGATAAGACCGCTAAAGTAATCAAGCATAATGTATGACGTAGATTCATCTTATATTCTCTTCGTTATCTTTCTCGATCGCGTTTAATAGTGTGACAACGCAACCCGAATAAGTTGTTTTGTTAACTTGTCTGATCTTTTTTCTTATAAGCCAGTAAATCCGCAATGGGTGTTTGAGCAAAAATGACCGTTTTATTATCTCTTCCGTGATGACTATTGCCCTGATAACCACGGAGAAGATCCACTTCTTTAACCTCTGCAGGCCAACCAGTAAAACGAATCAACCTAGAACCATTCTCTTTTTTTATACATTGGCGCAAGCACACTCGCTGCGACCAATCACCATCGCTTTGCCTTAACTCAAAGTAATCATCTGACTCGTCCAGCGTCGTATAGCCCGGATATTCGAAAACTATCTCGACAGATTTAAGTAAATACACGACCGCTACATTTTTATTTACCTGGCTTCGTAACATTGCGTATTTTTCAGGTTTTGAGGTCGCAGCACTTGGTAATACTGAGAGCAGACGAACAGAACCGTCTCCAATTTTAAAGCTTTTCTCACTGCTATAATGGTTAAGATCAGTGACTTTTATGGCCTTGGTTCCGGGATCACTTTCTAGTTGAGATAGTTCACTCTCGCTCAATCGTTTACTGTTATAAGCCAAATATACTTCTTGAGGCTCACCTTTAATCTTGTAAGGAAGCCATATATGCGGGAGAGGGTAACCTTGCGCGCTCCGCTCCACTGGGCTAGAAGCATTAATAGGGCTCAAATTTGTTTCAATCTTTTCTTTGATTTGTGGCTCATAGCCGGTCATGACTATCTCAACTTCTTCCTCAACTAAGTTGAACACTCGAGCCTCTCCAGAGCCATTCAAAGAGCCTTCACTTACCACCTTGCCGTTCTGCACGATTTGGAAAGGCTCATAAGCGAAAACACCGCCTGTTTCAGGATTGGTCATATAGATATCGGCGTGCCTTTTGGGTCTAGAGCCTTCACGAACACTATTAATGTCCGTATCTGAAAAGTAACCATTTTCCGTAATTGCCACTTCGCGCCAAATTTTATTGTGCCAAACAACATACACGTAGCCTGATTTAAACACTTCCGCAGCTTCATCTGATTTATCGCTACCAGGGAAGTGCAGCGGAACCACAGGCACCAACACGTTATCCCACTCATCCATTTGAATTTCTTTATCAACGGGTTGCAGATCTTCGGCGAGTTTAAGCAAAATTGGCTGAGGCTGGTCAGTGCAAGGGATTTTGATATAGAGCGTTTTGCCCTCAGCTTCGAGATCTTTAAATATCGCGAGGCTGCGGTGTTTGTTTTCTGTATCAGCCTTGCCTACAGTCACTTTTTCTTTTTGAGCTTCGGTTTTTCCCAACATCAAACATGCCGCGTTGCTAGACCACTGCCCTGCAAACTCGACAACGATTTTTTGATCTGGACTTGGCTCAGAGGGGACATGCGTGTAACTACGAACTAAAGCAACATCGTCAGTAACCTGCTTATAACCCGCTTTAAAAGCTTTGCTTTCATTCGAAGCAGATACAGAGTCAACGAGTGATTTAAGTCTAGGGAAGCTTTGCAGCTGAGAGTCCGTCAATGGCGAACGACGAGCAACGGTAGATAATGACACCCAATTGCCTTTCCCCAATTCGATTCTTATCGCAGCTAGCAATGCGCTGGTCGTTTTTTTGGCAGAGATGGAAATCTTTTGCGCCAATTCTTTAGGGAGGTTTCTAAGGATGTCATCTGAATTTCGCAAACGCGAAAGCTGTCCTATACACTCGTCCGGTGTAAGAACATAAGATAGCTCGTTGGAGGATAGCTTCGAGCTAGGTATAAATTTGCAAACTAAATGCATTTGAATTCTCCACAACCAACATCGTAAATATGGCTGCGGTGACAATTAAGCTGATAAGGCTTACAAGTACGATTTGGTCTGCGTATCCTACTTACTTAGCCATTTATTTTCAACGAGATAGAAAAATCGCCCGAAATCAAAAACACCAAAAAAATGGTGATTTTTACTATTAAAACATGCGATTTAACCACAATAAAAGCCAGTAACATCACCCACTCTGTCAAAATGGTAAAATCTTACTATCTAAAAAAATTTAATTTATGGACTGAAGTTAACAAAAATCGTAGTAACGTGCGCTTCAGGTAAGCACGAGGAAATTCAGAAGTTTATGAGGTGCCCTCCTCAGCAACAAACAACAAATTGACTGTTACTGAGGAAGTTTAAATAAAAAGGTGAGCGCATTACGCACTCACAAAAGTAACTGCTCTGAAGCTTGCTAGGATTAAATTTGCTTCATCGCGAGTTAAAGAGGCGAGGTATGACCCATCGACCTCATGCAGAACACTATACTCAGAGTATAGAAACGAGCGTAAATATATAATATTTAAAAAGATTTTCAACGCGACACATTCACCACAGCACCTGCCGAGCGACCATCACAATCACTTCATACACACCTAAAAGCAACATTGGCCTAGTTATTATAGTTATTCAGCCTTGTATTAAGACGATTCATTAATTCGAGTAACTTATCAATAAAGGCAATTATTTTGATAAATATCACAAAAAGTCCCAAAGAAATAAAGCGAGCTAAACGCTCGCTTTATTTATGCCGCATTTTTTAAAGTTTTGTTATCACTAAAATATCGGTTGTAAACAGCACCTAAGGAGGCTGTACTTGCGAAACGATCATAGTTAAATGTTGCTTGAGCCTCTTCCGCAGAGGCGGAAAGCTTGTTGGTACCATTTACATAAATCGTCACTACACCCTCCTTGAGTCCTGAGAGATCTAAATCAGTTGTCCATGAGTCTGAAAGCACGGTAGCCATGCCTGTGGCTTCTGTACCATCAGCGTCGACTGCTTTAATATCTATGAACTCACCATCTTCAAACCGTTCACTGCTACCACTTACTGTCACGCTTTCCACTCCAGTAACATCGTTGATAACGTCTAGGTGTATTGTCGGTGTAATTGGCATGGAGTAAGCCGTGTTCTGACTACCGGTATTCCCTGATAAGTCTTGGTAGTCACGAACAAGCAACGCCACATTGAGCTCTGACGTGCTTGGTACCACCACATCACCAGTCCAAACACTTGGGTCCGCGGTTGCCACTAATGAAGTGATCGTCGTGCCACCTAACTCCGCTGCGGCGGATTGCAGATCTTTATCGAATTCCAGCGTTACCGTCACGCTTTGGCCGATGGCTTGGTGCTCAGGCGTAAACGTCACGTTAGTCAACGTTGGCAGAGACTGCGCGAGTGTAAAGCTCTGGCTTTCACTCACTTCAATGCCCGCTGAGTTCGTCCCCTTCACCATCACAGTATAAGTGCCATTGGTTTGGTGACTCATATCAATCGCGTCACTGGTCCAAGTGCAACCGGCTTGTACCGTTGCACTGCTGCTTTTCAATACCGTCGCGCTGCCTTGGGCTTTCACGTCAACACGCAAGGACTGACCATCAAAACGTGTTGACGTACCTTCGAATTGTAGCGTGGCGGCATGCGTTTCATCCACACTGCCCACTGGCGCAATAGCTAAGGTTGGCGTGATCGGCATGGAGTAAGCCGTGCTCTGGCCACCGGTATTTCCTGATAAGTCTTGGTAGTCACGAACAAGCAACGCCACATTGAGCTCTGACGTGCTTGGTACCACCACATCACCAGTCCAAACACTTGGGTCCGCGGTTGCCATTAATGAAGTGATCGTTGTACCACCTAACTCCGCCGCTGCGGACTGCAGATCTTTATCGAATTCTAGCGTTACCGTCACGCTTTGGCCGATGGCTTGGTGCTCAGGCGTAAACGTCACGTTAGTCAGCGTTGGCAGAGGTTGCACGAGTGTAAAGCTCTGGCTTTCACTCACTTCAATGCCCGCTGAGTTCGTCCCCGTCACAATCACGGTATAAGTGCCATTGGTTTGATGACTCATATCAATCGCGTCACTGGTCCAAGTGCCACCGGCTTGTACTGTTGCACTGCCGCTTTTTAGTACCGTCACGCTGCCTTGTGCTTTCACTTCAAGACGCAGGGACTGACCGTCAAAGCGTGTCGACGTGCCTTCGAATTGTAGCGTGGCGGCATGCGTTTCATCCACATTGCCCACTGGCGTAATAGCTAAGGTCGGCGTGATCGGCATGGAGTAAGCCGTGTTCTGGCTACCGGTATTCCCTGATAAGTCTTGGTAGTCACGAACTAGTAACGCCACATTCAGCTCTGACGAGTCTGGTACCACTACATCACCAGTCCAAACACTTGGGTCCGCGGTTGCCACTAATGAAGTGATCGTGGTACCACCTAACTCCGCTGCGGCGGATTGCAGATCTTTATCGAATTCCAGCGTCACCGTCACGCTTTGGCCGATGGCTTGGTGCTCAGGCGTAAACGTCACGTTAGTCAGCGTTGGCAGAGACTGCGCCAGTGTAAAGCTCTGGCTTTCACTCACTTCAATGCCCGCTGAGTTCGTCCCCGTCACCATCGCGGTATAAGTGCCATTGGTTTGGTGACTCATATCAATCGCGTCACTGGTCCAAGTGCCACCGGCTTGTACTGTCGCGCTGCCGCTTTTTAGTACCGTCGCGCTGCCTTGGGCTTTCACTTCAAGACGCAGGGACTGACCGTCAAAACGTGTCGACGTACCTTCGAATTGTAGCGTGGCGGCATGCGTTTCATCCACACTGCCCACCGGCGTGATGGCTAAGGTTGGTGTGATCGGCATGGAGTAAGCCGTGTTCTGGCTACCGGTGTTTCCTGATAAGTCTTGGTAGTCACTAACCCGCAACGCCACATTGAGCTCTGACGTGCTTGGTACCACCACATCACCAGTCCAAACACTTGGGTTCGCGGTTGCCACTAACGAGGTGATCGTCGTGCCACCTAACTCCGCTGCGGCGGATTGCAGATCTTTATCGAATTCCAGCGTTACCGTCACGCTTTGGCCGATGGCTTGGTGCTCAGGCGTAAACGTCACGTTAGTCAGCGTTGGCAGAGACTGCGCGAGTGTAAAGCTCTGGCTTTCACTCACTTCAATGCCCGCTGAATTCGTCCCCGTCACCATCACGATGTAAGTGCCATTGGTTTGATGACTCATATCAATCGCGTTACTGGTCCAAGTGCCACCGGCTTGTACTGTCGCGCTGCTGCTTTTCAATACCGTCGCGCTGCCTTGGGCTTTCACTTCAAGACGCAGGGACTGGCCGTCAAAACGTGTCGACGTACCTTCGAATTGTAGCGTGGCGGCATGCGTTTCATCCACACTGCCCACTGGCGTAATAGCTAAGGTTGGCGTGATTGGCAATTCGTGAGCGGTGTTATCCTCACCTATGTTGCCAGTCAAATCTTTAAACTGACTAACAACCAAGTCGACACTTAACAGCGCGGTGCTCGGAACTTGTACATCACCAACCCAGACCTTTTTATCTGCCGTTGCTGACAGAGAACTAATGCGATTGCCGCCAAGCGTAGCGGTCGCCTCTTGGAGCTCTTTATCAAACTCAAGCGAGACACTCACGCTTTGCCCCACGCTCTGATGCTCGGGGTTAAATGTCACATTGGTCAGTTTTGGTAAGGTTCCTTCAACCGCGATACTTAAACTGCTTCCTTTTCCAGGAATGGTGTTGATACTTTGGTAGCTATCATCCTCTACCTGTATTGTTATGTTTTTATCTTGCTTTTCTGGACTGATGTAATTAACCGTCCACGTAACGTTGTCTGAAGTGGACCACGTATCTTGCTTTAACGTTCCTGTTGCACCGTTATCACTAGCGACAAGGTGGACATCTGAGATATCAAAGTTAGTAACTTTTTCTGTAAAGTTAAACGTAAGTGTAATCTCTTCACCTCCAAAAAGAGGGGCGCTTGAAGCAGTAGATATACTTAGCCCGGGAACGGTTGCAGCTTCCACATGTGCGTCAATAGAACTCTCGTTCTTATTATCCACTTTGTCTGTTGCTGCTACCGTGATCGTATGATCGCCTTTCGGTAACAAGTAGCTTATGACATAAGGCCCCGCTTCGGTTGTTGGCTCAGTAATCGCTTGAGGAGCCACAGTGCTGCCACCACTCACCGCTTTTGACGTGACGAGATTTAAATTTTTATCTGTAATGTATGCACTAATTTCTAGTTGATACTTATCGTTTGTCGGCACCTTAGAGGTTTGATTAGCACTTAAGCCCGAAATACTTGGAGCGTCATAATCAACAATAGATTCTATAACCTTTCCATCATAACTTTTGCCTAGTAATTCAAAGCTTGTATTCTCTCTTCCAACTGAGTCCGTCACTGTCACTTTAAGGGTATATGACCCTTGGTTATCGACGGCAAAGTTCATCATTCCATTACCACTAGATGAGATAACATCACCTGAGTAACGCAAGGAATCACCGAGGCTTGGAATAAGCTCCACAGAATACTGTGAAGCTTTCACTCTTTCTCCTTCCACCGTAGATACCGTGAATGGCTGGCTCGCCTTGGTTAAAAACAGTTTCCCACCCTGCAAACTCGTAATTCCATCGAAATCAATCGTGACTTTAGGAACACTAATATCAATGACTTTTCTGATATCAGAATACAGTCCGACGCTATCTGTCGCTTTGATATCAACCGTGATTGAACCACGCCCCTCTAACTGAGATTTTGATAGTTCAAAGTACGTAGATGAACCGTTCCCATCCTCTACTCTTTCTTCTTGATAGCTTGGGTTTAAAACCGAATAGTTTACTTTTGCCAGGCTGCTACCAGTGTCCGTTATGTCGAAACGAAAACGAACGTTATCTGGATTTGTTGGCGATTCAGTTACGATAATCTCATCGCCAACACTTGGAGATGTATTGTCAACTTTAATATCAACGGTCGCTTCACCGACTCTCGACCACACATCCGTTGCGATAATCGTTGTCCTGATCGTTTTTCCATCCGCATCGCTAGGAAGTTCACTCGTAAATGTTGAACACTTGTAGGTTGGGTCATCTGCACACACCTCTAATTGTGCAAACTTCTCCGGGTTATCTTTATAGTTGTAGGATTCCGTTCCAAATCTGGCCATCACATTGTCTAGTCTAGAGTTTTCATACAGCTTAATTCTGAATTTGGCGACAAGCTGCTGACCATTAATGGTTGTGTTTCCAACCGGATCAGTAATTTCGACGACTACCGAACCTTTAGGTAATTCAAGCAGTAGATCGTGCTCTGGCGTCAAGTTTCCTGCTAAATCAGATAAGTTCTTGATTTTGTATTCTTGAGTTGTACTCAGGCCATCAATAATATCGGCATAGGATTCAGAATACGTACACTTGATATTTCCAACACCTTTGGCACAAGTCGTTGGTGTATAAGCTTTGTTGCCAAGATTACGAACCAACTTTGGATATTCATCTGAACTTTCGGTATTCACGCCTGATAAAGCATCATTAAAAGAGAGCTCAAATGTGAGCATCTTCTTCTTCAAAGCTTCATCAAACCAAACATCACTTCCTTTAAAACTGTATGAGTTACCATCCACGACTGTCGGTGCATCAATATCCACCATCGAGAAATTGAACTTGTTGATCGTTTCACGCCCATTTGTACCCAAGGTTTTAGTGATCAAAGTGACAGGTGCTTTGGTCATGTTTTGCCCAACATTGACACTACAACTGTAAGGTTCTTGCGATACGTTGATAACACCAGAAGTTGGTTGCTCATTAGTTGGTGGCGCATCTAGAGAGTTGTATTCTTCACGAACCCAACACTCTAACGTTTTGGCTTTGACCGCACTCAATGTAGTAAAGGTGACATCAAGAACACCATCAGATAAGTAATTTTGGAAGTCCAGCGGGCTTTCAACTGTTAGAACCACGCCTTCACGCTGTACGCTAAAGGTTTGGTTTACTTTTCCAACCTTTCGGTCTTTTTCATCAAGGTAACGAACTTTGTTATAAACTTTGATATCAAGTTCATAATTACCATCTTTGGCAATTTGTGTAGAAAGCAACGTTGCAGTCCAAGTGCCATCTGCGGTTTCTGAGAACGTAAAGTTAGTCCCGTTTTGCTCTCCAGAGAATCTATACGTTGAGTCAATTCGATCAACGCCACTATCATCAACAATATCAAGCGTAAGTACGATATTCCCATCTTGATAGATGGTGTTGTTTGTAATTGGCGTTCCATCCGTGTAACTCATCGCCAGCGTCACCTGCGGGATTGAGTTGTACACTTTGACGGTAAAATCTTGCTCATCACTGGTTAAGGTTGTGTTGCCACGAACATCAGACCCTTTTAAACGAATCTTGTGTGTACCCGTACCTAAATCACCAAGGCTCACTTTGAGATCCTCATTGATTTTTGTACCAGGAGAGCCAGGTAATGGTTCCAGATCGCTAAACGTCCAATACTCTAGGCTTTCTCTATTTACGCCATTAATTGAAACATCACCGTTAGCATTTAGGTCTAGCGCCGTTAGGTCAAAGACATAGTTACCTAAGTAGTAGTCATTCGCATTGAAACCACTTAATCCTAATGTTGGTCCATCACGATCAAGAATAACCTTGTGCGCGTTAGAACTAGACTCAAAACCATAAATATCGGTTGCTTTTACATACAATGACGTTGTTTTTTCATCTTCAGAAATGTCTATTTTATCTGTGTCACTCTTGATAAGAGACATGACAAACTCTTTAGATGAATCCGTTGGCACAATTGTCTTAATTGGCGAATCTTTACCACTTTGATACAGCGAGACTTGCTCAAGGTCTGAATCGTCTATTACGGATTTAAATCGCACGTTGAACTCACGCCCTATAACATAGTTCTCTTTGGACAATGTGTCTTCAACCCAAGGCGTATTTAGGATGATTTCAGGGCCTTTGTTATCGACTTGGAAGGTAAATTTCCCTGTTGTACTAACATTGGCAGGGTAAGCGTTGTCCGTCGCAGTGACGTAAAATTCATTCCATTCATCGTAATCAAATGCTTTTGAAACCAGTTGGACTTTGACGTCAGGCTGTTCACCAACTAGGTATGGTACGTCACACGCCTCTGTTAGAGGGTCACAGCTTTCTAATGTCAGAGCCTGACCAGATCCGCGGCGCAAATCTATTTTTACGTTATTGCCAGAGCTTAACGTCCCCCAATCAATGACAGGTGTCCATTGGTTATTACCACCTAAACGGCTTTGAACCTGCTCACTTTTTACAATAGGGGCTTCAGAGTCGATACGAATATTGAATCTCGGAGCGGTGCTAGTTAACTCTGAAACGGAGTTACCTAAGTTGTCCTCTGCTGCTGCAACAACTAACCAATCTCCATCACCAGGATAAATCGTAGAGCCTTGATTTGAACAAATCTCGCCCGTACATAGTTTGACTTTAAACGCGTCTTTCGAGTTACTTGCAAAGTTTTCTGGTGTATATGTTACTTTTTCACCGGTTTGCTGATAGAAAACAAGGCCCCTCGAGGCAAGCTTATCACCAACAATATCCTCAACCTTGAAGGTTAATTCATGAGTATTGTTCGCATTTAAATAAATACCGTTTTCTACAGGTTTACCATCGACATCATTCGGTGGAAGGTAACTGGCCTTAGGGAAGTCGTTATCAATAAACACCGATTCTATAAACGGAGATTTACCATTGTAACCATACGCATTGCCATGTGGGTCCATAGCACTGGTCTCCACGGCAAACTCTATAATATCTTTTAGTTCACTAGACTGGGAGTTAAGGGTGAAGAAGTACTCTTTTCGATAAGCATTGCTGCTGTCTGAGTTTTCTACGATGTTGATGTCCAGTGGTATTTCAATATTTGGCTCATTAGCTTGATACCACATCGTGCTAAACTTCGGACCGTAAGCGTCGGTTCCTACAATACCAGAAGGATCGTCTAGGACAATTTTAGAAACAACCTCGCCAGCGATATAAAGCCTATTACCAACCATCGTCTCTCTACCGCTTTCAATGGTTAATTTTGGCTGCGGCGGCAAGGTATCGATACTGCTACCCTCTGTATCAAAAATGTTCTTACCATTTAAGTCAGGATTAGCCATCGAAATATCATCAGCATAGAGCTGCGCGATATTGGTCTCAATACCGTATTTGCTCGCCATGATTTCATAATAGGATTGCGCCAGATCTTTTCGGTAAGTTTCAGCGCCAAACGTGTAAGAATCGAGCGTAACTTGACTTCCTCCGGCCCCTATACCATTTGCTTTTCCATCGTAGCTAAAATCATCGTAAATAGCAGATGCAAAATCTAATGAGTTATTTCTTGGCATTCTCTCGGCAATACTATCAATTGCTTCAACAAGGAATCGGTGTAGATAGTCATTTGATGGCTTGTCTGGAATCGCTTTAGTCGTAAGCATTTCATTGGTTGCATAAGACACAACCGTTGGATCAAACCCAAAGAATGAGTTGTTATTCGTACCTGATAACGCGTAGCGCACCTCATCAAGAATTTGAATCGCACGTTCTGAAGTTTTCTCTCCCGCTGTCACTTGATCCCACTGGAAATCAAACAAACCAGTCTGATATGTCGATAGTTCAGTAATATAGTAAGTTTGAGAACCTTTGAGCTTAAAATACACACCAATATTGGCCTTGTTTAAGTCAACCGTTACTTTCTTGGTCCCTGGATCTCTTTTCCATTGGTAATAGTATGGCTCACTACCTTCGATACCAATTAAACGAACACGCATGAAATCATAATTCACTACGTCAGTTGTGGTTTCACAGCTCGCTACGTCAAGAGCCATAGACTGGTCACTTTCCAGTTGCTGGATAGTGGTACAACTTGCAAGTGAAGTGAATTCACCACTTGGGCTCAACCCTTCAAGTTGAGCTCGCGCACCAATAAATGGTGTCACCACTTTTATGGTTGGTAGGTCAAAGCTACTTCTAAAATATACTTCTCTTGGAGTGCTTTCGTTATCAGACTCATCGACGGTTTGAATGACTAACTTTTGACTACTGTTTTCTGATACCGATTTAAAGCTGTCACCCAAAATATCTCTTACAAAAGGAATGTAATAGATGACATCCTCTACTCGCCCATTGCTATCTAACAGCGTTTCGTGCGGAATTTTTGCGATGTAATCGTCATCGGATGCGGTTGTGTCAATAACTTGCTGAAGTGAGTAGTTGTTATCGTTGTTTTGGCTTACGAAGTACTTGACGACGAGCTTAAGCTTATTAGCGTTGGAGCCTAAAACCGTATCGGTGTTTACGTCTGAAACTTTCACACGAACATAAGGGATTTTATTCTCTTTCAATAAATTAGCGTTGAAGTTACTAAAATCTATCCCTTTTAATGAGTTCTGAATCCCTAAACTTGCGTACGCATAATCAATCTTCAGGAAATCGCGGCTTGCTTGAACATTGTCTGGGGTGTACGTATCTTGAGAGTAGATACCATCGTAAGTGGTTCGTTCACCATCTAAACCCACATTTACGTACGTCATTGACGTACCTTCAGGATAGGTTATCGTCTGTGCTGGCGCTTGATCGTCACGACTTACTGCATGCTGCGCAGAGCCCGTATTGCCTTTGCTATCCCTCGCTCGAACCTCAAAGACCGTCGTAGATAGGAATTCATCAGTTGGGTAAGCCTTACTAAACTCACAAGCATTTCCAGACTCTACAGTGACAGGAGAACATGTGACGCCCTCATGTAAGCCATCTTTAAATGAAATACTGACCGAACTAATCTCTTGCGAGCTTTCTTTTACAACCCCTTTCAGAACGTATTCTTTAAGTTGGTTATTAATTGCACTCGCCGATGTAATATCGATAACAGGCGCATCGTTATCCCATTCAAAGTTGATATGAAGACCCGAATGGCTGCCTGGAATTAACTCATTACCCAGTACATCCGCTGTATATAAGACTAACCGTGCTGCTGTTACGTTTGAGAGCCCTGTGGCAGGGTTCATATCTACACTATCGATCTCTTTGGTATTAATGTTAACTTTAACGTTGGTCTCTCGAAGGCCAACTTCAAAATCATCAAATTCAACCGAACAGAATGTGCTTCCAAAATCTTGTATGTCGTTACATTGAAATTCACCAGACCAAGAGCCATTAATCTGATACTGAATAAAGGCGGATACGTCTTCTACACCGATGTCATCAACAATTTTTAGATCAACTTTATCGGTGCCAGCAAGTACATCACGGTCAATGCGTGTCACGATAGGCGCTGTGGTATCAATCTCCGTCCCATCTCGCGGAGGAATGACGCCATCTGTACTGCCATATGTACCTAAGTCATTAAGCCTCTTACTAAAGTCGACATAGTCGGCAGCATCAGTACCTGAAATATTGATACTTGGGTCGTTTACCACGATCAAAACGTGCTGAGATAAGTCACGTGTGTAAACGTCGCTGTTTATCTTTTTCTGTCCAAAGCTGAGGGGAGTCACTGCTCCTGAAGTCTTGCTCACTTCAAGACCATCAAGAACACCATCTGCAATAACATCCCGATATTGGATGTCGGCGAAATGCATTGAAGTGTAGACGTTATCGCTGTTGCCGTATTTTTTTATAAGATCGTAAGAGTAAGACGAGTATGCAGTTAATAAAGCGCCGTATTGATGCCCAGCACTAGCAAAACTGCTTTGCCCACCTTTGGTTATATCAATAGGTTTGGTCTCATTTACGTCAAACCCATACATGCTATTGATACTATCCAAAGCGGTTGAAAAGGCACTCTTATCTGTGGCCCCCTGAGAAATTTTGTACTTTGCCAAGCCTGCTGCCAAGTTCGACAGCGGAGTAAGCATTAACTTTTGCTCACTCCCCTCTTTAAAGTTCACAACACCTTCAAATTTAAGTGTCTTCGCATTACTCACAGATACCGTTTCATTTGTAAACGGATCGGTATAACTCCCCTCTTTTGCAACAACAAAAAGAGGCATTGACGACGATTCAAACTCTAGCAGATAGTTTCCGAAGGCATCAGACGTAGTGTTAGCCAACTTCCGACCTAAGTTTCCATTTTTGAACTCGAAAACCTCAATCTTGGCGCCATTGACTGGGGCGTCAAACACCATACCGGAAATGCTTCCTTTGCTTCTAGCTGGAGGTGTGTTGTCTCCTCCATCACCACCACCACATGCACTCAATAAAAGAGATGTAAGCGTAAGACCTAATGTTAATTTCAGCGTATTTTTAGCGAACATAGTAATTTGGCAAAATATATTTTCCCGAGATTATATTATTGAAAAATATTTTCTCAACGTGACATTAACACCAACAAAATAGGCATAAACACCAAGCCAACCGTCACTTTAACTGAATTATTAAAATTATTTTTACATCCTATAATTATTAACTTAGTTAAAACAGAGGAATTACTCATGCTTTAATGCTAGTTTTTATTTAAAATATTATACTCTACGCACAACTGTCAGTATTGATAAACCAACAAAACTAATGACTATTTTAATAATAAAAAGGAGTGTGCAAGCTCCTACCGTAGCCCTTATCACTACTGCGTTAATCATATTGATTAGCGTATCGCTTTCTCACTACTTCCTCACTCCTGTGGATAGGCTACCTACCATCAAGCCTTTAGAATTCGAAAGTGAGAATGTGCAGCCACCAATTAAAAAGAATACTCGTAGGCAAAAAATCACTATCGGTGTTGTTGAATACTCTTTTGTCGCTTCATTATTAAAATCAGGAGTGAGTCAAAAAGAGATCAACTTGCTATTAGTACTTATCAAAAGCAAGTTTAATATTATTGACTCTATTAAAAGAGGTGATAACTTTATCTTAAGAACTAAATTAAATAGTAAAAATGAAACTTACATTAGTTCTTTTTACTATTTAGGCAGTAAAACTGATTTATTTATTATCAATGATGGTCACGGTAACGTATTTGATGAGCATGGTGTGTCGATAAATAATCAGTTCATGTTTTCTTCACCCTTTGATAAAAACTACAGAGTGAGCTCTGACTATGACTTAAAGCGAACACATCCAGTGACCAATATAACGACTCCGCACTTAGGCACTGATTATGCCACACCTGTAGGTACACCGATTCGTAGTATTGCTGATGGCATCGTTTTAAAGTCCCGCTACAACCGTTTTGCAGGCAACTACATTAATATCCGCCACACAAATGGCTCTGTATCACGCTACCTACACTTATCTCAGCGCAACGTCCATGTTGGTGAGAAGATTAGCCGAGGACAAGTGATAGGGAAAACGGGTAACACAGGAAGAACAACAGGGCCGCATTTACATCTTGAACTGCACATCAATGGTGTTCCGGTTGATTACGAGCGATACATTCAAAGGCACCCAAACACTGACGTAAATATAGAAATGCTGATTGCAGCGAGAAAAGAAAAAGCAGAGTTAACAGCGGAATGGCAACGGTATGAGCAGTCAAATAGGTAACAACAGCCACTTCGATTCGTGTATTCTTCCTACTGCCATTTATCCGCAACTACAGTAGACCATAACTTTGCTCTAAATCACATAAAACCTTTTCAAATAAGCGACTTTTACTGAAATTACATGTGGTCAATAAAAAATGATAATTTATCGATTTTACTGAAACAACCCAAGCATGTTCATACGCATGATGTTTTCTTGGATTTCTGAATCATGCAAGTTACAGGTTGAGCACTTCTCTTTGCCTTCAATTTTGTATTTCAGACAGCACGTTTCTCGTCTCACGTAGAGCTTTTGAAAACCATTAAAGGTCACCTTTTTTACCGCGTTTAACTCACCGCCTTTTGGTGTTACCGCGTTAAATAGGGTTTGCTGCCACTTTGATGCCGCTTGCACGTCTAGCTCTACCATGTCATTGGCTAATGGCTGATACGCAAGTTTAGAAAACGCCAAATCGCACGCATACAAGGCATTACCCCAAAACACTTTCGGGCTGACTTTCTGCTTTTTGTACAACGGCACCAATGGCTCCGAGAGCGTCGTAATGACCTGCGCGAGTTTCTCATCTAAGGCCTGTTCCGATTCCACTTGCATCGCATTTTCGTTACCACTCTCAAGAGCAAAGAAAGGCGTTGCACTCGACACTTCAATGCTTGCGACACGATGGTCTTCACCAATGGTCAGATACAGTTCATCGAGTTTTAACTGCAACACACGGTCAAACACCACACGGTGACCGACCAGCGACGTCAGCAAAATCGCGTTGAACACTTTCTGCCAAATCGGCACGGCAAATGGCAGCTTTGCCTCAATAGAGTTAGCGTAATCTTGCACGACAGCAGGAAACTCACGCTCAAACCATTCACTGGCTTTAATGCCTTTCGGCTGTTCAACAAAACGTAAGCGGAAGAAAGGTTCGTGTCGATTCAAGATGGCTTGCTGCTCGGTGATACTCAGCGCTTTAACATTCTCAGGCAAAGCCACCAAAGTACGAAACTGATTAAACAGGTTTTCCATTAACGCACTTCCTCACGAACATAAGCTTTTGGTAAACAGTAAACGTAGCCATCAATGACTTCCATTTTTCCTTCCACTTTAAACACCGATTCAAGGGTCGATTCAGTAAGCACGTCCAAAGGCGCACCCTGTTTTAAGATCTGACCTTTTTTCATTAGTACCAGTTCATCACAGAACTGCGCAGCTTGGCTGAGTTCATGGAGAACATAAACGATGGTTAAGTTGCGTTCCTTGTTCAACTTGTCGAGCACTTCAAGTAACTCGAGTTGGTGACCTAAATCGAGATAACTGGTTGGTTCATCCAGCAATAACCACTGAGCTTCTTGCGCCAAACACATTGCCAGCCAAACGCGCTGACGCTCACCACCCGACAACGTACTCACTACACGCTTTTCGTAACCAGCCAATCCGACAGAAGCAAGTGACTCAGTAATCACTTCTTGGTCACGTTCACTATTGCCCTGATACCACTTGCGATGCGCAACACGACCAAGCGCAACAAGCTGCTCGACCAAGACACCTTCTGGCGCCGTAGGATGTTGAGGCAGAATCGCAATGTGCTTAGCGAGATCTTTGAGCTTCCATTGGTTAAGCGCTTTACCTTTAAAGATCACGTCGCCTTTTTTCGCTTTGATCGCACCGGTTAAGGTCTTCATCAACGTACTTTTACCGCACCCGTTTGGGCCAATGAACGCCGTTACCTTACCTTCTTGAAGACGGATGTTCACATCGTTCAAGATCATCGTATCGTTGTAGCCTGAGGTGAGCGATTGCCCTTCAAGCCCTTGTGAAGATAGGGTCATTATGAGTGTTTCCTTAACAAGAAGAGGAAAAATGGCACACCAAGCAGTGCGGTAATCACGCCCGCTGGAATTTCGGTTGGGAAAAGTAAGTTTTTGGCTAAAACATCTGAAAGAGCGAGGAAGCCAGCGCCGAAAATCAAAGTCGTAAACATGGTTCGTAAAGGATCATTCGCACTGAGCAAACGTGCAATGTGCGGAATCACCAATCCCACAAAACCAATTGGCCCAACTGCTGAGACGGCAGGCGCAGTAATAAGTACCGTACCTAACAGAATCCCCAAACGCAGCAGAGCACCGTTGATACCAATGCCACGCAAAATCGCGTCATCGTAACGTACCCATTTCAATGGCAAATACACCAAAACAATGAACGCTAAACAGGCCAAGAACCAAGGCAGAAGATAACTTACTTGCTCCCAACCTCGTCCATACATACCACCCGCCATCCATTGCAATGCGATGTCGGTTTTACCCTGACCAATAGTGAAGATCAGCGCCGAACTCAACGCGCCAAGAATCGCCGTGATCGCCACACCTGTGAGTAGAGTGAGACTGGTATTTCCGATTCGGCTCACGATCAAAACAGGAATCGCACTGAGCAAACCACCCGCCATTGAAAACAGCAGCAACGCGATTTCTGTAGTGATTTTCCAATTAAACCATGCGGGCAACAAAATCGCACAGACGGCACCAAGAGAAGCACCAGCGTTCACACCTAAAATACCGCTATCTGCCAACGGGTTTTTGAGGGTGGTTTGCAGCAATAAGCCTGATACTGCCAGCATCATACCCGCCATTATTGCCAGCAAAAACCTTGGTAGGGTTAGCGACCAAAATGGGTGATAAGTACCGTGAGTAATAAACAGCTCGCCTGCTTGTCTAAGCTCTGGGTTAGAAGCGATAAACAGTGCAGGAGCGAACACCAGCAATGCCAAGCAAGGGAATAGGAAACGTGTTTTCATTAATTCCCTCTCAGCTTACGAACAATCAACATAAGAAACCAAGGCGCACCTAAAGTCGCGGTAATGACGCCAATAGGAATTTCCAACGGCATAAGCAGGGTTCGAGAAAGGAGGTCCGCTGCGGTGACAAGTGCCGCACCAATCACAGCTGCACCGCCAAGCCCCAATCCCATCATGCGTGCGAGATGAGGGGCAACAAGGCCAACAAAGCCAACAGGACCAAATGCACCAACCGCAACTGCAGTAAGCACGACAGAGACAAAACCAAACGCCAATCTATAACGGTTAATCGCGATACCTAGACCACGAGCAACGGTGTCATCCAACAGTAAGTAACCACGCTGTCGATGTGTCACCGCAAGCAAGATAAACGCAGGAATGACGGTATAAACAAGCGGCGTAAACACCGACCAAGTCGCGCCTGCGTTACTGCCCGTTAACCAGAAAAACAGTGACTCACTGTCTACGCGATCCGACAGAAGAATGTAGGCCACCGCTGCTTGGCAAAACGCACTCACGGAAATGCCAGCTAACGCCAAACGCGCTGGTGTGACGCCCTGTTTCCAACTAATGGATAAGGTAATGGCACCGCCAAGCAAACCACCTACAATCCCCCAAAACAAAGTTGGCAATGGCAGCAAGAACATGGTCGCCGTTAACACGCTAAGCGCAGCGCCAGACATCACACCTGTCAGGTTTGGAGACGCTAACGGGTTGCGAACGATGTCTTGCATGAGCGAGCCGGATACCGCCAACGCCGCCCCACCAAAGAGTGCGATTAAGGTGCGAGGTAAACGTAGTTCCCAAAACACTAAAGATGCTTGGCTGCTTGAATCAGAAATCAAAAACGCCATGATCTGCTGGGCATCAAAATGGTAAATGCCACTCGACAAAGACACATAAACCACAGCTAGTAACAAAGCCGTCGCCAAACTGCGAACCATCACCACACTTGGTTTGGTTATCCTAAGAACATGAGCCATTGATCACCTCATAAACTCGTTCAACAGAAGGCGCAGGGAAAAGATCGGGATACACTTTGTGGGCGATATCCATCGCAACCCAAATTCGTGAAAGCGGCCCTTCTGGCTCTCGCCATGTCATATCAACCAAGTAAACTCGATTGTTCTTCACCGCTTTTAGGCTTTGCCAAATTTTCGATTCGGTAAATTGTGGCTCGGCGTTCTGGTACATGAAAATCACATCGGGATCGAGTTTCACCAACCACTCAAGACCCACTTGCCCAGAAAAAGGCGTTTTCGTCGCGTACGGCGAGTCACCATTCGCACTTCGGATATTCAATTTTTCCATAAGAGCGACGGACATAAAGTGTGAGTAGTATGCTCGCGGAGTGACGCCTGCACTTGTCAAAAACAAACCAGAAAACTGTCTATTACCGAGCTTTGATTGCATTTCATCAAGAAAAGTCTGAAAACATATGTTTAGTGATTTCCCTTGCTCTTCTCGCCCCATTGCCATGCTTGCACGCTCTACTGCAGAAAAACTGTCTTCTAAAGTAATCAAATCAAAACCGAGAGGCGGTGCGATTTCGACGAAGCGCTGATAGTAAGGCTCTAACATTCGCCCCAAACCAACAACCAAATCTGGCTTCACATCGTACAAAGCTTCAAAGCTGGTTCTTGAACGATTACCAAGACTTGGGACGTCATTTAAAGCAGAAAGATAAGGAGGAAATCCACCAGGGTAATCGGACACACCAACAGGCTTCTCACCCATTGCTATTACTAGCTCTGCACCAAAAGTAGATACGCTTGCAACACGCGGAAAATGGGTCACACTCGACGTCGAAATAGTATGGTCTAGATCATCGACAACTGATGCGTTTAATCCACTTGCATAAGCAAGCTGAATAGACAGCATTTGGCTAATTATTGAAATGATAACGACTGCTGTAAAATTGCCCATTAAATTACAAATGATAATTATTGATATTTACATTACTTCTTTGCGTGCTAGACTACCACGTAATTACAAAGTGCTCAATAATCGCTAGCTAAATCAATTTATTAACAAGTTTATAAAAGACAACTTTTAGTTGCAGGAAGTTATGAAACTCAAACTATCTAAGCTAAATATTGCAGTGGTAAGTGCAATTACTCTTTCACCTTTCGGCGTTTCAGCGGAAAGTAACGACCAAGTCCAAGCAATGGAAACAATGGTTGTTACCGCAAGCCGTTCTCAACAGCTGCTTAACGACGTTCCTCGCTCTGTGACCGTTATCGACCAAGCACAACTTCAATCTCAATTGAACCAAAGCCGCAGCATCAACGATGTGCTTTCAACCTTGGTTCCAGGTATGGGGACTTCTGTTCACGGTAACCTGAGCAGCAAAGGTCAAAACCAAATCCGTGGTCGTCGCGTTCTGCTATTGATTGACGGTGTTGCACAAAACAACAGCTTCCTAGATTTTGGCCAAGAGTTGTCGGCGATTGATCCGCAAAACGTTGAGCGTATCGAAGTTATCCGCGGTGGTTCTGCGGTATACGGCCTTGGCGCACAGGGCGGTATCATCAACGTGATCACCAAAATGCCAGAAGAAGGCGCAGTAGAATATCGCACTAAAGTTGGCACAAGCTTCCAAGAGTTTGGTAGCGATGCGTTCACTTGGAACGTTTACCAAGAAGCGACTGGCGGTGATAAGAAAGATCAATGGCGTTTAGGTCTGGGTTACGAGCAACGTGGCGGCAGCTACGATGCTAACGGTGACCGCCTACCTTCGGTAAACAACGAAGATGACATGGACAACTTAAACGTAAACGGCGTTTGGAACCGTAACATCGACGAAGATCGCTCACTGACTTTGACTGTTGGCGTTCGTAACATTACTGATAACGAAGGCTGGTGTGCAGCGAATGGCGATGCAGCTAACGGCAAACCTGCAGAAGCGGTTCACTGTGGCCCTGGTTACAACAACGGCGTTGCAGGCAAAGATGGCGCGAAACCAAACGATGTGACACGTACGTTCGCTAACTACCAAGCACGTTACCAAGATCTGGGCTTTAGCTTAGGTATGCTAGATGTAACGGGTTACTGGATGACTCAGGACACTGAGACGTTCACGCTTGCGATGAAAGACAAGAACCCAAATTCTCCAACCTTTGGTCAAACGCTATACGGCCACAACGAGACAGATTTTGATCGTTTCGGCGTGAAAGCCAACATCTCTAGCCAAATTGATTGGGCATTCGTGACTTGGGGTATGGACGTTGAACAACAGTCGTTCAAACAGCCAAACAGCGTCGGTTTCTACAACAACACACCGGATGTAGAGCAATTTGCTATCGCACCATTCGCACAGTTCATTACTGATGTAAGCGATAACACGGTTCTTTCTTACGGTATCCGTTACGAGTACGTTCGCCTAAGCGTGGATGATTTCACGGTAGGTAACACGCACAACAATGCAGGTGATCAAGTTCAAGGCGGTGATCCGTACTTTGACGAGTTCCTATTCAACATTGGTGTGACACACGATCTGACCGACAACCACCAGCTGTTTGCATCTTTCGCGCAAGGTATGTCAACGAACGAAGCACTACGTGACATTCGTTCTGGCAACAGCTCAACAGTTGAAGGTGCTATCAAGCCAATTACTACTGACAACTACGAAGTGGGTGTGCGCGGTTTCCTTGGTGAAGCGGACTACTCTCTTGCAGCGTTCTACAGCGAATCTGACCTAGGTTCGACACTGAACGTAAACGAAGCCGGCGATGCGCTAGAAAGTACTCGTGCACCAGAAAAAGTTTGGGGTGCGGAAGCAACGCTTGGTTACAGCATTCTTGCTAACCTGCGTACAGACAGCACGATCTCTTGGCAAGAAGGTGAGCGTAAACTTAACGAAGACAGCGGCTGGGAACCACTAGACGGCACGCGTATCGCACCATTGAAAGTAACGTCTGTTATTAGTTACGACGCTTACGAATTCGGTCGCTACAACATGACGCTGGTTTACTCAGGCAACCGTGATAAAGAAGATGAAATCACTTCTGGCGCGAAATACGCAGTAGACAGCTACTTCGTTGCAAACGCTGGTGTGGACTACGATCTTCCGTTCGGTACGTTAAGCTTCGCTGTTGAAAACCTATTCAACGAAGACTACATGACGGCGTACGCGCAATCAGAGCGTAACAACTCACGTTACTACAACGCACCGGGTCGTCGCTTCCACTTGAACTACGAAGTGAAATACTAAACTTAAAACACAGAAAATGCGCTTAATCAGATTAAGCGCATGTCTTTCACTTCTACTGTTATATTCGTGATTTATTACCTTAAAATTCAAATTAGTGCCGGGTACTAGCTTTGTTTCCTAAATCAGGCAACTAAATCTTCAACCCATGAGCTGAGCAGCTAGGTTCACTCATATACTTAGGCTAACAGCCAGCCTCGCTACAGAACAACCAATTGGAAACACAACAACCAAGCTTTAATCACCCGCTGTTAACGGACATTTTTAATTAAGAGACTGTTCAGCTATGGAAGCAAATCAAGCAAGGGAACCAACCTGGAAGACCTCGCCTATTTAATGACTTAGCGATTACGATGGCTCCTATGGTTAAGCATGTATTTTCATTGCCGCTTAGTTAAGTTTGAGAAATTACAATGCTCAAGTTGGAAAAACCTACGCCATGATAGAAGTGTTAAACAAACTCACTTAGCTAGGTATTTCATCCTAAAGCAGATATAAAATAGCCTCTTCAAAAATGTCATAAACTTAAAAAGCAATAGACTTATGAAGAGGCAATATCAAATTATGGTTGCACCAAATATCAATATATGGTTGCTTTTACACTTGTTACATTCAGTCGATTTACTCTTTACCGAACACGTTGTTCTCTTGTTCTTGAACGCGGATGAATGTAGTACGCTTGGTTAGCTCTTTAAGCTTTGCTGCACCCACGTATGTACAAGTTGAGCGAACGCCGCCAAGGATGTCTTGAATAGTGCCGTGAACGCTACCACGGTATGGCAATAATACGGTTTTACCTTCGGCCGCACGGTAGCCAGCGACACCACCTGAGTGCTTATCCATCGCGCTCTTCGACGACATGCCATAGAATTTCATGAACTTCTCGCCGTCTTTCTCGATCACTTCGCCGCCTGACTCTTCGTGACCCGCTAGCATCCCGCCTAGCATTACGAAATCCGCGCCACCACCGAATGCTTTCGCTACGTCACCCGCACAAGAACAGCCACCGTCACCGACGATCATGCCACCAAGGCCGTGGGCTGCATCACCACACTCGATGATTGCAGAAAGCTGCGGGTAACCAACACCCGTTTTTACACGAGTTGTACATACAGAGCCTGGTCCGATACCCACTTTAACGATGTCTGCACCAGCTAGGATTAGCTCTTCACACATATCGCCAGTAACCACGTTGCCTGCAGAAATGACCTTGTCTGGGAACTCTGCTCGCACGCGTTCAACATATTCGACCAAATGCTCTGAGTAACCATTTGCAATGTCGATACAAATGAAAATAAATTCATCTGAAAGCGCCATAATATCTTTGGTTTTTTGGAAATCCGCGTCAGATGTTCCCGTAGACACCATTACGTTATTCAGGGTTGCTTTATCTGCTGATTTAGCAAACTCAGCCCAATCTTCTACCGTGTAATGTTTGTGAACAGCAGTCATTACACCATGCTCAGCTAGCGCTTTAGCCATTGCAAAGCTACCAACCGAATCCATGTTTGCTGCGATTACAGGCACACCAGACCATTGACGACCACTATGCTTGAATGTAAAATCGCGGGTTAAATTTACTTGAGAACGGCTCTTAAGGGTAGAACGTTTCGGGCGAAACAGTACATCTTTAAAACCTAACTTAAGTTCTTGTTCGATACGCATTGTGTAATTCCTTGATTCATATGTATATGTGTCATCTCAGAGTGCGTAGTGATTTCGTTGGCAGACGAGTTCACTGTTCTTCGGACACAAAAAAACCGGAGCGTTGGCAGACGCTCCGGTTTTCAGCATTATAGGCTGTGATTTATTTCCTACAAGTCTGATATTTGAATTTTTTTTGTGATACCATCTTGATAATCGCATATCAAAAACACTCCTCAAGTCGTTATTTTTTCTCATTATTTATAATTATCAACAACTTAAGAAAACGTTTAAGTTAACCTATTGCGCAAACCTTTGCGTCATCCCTTTAAAATGAAAACGCATCACCTCTCAAATCTGCCTAAAACTCAATCACCTAATACTAAGATGCCTTGCTAATTCGAAAAAAGTACTCAAAAAAAATCGACCAATTTTCTCAGCAATGCATGAAATCTAATTAAACTCGATAGAGCTCTTGGGTGATAGCGGTACGAAGAGTGCTAACGACATCACTTGCCAAAAGACCAATTTGACCATTCTGACTCACGTTTATATCAGCAGCATGACTGTGAAGTACCACACCTAAACGTGCGGCAACAGAAATTGGTAAACCTTTGGCTAGTAATGCACCAATGACTCCAGATAACACATCTCCCATTCCCCCCGTCGCCATTCCGGCGTTACCCGCTAGACAGACGTACATTCTCGTTCCATCGTAAATAAGCGTCCCCGCGCCTTTTAAAACCACTACACCGCCATAACGCTCTTGCAGTTGTCTTGCAGCAGAGTATCGGTCACTTTCTATTTGTTGAATGGTTACATTTAGTAGTCGAGCTGCCTCTCCAGGATGCGGCGTGATCACTCGATGGTTGTCACACACCAGAGTGCCATCGCATCGCTGGCTCAGCATCGCTAGAACATTGAGGCCATCAGCGTCAACAACTTTAGGCTTCTGCTCTTGAGCCAGATATTGATAGGCTTGATAAGCCCACTCATCATCTCCAAAGCCAGGACCAAACACGAATACGTCAGCCCAGCGAATGCGTTTAGTTAAGTCGTTCTCAGTATCCCTGAGTAAGTCAGCGGTGATGCTCTGGCTCATTACTTCTGGGCAACCAACCTGCAGTGGAATAAGGCTACTCGTGTGAGTAATTGCGGCAGTTAAACCCGCTCCGGCTCTAATCGCAGCGGAGGAACATAAACGAATCGCTCCAGACATCCCTTGGTTGCCACCAACACAAAGCAACTTCCCGTTGTCACCTTTATGGACCGTTGGATTTGGCTTAGGCATTAATCTTGAGACAACCTGATGATCAATACCTAATGCACTTTCTACTTCGATAGTATCAAACTTAGTATTGACGCCTAAACCACAAAAGTAGAGCTCGCCAACGCGATCTCTCGCTTGTCCAGTGCATAAGCCTTGCTTAACCCCAATGAAGGTTACAGTATGCTCGGCACGAATAGCATCACCTAAAACTGCACCTGTATTTGCACACAGCCCAGAAGGAACGTCGACTGCAATCACAGGGGTATGAATTTGATTAATTTGGTCAATATAGCGACGATACTCCGAACGAACCTCACCGCTTAAACCAGTGCCTAACATGGCATCGATGATCACATCTGCTTCTAGCAATGCGGTATTCCATTCATCCCAATCATTGTTAACACCGTCGATTGACTGCCAGTCTTGGTATGCGCGCAAAGCATCACCTTTTAGCACAGATACATCACCAATTTGGAAAACATGTACATTGAGTTGAGCTTGTTTCGCAAGAGATGCAAATACGTAACCATCGCCACCGTTATTCCCTTTACCGCAAATCACTAAGATATTTTTTGATTTAGGATACAGATGTAAAAAGCGCTCATACACGGCCATACCAGCGCGTTGCATTAAGCTATACATAGAAACACCAGCCATTTGCGCAGCCAGCGTTTCACCGTTTTTTACTTGCTCTGCGGTGTAGAGTTTTAGGGCGAGATTAAAGTCCATATTCACGTTCTACGCATTGGGAAACACAATTATAAGTATACAAAAAAGCCAAGGCGGACCTTGGCTTTTGAGAAAGTTTTTTATCGCTATTGATTCTGAGACATCAGAGCTTCAGCCGTCGCGTCTTGTATAGACAAAAACAACGAGTTGATTTTTCCAGTCGGTGTGCGCATTGGGTTCAACGTAACATTCTGGTACATAAACTCCGCTTGCTGCGTAACTGGTCGAACATTGCGACAGCAGAATAAGTAAGGTCGTTGTCGCCATGTGATGAAGCTGCGACAGCCTAGGTCATACACTGGTTTTGTTTTTAATTTAAACCACTCCTGTGGGATTTCAGGGAATATATCAAATATAGAACGACCTATCGCATCATGAGACTGCAAACCACTGTGATGAGTCATAAACCCATTCCAGACCTGTACATTGTAATCTCGATCAATGACCACTAAGCCCATATCGACGTTTTGTACCATATCCACCATCCAATGGAATTGTTCAAACTCTGCTGGCATATTCAACATTAGAACTCCTCCATTAGATAAGACAGTTTGTTATCAAGCAGCGGCAAGGATTCATCCACAAACATAAACAACAAGTCACAACGAATCGACGTTCCTTCAATGTTGTAGCTCACTTCGAATGTCATCGTGCGGCTGAATGCTCCAGTTGTAGATTCAATGATCGAGTCAATTGAGATATGCTGACCAAGGAGTACTGGTGGACTTTGGAAGAATCGGACTTCAGACTGCTCGCCTAAACCATTTAAGAACGACCCCACCAAAATATTAGAAATATCCATTAGCAGCTCAAGCTCTTCTAGCTCTTCGCTGTCTGCTGGTACTTTCATCAACTTTTTGAGATCAGATACGCTTGAATCACTCAAAATCACTAGCGCTTCGCCAGCAATACCTTCACCACAAAATCCCTGACAAACACCCGATACGTTGTCATGCGACGCCAAGTCGCGTAGGGCCATGTGAAGTTCGCTCACTTCAAAGATATTGACGTTCGGCAGAGGTAGTTGCACAAACACATCAAAGTGACGCGCCAATGCATCGGCTGCTCGACCAATTGAAACGTTAGCCACTTCCATGTAAATATCGCGACGACGTAAAATCGGTAACTCAATAGAGACAGGCGTAATAATTTGAGGACGAGGTTCTGGCTCGACCAACTCTTTAAGCGCCTTCTTGAGTTCATCTTTGGCGATCGGTTTTTGAATAAACGCTTTTGCACCCAGTGCGAACACGCGCTCTTTCGCTTTAGGTTGGATATCCCCCGACACCACAACCACCGGAGTTTTATCCCCCAACCGTTGCATGTGCTCTAGTGTTTCAAAGCCATCCATTTCTGGCATGGTCAAATCAAGAAACATCAATTTAAACTCGTTTTTTTCGAGTTCTTCTAGCGCGTTTTTTCCGTGGATAGCAAACGTAATATCGGCATTCAATGTGGCTGGTAGTGATCTCGCCATCTGTTTGCGTGCTAACGCTGAATCATCACAGATGAGTACGGGAAAAGACATTCAATCACCTTTTTATATTCCACAATCTGCGCCGGAGTCTAACAGATTGTTACAGCATGTAATACGAGAAAACTGACGAGTTTTTTATTTCTTTATTATTCAATAAGCATACGCAATATGAATGAATGAGTGAACAAAATGACTAAAAAGCAAGCATCACATTCGCTGTTTAGTGACATAAAACAAACATGGGTAAAACTCCTCCACCCAAAGTAAGCAAAAAGTTGCAGCTAACATCCAAAGCCCATTTTTGCTCGAATTTCATTCTTTCTATTTCCATAATGGGTAAACAGTAACGCGCTAAAACTAAAAAGGCACCCTGCTAGAGGATGCCTTTAATAATAATTTCATCGATAAGATATCAATTCTATGGCACACCATGACCTTTAGAAGCCACCCATACGCGATACCATTGCTCTCGAGTAAGTTCGATGTTCAATGCATTAACTGCAGTTTGCACACGCTCGATTTTACCAGAGCCAATGATTGGAATAGGGTTAGATGGCAAACGACGTACCCAGGCATAAATTACTTGGTCAATACTCGCTGCGCCCACTTCTTCACGAATTGCTTCTAATTCGTTACGGACACGAACAGCTTGCTCACTGTCACCACTAAAAATTGAACCACCACCGAGGCAAGACCAAGCCATTGGTCGCGTGCGCAACATTTGCATTTGATCAAGCGTTCCATCGTGTGCAACCTCAAAGTTAAGTGGGTTGATTTCCACTTGGTTAGTAACCAACGGCTTACCTAAGCGAGATTGCAGCAGTTCAAACTGGCATGGGGTGAAGTTAGACACGCCAAAGTGCTTCACTTTGCCGACTTTGTGAAGCTCAGAAAATGCTTCTGCAACCTCGTCTGCATCCATTAACACGTCAGGACGATGAATTAAAAGTACGTCGATTTCATCCACATTCAAACGTTCTAGCGAGTTATTCACCGATTGGTAGATATGTGCTGAGCTCGTGTCGTAGTGATTGATCTTACGCTCTGGCGTTTTATCGCCACACAAATTGATGTCGCATTTCGTCACGATCTGAATTTGCTCACGAACACTCTTGTCTAAAGCTAACGCTTCACCAAACAACGCCTCACACTCGTAATTACCGTAGATGTCGGCGTGATCGACTGTCGTAATGCCTAACTCAATGTGTTGCTTAAGAAATGACAAACGCTCTTGAGCCGTCATTCCCCACTCAACTGCACGCCAATATCCTTGAACCAGCTCTGAGAACTCTGGGCCTTTTGGTGCAGTTACTACTTTTGCAACCATGGGTTTTCTCCTTCAATTGATCTGCATTCATCGTAGTCTTGTTTTCGTACCGGCTCAACGGGTAAACTTTCGCAATTCGAACTGGAGTACGAAATATGTCTTTTGCCCAACGCCTAGCCACCCTGATCGGAGAAGAAAGCATCAGCGGGTTCGCTCGACGCGTCGATGTGTCTGAAGCTTTAATACGCAAATACCTTAAAGGCAGTGAACCTAGCCTAACCAAAGCAAATCAAATTGCAATGCGCGCCAATTGCTCTCTCGAATGGTTAGCAACGGGATGTGGTTATTTATATCGCCGTGCTGAAGTCGTGGATATGGATGCGTACAAACTTGCCTTTCAACACGTTATGAATCAGCCGTTGTCAGACGATGCAGAAGAGCTACACCGCAAGCTAATCGCTGGCTATCAATACCTGCGCGCTCACAAAAAATCGGATGGTTTTTTGGACGAATCTGCAATGGCGACCTTCCTATCTCTCCATAAAGAATCTAAAAACGAGTCACTTTGACCTCGATAATTTCGCCATCACTGCGCAAGTGCACATTTAAGGACGGTGATGGCGTCAGAAACTCGTCCGGTTTTACCCAAAGCAAACTTCGAATCGCTTCTTGCGGATAGCGGTTCATCAACAAAATAACTTCTTTATCGACAAGTTCGGAAGATTTCTTTTCCAGCGCTTCAACGACATCATAGTGTTCTTGTCCGATAGTAACTCTGCGTAAAACTAACCCATCCTTTCTTAAGTTGAGAAGTAAGTCATTCAGACGCTGCCACTCGTATTCAGTGAGAAACGAGAACTGAGCACTTTCTCTTCTCAAAATCACTTCACCATACAAGTGCTGCCGGTAGTACGAAAAATCATCCAAACAAAATGCGCTGATAAACGTTGAGTTGTCTCGCAGCTGCACTTCGCAACCATACCAGCTTCCACTTTTTTCTATACGTTCTTTTAGATTGGAATATGGCATTGCTGACAACGTGTCTTGCCACCAGCTCGGCGTTGAAAGTGCCGGAAACGTTACCGAACAACAACATAAAGAAAGTAAGAGTCGAAGATAAAAGCGCATGCACTGCTCTAGTTGGTTGACATCGAACCAAGACATTACTAACTGCAAGAAAATGTTCAAGAGAAAAATAGTGGCAGGTGGCGATGAAAGTTATGGTGATGAAAGTTATAACGCAGAAATTAAGAAGGCGCACATGTGCGTGCGCCTCTACCTCGTTACTCAATCGTGAGTGTGCGAATCGGCGATGTCTATTGATGCATCCCGAACATAAAACGAGGACTTACCGTAGGGTTTGAATCCATCCAAATTGTGTGTAAAACCTCACATCCCTCCTTCTGAAGCAGTCATGTTGCTTTACATTTAAAGCATGGTTCATTTTTCTCAAAAAACAAGTTTTTTATCCTAAATTATGAGAGCAATAGCACAATCTGAGTGAATGAATAATATCGCGACACTTCGAACACTCAATAGTGAAAAGCTAAATTGCATCTTTATTGATTAGGTCTAGACTCTGCGAAGCGTATACTTTCTTTCGTACCTTCCCCCAGCAACAGGAGAGCTTGTTAATGACCAAACGCGAGAGAATTGTGAAATCTGTGTTAGCGCACGTACCGAAAGATGCGATTAACCAGTTTGTCTCTCGAGGGTCAACACCATTTTCTGTTCTCATTATGGCGGCCATTGTAGGTACGTTGGCTGGTTTTGTCGGTACGTATTTCGAGCTTGCCGTTCATTTCGTTTCTGAAACACGAACAGAATGGTTAAGAAGCGAAATTGGTAATGTTCTACCATTGTGGCTGGCAGCGGTTCTCATTAGCGCACTTTTAGCTTTTATTGGCTATTTTCTTGTGCACCGCTTTGCGCCAGAAGCGGCAGGTTCTGGTATTCCTGAAATCGAAGGGGCAATGGATAATATTCGTCCAGTGCGCTGGTGGCGAGTTCTACCAGTAAAATTCTTCGGCGGCATGGGCGCACTTGGCTCAGGTATGGTGCTGGGTCGTGAAGGCCCAACCGTTCAAATGGGTGGTGCTGTAGGTCGAATGGTGACCGATATATTCCGCGTAAAGGATGACGATACCCGCCACTCCCTGCTCGCTTCTGGTGCTGCTGGCGGTTTGGCTGCGGCTTTTAATGCCCCACTCGCAGGCATTATGTTCGTTGTGGAGGAAATGCGACCTCAGTTTCGCTACTCTTTGATCTCAATTCGCGCAGTGATCATTTCTGCCATTATGGCGAACATAGTGTTTCGCGCCATTAACGGGCAAGACGCCGTTATCACTATGCCGCAATACCAGTCGCCAGAGCTTCAAACCCTATGGCTGTTTTTATTGCTTGGCGCATTGTTTGGCGTGTTTGGCGTGATCTTCAATAAACTGATTACCGTGGCACAAGACAGTTTTGTCGCAATTCACAAAAACGATCGTAAGCGCTACTTGATTGTAGGTTCGTTACTGGGAGGCGTGTTTGGCTTGCTTCTTTTGTACGTACCCCAACTAACTGGTGGTGGTATCGGCCTTATTCCTGACATTACTAACGGTAACTACTCGGTATCTATTTTAGTTTTGCTTTTCTTTGGTCGTGTAATTACAACCCTGCTCTGTTTTGGTTCTGGTGCGCCGGGAGGCATCTTTGCACCTATGCTTGCTCTGGGAACCTTATTTGGCTATGCGTTCGGAGCAAGTGCTGATGTCTTGCTCCCTGCGCTTGATATCGAGCCTGGTGTATTTGCGATTGCGGGCATGGGTGCCCTGTTTGCTGCAACGGTACGTGCACCGATTACTGGTATTCTGTTAGTGATTGAAATGACGAATAACTACTACTTAATCCTGCCATTGATCATTACTTGTTTGGGCGCTGTGATTATTGCTCAATTGTTGGGTGGACAACCTATTTACAGCCAGTTGCTGCATCGCACAATCAAAAACGAAAAGTTACGCCAGCAGGATCTACCGGAGAATCAATCAACATAACATTCTCTTTGTTATCACTTCGCTCCAGACTATCGAAGGGTTTGGAGCGATAAACTCTGCATTTTTACATCTTTTCCCAAATATTCGATACCAAACTCACAAAATTATCATTCTCTGATATTTGCTCACCACCTTTCATGAGAAACCCCTCTCCATACTTGTTAGTATTCGCTACTTAAATAGAGCATTTCATCCAAATCGTCATGTTTCGTTTCATTCAGGCAAAAATCAAATGGAGTAGATTTGAACTGGAGAAGACTTGTGCAGTTTTATAGTGTCCCGCCGTCTCAAGCCGCGTTGGCACTAGGTATGATAGGTTTAGGGCAAGCTTGGGCACTCTATGTTCCTGAGATTGGTGAATCGATACGCCCATTTTTGGCGTCACTCGGCGCACTTTTACTCGCCCCTGTACTCATAAAATATGCCGCGAATCCACGATTATTCATGGTCGACATTCGTCACCCGCTGAGTGGTAGTTTAATGGCACCAATGAGTATGGCGTTACTGATCCTTGCAGATTATCTTGCCGCTGTAGCGCCTATCATCGCTTATCCACTTTGGTTTATGGCGCTTTTGCTGCATTTTACTATGATGGTGCTGTTTTTTAGCTTTCAGCTAATGAACTTCAAAATGTCCAATATCGTACCGAGTTGGTTTCTTTATCCGGTGGGGCTAATCAGTAGTTCACTAGCCGGTTCTCAACTAGGTCACAACTTATTCTCCGAAACATTAGCGATGATGTGCATCGGCATTTATTTCTTCATGCTGCCACTCGTGTTGTATCGTTTGGTGTTTTTCGGCTCTCTACCAAGGCGAGCAAGACCGACCCTCGCGATTATGGCCGCGCCGGTAAACTTGTCATTAGCAGCATACTTGGTGAACTTTCCCTTACCTGATCCGATACTGACAGGCGCATTGGCCGGGATCGCCATCACTATGACTTTATTGATCTACTTATGTTACTTCCGCTTACTTCGCTTGAAGTTTCAACCTTCTATCGCGGCAGTAACCTTTCCTTCCGTGATCAGCGCTATCGCAATGCATCGCTTAACCTCTTTTTTTGCCGAATCGCACCCTCACTGGCACTGGCTACACGACTTTGGTTTTCTAGAGCTCAGTATCGCGACTGTATTGGTTGTTTGGGTATCGGCAGGTTACGTCAAAATGTATTGGCCAGAAATCATGAAGTCATTTTCTAAACAAGTATAAAAAAAGGATGGCGTTTGCCATCCTCTTAGAAACTTGCTTAGTTACCTAGCGTAAACCGTGCAGAAATTCGGCACGCGTTGCTGGGTTGCTCTTGAAGATGCCACCCAATGCAGTTGTTGTCGTTTCGCTAGTTGCATCCATCACACCGCGAGATTTCACGCAGTAGTGTGTTGCGTCAATCGTCACTGCCACATCATCGGACTCAAGCAGCGTTTGAAGTGCAACAAGAATCTGCTGAGTCATACGCTCTTGTACTTGTGGACGCTGAGCAAAGAAGCGAACGATACGGTTGATCTTTGACAGGCCAATGATCTTTCCACGTGGAATGTAAGCCACAGCGGCCTTGCCATCAATGGTCACAAGGTGGTGTTCACAAGTACTGGTTACGGTGATGTCCTTCACGCGAACCATCTCGCTCACGTTCATCTTGTTCTCAATCACTGTGATTTTAGGAAAGTTGGAGTAATCCAGACCAGAGAAGATTTCGTCAACGTACATCTTAGCAATGCGGTGAGGGGTTTCTTCTAGGCTATCGTCGGTAAGGTCAAGTTGAAGTAGACCTAAGATCTCACGCATGTGGTGCTCGATCTTCTCTTTCTTCTCTTCACGACTTACGTTGTTTGGACGCATTGGCGTTTCCAAACCGCGTTGCTCTAGCGCTTCTTTTACTAACTTCGCTGACTCGCTAAGACCTGACATTCCACTTCCTCTTTTGTTTTACTTCAGCCTTCGTACAAACCCAATCAAAATTGCATTCATACTTTTCGCTTTGAGTTGCTCAGTTCGTGTCTTTACACCAAGTCACATCAGATGAAGGTACTGAGCTGATTTTCTTGAGCTCCGCAGGTTTTTTACCCCTTTTGGATGGCTGACAAGGATACTCGGATTTTTGAATAATTACACCCATATTTTATAGGTGGACATTCTTACTCAGTCCCCTTTTATGGTAAAGTTGCCACAAAACAAAAGAACACAGGATTTTCTCAATGGGCTGCTGCGACGCACCTGGCTTGATGCCAATTGAAGAAGCGATGGACAAAATGTTATCGCGAATCAAACCTATCCAAACAACGCTTTCTCTTCCACTTGCTGAAGCACTCGGTTTTGTACTGGCAGAAGATATCTTGTCTCCTATCCACGTACCGCCATTCGACAACTCAGCAATGGATGGCTACGCTATTCGCATTCAAGATCTTGAGTCATCTTCTGTATTGCCTCTGGCAGGTAAATCATTTGCAGGACAACCTTTTGAAGGTGAATGGCCTCAAGGTACCTGTGTTCGCATCATGACTGGCGCAAAAATCCCACAGGGTTGTGATGCCGTTATCATGCAAGAAAATACTGAAGTGACAGATGATGGCATTCAGTTCAACCAAACCGACGTGAAGCCACAAAACAACATCCGCCCAACAGGTGACGACATCAAGCAAGGCGACATCGTACTGGCAAAAGGTGCACGTTTGACACCTCGCGATATTCCGATGATTGCGTCGCTTGGTGTTAGCCATGTGACAGTAGTACGTAAGCCAAAAGTTGCGTTCTTCTCTACTGGTGATGAACTTAAACCACTGGGCGAGCCGCTAGACGAAGGTCAGATCTACGACAGCAACCGTTACGGTATTAAACCACTTATCGAGAACTTCGGTTGTGAAGCCGTTGATCTTGGCATCATTCCAGATTGCCCAGAGACTCTGAAAGCAACCTTTGAACAAGCGCAAACATTGGCAGATGTGGTTGTGACCTCAGGCGGTGTTAGTGTGGGCGAAGCGGATTACACCAAAGACATTCTTGAAGAGCTTGGTGAAATCGGTTTCTGGAAGTTAGCAATCAAGCCGGGTAAACCTTTCGCATTTGGTAAGCTAAGTACAGCTTGGTTCTGTGGGCTGCCGGGTAACCCTGTTTCTGCAGTTCTTACTATGTACGTGCTTGTTCAACCAATGCTGGCAAAACTTGCAGGCCATACAGAATGGAAAGCACCCGAATCTATTCCAGCAACAACCAAAACCGCCTTTAAGAAAGCGCCAGGCCGTACCGATTACCAACGTGGTATCTATACATTGGAAGATGGCAAGTTTGTCGTTGAAACAACCGGTAACCAAAGCTCTGGAGCATTCCGCTCAATGAGCCTAGCGAACTGTTTTGTTGTCTTGGAACGTGAACGCGGCCGAGTTGAAGTGGGCGAAACGGTTCAGATTCAACTATTCAACTCAACCCTTTACTAGGAAGTCGTTGTGGATATTCTTTCCGATCAGGAAATGTTGCGTTACAACCGCCAAATCATTCTTCGTCAATTCGACTTTGATGGGCAAGAAGCACTCAAACAAGCATCGGTACTGATGCTTGGTGCTGGCGGTTTAGGCTGCGCATCAAGCCAATATTTGGCCACTGCTGGTGTCGGTAAAATTACGCTGATTGATGATGATATCGTCGAGTTGTCTAATCTTCAGCGACAAGTTCTGCACCACGATGCGGATATTGGTCGTAAGAAGGTCGAATCGGCTGCTGATGCACTACGCGAACTTAACCCGCACATCATTGTAGATACCATCGAAAAACGTCTTGATGATACAGAGCTAAAAAGCTTGATCGAACAGCACACAATTGTTGTTGATGCATCAGATAACGTCGATACGCGCAATCAACTTAACCGCCTATGTTTTGCGACCAAAACACCGCTAATTTCAGGCGCGGCTATTCGTATGGAAGGCCAAGTGAGCGTGTTTACTTATGATGACCCAGCGCAACCATGTTACCAGTGCTTAAGTGCCCTCTTCGGCAGCGGTGCGTTAAGTTGTGTCGAAGCCGGAGTCATGGCTCCTGTTGTGGGTATTGTTGGCGCAGTACAGGCGATGGAGGCGATTAAAGTGATTGCTGATTACGGCCAACCAAAGAAAGGCAAAATTCTGATTTTGGATGCGCTCAGCATGTCTTGGCGAGAAATGAATCTGATGAAAATGCCCACCTGTCCGGTTTGTAGTTAGTTCTAAACCTCTAATCATTCCCAAAAAGCCCAACTCGATGTTGGGCTTTTTTCTCATTTTGACAATCAGATTTAAAACCCTTCTCCTTACAAATATTAACTCCATAAAATTCAACCACTTAAAAGTTGGCACATTCCTTTCATTGCATATATCACGAACCAATGAGAGGGCGAATTATGAAAAGGACATCACTACTACTTGGGTCTCTAATAGCGAGCGCTTATGCACAAGCGGCGCCATTTGACACATGCCCAAGCAAAGCATACCTATTCCAATCAACCCCGGTTCAAATCTATGGCGTCAATTTGGTTACAGGTTCTACGACTCTTTTAGAGGACGACACAGGTTTGGCTTCGGGCATCAACGGTGTAGGCTTTAACTTCACTGACCGTTATATCTACGGCTACGACACCACAAACAAAAAGATTGTTCGTCTTGGTCAAGACTTCCAAGCAGAGACGCTTAATGTTTCGGGTCTTCCAACCGACCACACCTTTTACGTAGGTGACGTTTACAACCACGTCTACTACTTGTACCGCAAAGGCAAAGGACTTTTCTCCATTGACCTTTCTCCGCTCGATTCTGATCCAAATGCGACATTGAGCATCGTGAAAATTAGTTCAACAGCGACTGTGAACCTAACCGACTTTGCATTCCATCCAGGCGACGGTTCCCTTTACGGCATCGACAATAACTCTGGAGTGCTGTACCAGTTCAACCCATCGAATGGTAATACGACTGCGATAGGCGACACTGGCGAGTTAGGCACATTTGGTGCTGGCTACTTCGATGTAAACGGAAACTACTACGTGTCACGTAACCAAGATGGCAAAATCTATCGCGTTGACCTTTCGGAAGGTAACGCAGCCAATATCGCAGCAGGTATCGTTCCTGCGGTTGAGTTTGTGTCTAACGGTCCAAGCTCAAGCCAAAATGATGGCGCACGTTGTGCAAATGCTCCAGTGATTGACGAAGACGAGCCAATCGATTTTGGTGATGCTCCAGACAGCTACCACACAACACTTGCGTCAAATGGTCCTCGCCACGAGGTGGACGGTGTAACTTGGCTTGGTTCTGTCGCGCCAGATGGTGATGCCGACGGTCAAGCAAACGACAACTCTGTTGGCACCGCTGATGAAGATGGTGTTGGTTTTGTATCCGCACTTGACCCAGGCTTAAGTTCAATTGTGAATGTGACGGCTTCCACTTCTGGCTACCTATCAGCATGGTTTGACTGGAACCGCGATGGTGACTTTAATGATGAAGGCGAACAAGTCTTTACTGACCAACTACTGTCTGCGGGTAATAATCCCCTACCGTTTGTCGTTTCAACCGCTGCAACGGAAGGGTCTAGCTGGAGCCGATTCCGCTTTAGCCAACAAACCGGATTAAACTACGATGGTGGTTCGACATCTGGTGAGGTGGAAGATTACCCAATTACCATCACTGGTAATGGCTACTCAGTGGAATATTTCCCGAGTGCAGAAGATTACGCCACCGTCGCTTACGAAGATAACTGGCCATACACCGCAGACTACGATATGAACGATGTGGTCGTGAAATTCCGCATCACTGAAACCAGTCTTGCTGGTCATGTTGAGAATATTCAAATTACTGGTGACCTAGCGGCTTACGGCGCAAGTTACAAAAATGGCTTCGCAATCCGACTACCGGGTGTTTTAAGAAGCTCGATTGAAAACGGACTAACAACGCTCTCCTTCAATGGTGTAGAACAAGCATCTAATGGCTTGGAAAGTATTTCTGATGAAGCCATTTTCATCATCAGTGAAGACTTAAGCACACACGCGGCGAGCAGCTGTAGCTACTTCCGTACCGAGTCTGGCTGTGATGATAACGTTTCACTCACCTTTACCTTGAATGTGTACTTCACTGAAGGCTCTGACCGTTCAGCAATTCAAGCCATGCCATACGACCCGTTCATCTTTGCAACACCGGGCACTTACCATGGCGATGGTATTACTTTCCAACCAGGGCGTAAGTGGGAAGTTCACTTAGCAGACCAAGCACCAACAGAACAGTTTGATGACCAAAACCTCTTCGGTGTCGGCGTCGATGCAAGTGACCCTGCGCAAGGTGTGTACTTCAAAACAGCAAACAACTTACCTTGGGCACTGTTGATAGTAGAAGATTGGGATTGGCCGCTAGAGCGTGTAGACATGGTCGATGCATACCCTCAATTCCAAACTTGGGCTGAGTCTGGTGGCGAACGAAGCACAGATTGGCACACCGCTCCAACACCTAACAAATGCTACATTCCATAGGGAGATAACATTATGAAAGCACTTATCACAATCATCATGGGATTAGCACTAACGGCTTGTGGCGGTGGCGGCGGAGGTGGTAACAGTACACCACCTTCACCAACCCAAACCACCGTTGCAGAGGAAGACACAACCCAACAGGAAGAAACAACCGTAGAAGAGACTACCGTAACTGTAGAAAATGCAACCATGCAGGACCTAGTAGTACCGGATGGCTTTAGCTACAACCCAGTGACGGAGGGTACGCTCAATGTAAACATCAGTGGTTTCTCTTCACAACGTGCACACCTAAGCGTGTACAAAGAGTTTGTCGAGAACAGTTCAGGTAACTACGATGCAAAATATCCAAGCAAAGTCGCATCGGTTCCACTCAACAACGGTACAGCAAACGTCGACTTTAATGTTTCTGATAGCCAAGGTAGCCTACTTGTTGAAATTTGGTTCTATGACGGCAGTGACCCAATTCAGAAAGTGATTACTTCTGGAGACAACACTTGGACCATGTAACTAGATAGATTGAAGGCATGGCGAAAGCGACCTTTCATCATAAATCTTCAATCTCAAGCTTAAAAATCGCATCGTTCTTTTGAACATGCGATTTTTTTGTTGTAAAACAGTAAGATTATCCACCTAGCAAACTAAAGACAATGCAAGCACTGATTAGTACTGATGAACTCAATAGCTTTCTCGGCCAACCTAACGTCAAGCTCCTCGACGCTAGTATTGCGTTTCAAATCCCTTCTGAAGGCAAAAAGATTCAAGATAAGTGGATTCCAAATACTTTACGCTTTGATTACGACAATGACTTTTGCTTACCCGGTTCTTCTCTGCCGCATATGATGCCAACAGAAGAAGGCTTCAACCAAAGTGCGAAACAACTCGGTTTGAACAACGAAGATTTGATTGTGGTTTACGACAACTCTGGCACTTTAGCCGCGCCAAGAGCTTGGTGGATGTTCAAAGCTATGGGACATGATAATGTTCGAGTCTTAAACGGCGGTCTTCCTGCTTGGATTGAAGCCGGATTTCCTGTCGAAAGTGCCCTATCGCAACCAAGCGAAAAAGGTAACTTTGCGGGTAAGCTCAATCAAAATGCCTTTTTGAGTGCACAAGATGTTCTTGCTCATTCCACCAATAAAAGTGCAAATATCATCGATGCCAGAGCCAAAGCACGCTTCCTTGGTGAAGTGCCTGAGCCACGAGAAGGTCTACGTAGTGGGCACATTCCAAATTCGGTTTGCTTACCGTTTCAAGAACTCTTAACCAACGGTCACATTAAACCAAATTCAGAGTTGCAACAGATATTTAGCGCACTAACGATAGATAGTGACACTTCAATTATTTTTAGTTGCGGCTCCGGTGTGACCGCATGCATTTTATTACTCGCGGCGTATCAAATTGGTCTAGACAACCTGTCGGTGTACGACGGTTCTTGGACCGAATGGGGTGCAGACCACTCTCTACCTATCGAGTGTTAAGACAAGTGTCTGTTTAACAAAGTATCTTACGTTTATCTAAAGATGATGTGTTCCAATAAACTAAACGCAGCTTCTAAACCAAACTTGTCATTTCGAAATAGAAACTGGCTATGAGTGATTTGTCACCCCTCATAGCCTGACTACATCAAAAGCCGACTATTTCCGTTAGCGTTCAGATGTCGCGTTGCCGTGCATTTGCTCATCTAAGTTGAGCACGGTTAATGCGTTGCTAACGCTCGTGGCGATCACGTCTATCGCTCCAGTTCTTAATGCTCCGAGTAGAGCGAGTGGCTTGCTGTTCTCAGCTGCGATCGCAATGACTTCCGAGATCGGCCGAAACTCTTCAATACCAAGTCCAATTACTCGGTCACTCATTACCGTGTTCGCTACATTACCGTGAATATCAAAGAAGTCATAACCTGCAAAATCCCCTACCACACCTTGTTGAAGTCTCGACTGAACCACTTCATCAGGCGTAAACCAACCTAAGTCGACCATGTAACTGTTTTCGCTCATGTCACCAATACCAACCAAAGCGACATCGGCTTTACGTGCTAGGTCGAGCGTTTGTTTCACGGTTGCATTTTGCATAAAGGCCAACTTCTGTTCTCTGTTTTCTGCGTAAGCCGGCGCATAAAGTGTTTCAGAGGTCCCCCCATATTTCTTCGCCAACTGACGACAAATATGGTCGGCGTTATACATACCGCCACGCGGATGAATACCACCAATGCCACACACAAATTTACAATCACGCGGCGTAATAACACCAATATGGTGAGCGACAGACGACACGTTGCGCCCTTGTCCGACCGTCACCACCATGCCGTTTTTGAGCGTGCTAGTGAGATAATTGGACACCAATCCCGATACCTGTAGTCGTTGCGCTTCTTCATTCGGTTGATCAAGAGCAACAAGCGCGCGCTTAACGCCGAATCGCTCGATCAAACGTTGTTCGATCTTGGCGCTGAACACCGGATGGTATTTAACGGTAATTTCAACAATGCCTTCATCACGCGCCTGCTTGAGCATTCGCCCAACCTTTGCGCGTGATATGGCAAATTTTCTCGATATCTCTTCCTGAGTCGCACCGTCTTGATAATACGCGACGGAAATCTCTGTCAACAAATCCGTGTTTTCAATGGAAATATCTTGATTAGAACTGCTCATGGTTTCTCTCGCCCTTTAAGAGGATCGATATTGTATGCAATAAGTGAGCATATGCTCATTGACTTAGCATATGTTCTTTATCAATTTAAACGCTACATTTGCTCATCGCAATAACATTTTCTCACTACAATTTTTTACCCTAGCGTACAACGCTCAAGCTTTGAACAATAAGGGCAAACGTTTATTTGGGTTAACCACTAAACACACAGCAAAAAAACGTTGATGAAGTTCACTATAAGTCCATTTCAGCGATTGACTTTCAGCATAGATAGGATAAATATGGACACATCATTTACTCAGCTATCGATCAAATGTTCATAGCATTTGTTCGGTAACGAAATTTTCCGTAGTTGGCTGAGCAGATGTCTCATTAAATGCGATGAGACGGTTAGCTAACTCGCTTGCAAATGCACAAGCTGTGATAACAAAAATCACGCTTAAGCCCATTTAAATAGGATGATCGATTATGAGCAACAAGTTAGAGCAACTTCGTAAACTAACGACTGTAGTAGCAGACACTGGCGAGATTGATGCAATTAAAAAGTATCAGCCAGAAGACGCAACAACTAACCCTTCTCTTATCCTTAAAGCCGCTCAAATCGCAGAGTACGCACCTCTAATCGATGCTTCAATCGAATACGCTAAAGCACAGAGCAACGACAAAGCTCAACAAGTTCAAGATACTTGTGACATGCTTGCAGTAAACATCGGTAAAGAAATCCTAAAAACTATCCCAGGTCGTATCTCTACAGAAGTAGACGCTCGTCTATCTTACGATATGGAAGGCAGCGTAGCGAAAGCTCGTCAACTAGTGAAAATGTACAACGATGCTGGCATCACTAACGACCGTATCCTTATCAAACTGGCTTCAACTTGGGAAGGCATTCGCGCAGCTGAGATCCTAGAAAAAGAAGGCATCAACTGTAACCTAACGCTTCTATTCTCGTTCGCTCAAGCACGTGCTTGTGCAGAAGCGGGTGTATTCCTAATCTCGCCATTCGTTGGTCGTATCATGGACTGGTACAAAGCGAAAGAAGGCCGTGACTTCGAAGCTCAAGAAGATCCAGGCGTACTATCTGTAACTAAGATCTACAACTACTACAAAGAATACGGCTACAAAACTGTAGTTATGGGCGCAAGCTTCCGTAATATCGGTGAGATCTTAGAACTAGCTGGTTGTGACCGTCTAACTATCGCTCCTGCTCTACTTGCAGAACTAGAAGCAGCTGAAGGTGAAGTAGTTGAGAAACTAGTTGATTCTAAAGGCGCAGCTGAGCGTCCAGCACCAATGACTCACGCTGAATTCCTATGGGAACATAACCAAGACCCAATGGCTGTTGAGAAGCTGGCTGAAGGTATCCGCAACTTCGCCGTTGACCAAGGCAAACTAGAAGCGATGATCGAAGCTAAGCTTTAATTGCTTACCAAAAGCGAGTAGCCCGTCTACTCGCTTTTACCATCAGCACTATTTTCAAAAAATTCTATTTGAACTTGTTTCGGCGAGTTCCCTCTATTTAAATCAAATATCGAGAAGTAATCACTATGGATCGTAAACATCTAGCAAATGCAATCCGTGCGCTAAGCATGGATGGTGTTCAACAAGCTAACTCTGGTCACCCAGGTGCACCTATGGGTATGGCTGACATCGCTGAAGTTCTTTGGCGCTCTCATCTAAACCACAACCCATCAAACCCTGAGTGGGCAGACCGCGACCGTTTCGTGCTGTCTAACGGCCACGGCTCAATGCTGATTTACTCTCTACTGCACCTTGCAGGTTACGAGTTGTCTATCGACGATCTGAAAAACTTCCGTCAGCTTCACTCTAAAACTCCTGGTCACCCAGAGTACGGTTACGCGCCAGGTATCGAGACCACAACGGGTCCGCTAGGTCAAGGCATCACTAACGCGGTTGGTATGGCTCTAGCTGAAAAAGCGCTAGCAGCGCAATTCAACAAAGAAGGCCACGACATCGTTGACCACTTCACTTACGTGTTCATGGGCGACGGCTGTCTGATGGAAGGTATTTCGCACGAGGCATGTTCTCTTGCAGGTACTCTAGGTCTAGGCAAGCTGATCGCGTTCTGGGATGACAACGGCATCTCTATCGACGGTCACGTTGAAGGTTGGTTCTCTGACGACACACCTAAGCGTTTCGAAGCTTACGGTTGGCACGTAATCCCTGCAGTCGATGGTCACGATGCTGACGCAATCAACGCAGCAATTGAAGCGGCGAAAGCGGATCCACGTCCTACACTTATCTGTACTAAGACTATCATCGGTTTTGGTTCACCAAACAAATCTGGTTCACACGATTGTCACGGTGCGCCACTAGGTGCAGAAGAAATCGCAGCAACACGCAAAGAACTAGGTTGGGAGCACGGTCCTTTTGAAATTCCGCAAGAAGTCTACGCAGAATGGTCAGCGAAAGAAACAGGCGCAGCTAAGGAAGCAGCGTGGAACGAGAAATTTGCAGCTTATGAAGCAGCGTACCCTGAGCTGGCAGCTGAATTTAAACGCCGCGTAAACGGTGAGCTTCCTGCACAGTGGGAAGAGAAAGCAAGCCAAATCATTGCTGATCTTCAAGCTAACCCAGCAAACATTGCATCACGTAAAGCGTCTCAAAATGCTCTAGAAGCATTTGGTGCTCTACTACCAGAGTTCATGGGTGGCTCTGCTGACCTAGCACCTTCTAACCTAACAATGTGGTCTGGTTCTAAGTCTCTAGAAGCAAGCGACTTCTCTGGTAACTACATCCACTACGGCGTACGTGAATTCGGTATGACAGCGATCATGAACGGTATCGCGCTACACGGTGGTTTCGTTCCTTACGGCGCAACATTCCTAATGTTCATGGAGTACGCACGTAACGCAATGCGTATGGCTGCGCTGATGAAAATTCAGAACATCCAAGTGTACACGCATGACTCTATCGGTCTTGGCGAAGATGGTCCAACTCACCAACCAGTTGAGCAAATGGCATCGCTACGCCTAACACCAAACATGAGCACATGGCGTCCATGTGACCAAGTTGAGTCCGCTGTAGCTTGGAAACTAGCGATTGAACGTAAAGATGCACCGACAGCACTTATCTTCTCTCGTCAAAACCTTGCGCAACAAGAGCGCACAGCAGAACAAGTAGCAGACATCGCGAAAGGTGCTTACATTCTGAAAGATTGCGAAGGCAAGCCTGAGCTAATCCTTATCGCAACAGGTTCTGAAGTTGAACTAGCAGTAGAAGCAGCAGCACAGCTAACTGCTGAAGGTAAGAAAGTACGCGTTGTTTCAATGCCATCAACAGACGCATTCGACAAACAAGACGCCGCTTACCGTGAAGCTGTACTGCCATCAGACGTAACAGCACGTATCGCAATTGAAGCAGGTATTGCTGACTTCTGGTACAAGTACGTAGGCTTCGACGGTCGCATCATCGGTATGACTTCATTCGGTGAATCTGCACCAGCTGGCGAACTATTCAAAATGTTTGGTTTCACGACTGAAAACGTAGTGAACACAGCAAAAGAGCTACTCGCGTAATTGCAGTAAAAAGATAGTCAGTTTTCTCTATTGCGAATGTGAAAACTGAAAAGCCCCACCAGCAATGGCGGGGCTTTCTTTTATCTGGCTCCTATTCGTATAAACGCAGCCAGGACATAAACATCACAACTTTCGTTACGACTATTTGTCTTCAAATCGAAGTGCGAGCTGATAGAAATCTTGTACTTGGTCTTTCAACTGTCGGCTGTTTTGTTCAACTGAATGTGTTGCTGCCAAGTTTTGTTCTGCGGTCGAAGCGATAGAATGAATGTGCTGGTTTACATCACTAGATAGCTTTAACTGGTTATTCGCCGCTTCTGCTACATCAACCATCAGCCCACTCATGGTTTGCATCATCTGTTCAACTTCAGACAAACGCAACGCACTTTGTTCTGCTACTTGAGAACAGGCATCGGTTTGCTCTTTGTTTGCCAGAATATCTTTCTGCCAACTTTGAATCGTTGCCAACATAGTGGAGATAGAGGCTTGGATTTGTTCAGTTGCATTGGATGTTCGCCCAGAAAGCGCGCGGACCTCATCAGCTACAACAGCAAAACCACGACCTTGCTCCCCTGCTCTTGCCGCTTCAATCGCCGCGTTGAGTGCCAGTAAATTGGTTTGCTCTGCGATCCCACCAATCTCTTCCATCAAATGGTTCACCTTCTGTGCCTGATCACTCAGTTGATACGTCGTTTCCGTCGCTTTTTCAGCTTGAAGGCTTAACTTCGCTAGATTGGTGTGCGTTTGATCGATGGTCTCCTTCGCCATCAAGCATGACTTCAATGTATCATCAATCAACATATGGGCATCATTGGTACTCGAAGAAACCGAATTTGCCGACGACTCCACCTCTTGGGTAGCATCTCGCACACGATGAATATCGGTATTTTGCTGATTTAATGCAGCCGAGACTTCTGCCGTTGTTTGACTAAGCTCTTCGGCGCAATGCTGCAAAGGCAATGCGGAGTCAGTCATTCTTCCTAACACGGTTCGAATTCTTGCGGATAGCATTTTGATATGGAAATCGGCAATCGAAAATGCCGTGTTACCGGAATAGATCAAGCGACTTACGCTGTCATATTGCTTTTGTAACTTTTTAAGTTGCTGAGGTGTATCAATTAACTCTTGGCGGAATAACAGAGCCAGAACACTTGCAGGTAACGCACTTGCAAGCCAAGCCAACGGCCCTTCAACAGACAACGCATATGCGGTTGCAGGTGCGGTTAGTGCACCAAGTAGAATCGCATAGCGAATGGTTTCATTGATTTTCAACGACCAAGTTCGGCCAGACTTCTCTGCAGCACGCATGCTTTTGTAGGCTTTTGTCGCAATATCAACCCACTCTCGCTTTGGTTTCACGCGCACTGATTGATACCCAACAACATGGTTGTCTTCGTAGATAGGGGTGACATAAGCATCAACCCAATAGTAACCGCCAGACTTAGTGGCATTCTTAACCATTCCACGCCAGGCTTTACCTTGTTTAAGGCGTGCCCACATGTCACCGAAAGCGGCTTTAGGCATATCATTATGACGAACTATATTGTGGTTCTGACCGACAAGTTCTTCGTGAGTGTATTCAGCAACGCGGCAAAAGGCTTCATTACAATATGTAATAACACCTTGTAAGTTCGTTGTTGAGACGAGTTCCTCAGACTCCCTCACGAGAGTTTCTTGAGCTTTATGAGAAATATTGGCTGACATAGACGAAACTTCTTTAGTTTTTATTGATTTTCGGCAAGATATATACAGGATTTTTATTTTTATTACAAAAAGTTAGATAAAAAGTCTTATCAAATCGACATTTTTATTGTGGGAATTCACATTATCGATAAAAACATAAAGAAGAGATTGTTGATTTGAGCTAATAAACAAACCCGGCACGATCGGCCGGGTTATGTATTAAGACTTAATTAAGCGGTTTGTGATTCTGGCTTTTTATTCGTTTTTAACGCAAACATCGCGATAACGAGTAACACAAATGGAAGAACATACAAATTAAGATTCTGCCAACCTACGGTAGACTCAAGCCAACCAGATAGTAATGCGGTGATGGTGACACAACTGAACACGAAGAATTCATTAAACGCTTGAGCCTTGCTTCTGTTTTTCGCTTCATAGCTTTGACTAAACAGCCCAGTTGCTGCGATAAACATAAAGTTCCACCCTATTCCTAACAGGATTAAAGCAAGACTAAAATGCCAGATAGACACTCCATGCATATTAATTCCAATACAAGCAACAAATAGCAATCCACCCGCCAAAATCATATTCTTAGCGCCAAACCGCTCTATCAGACGGCCCGTGACAAACGCAGGAGCAAACATACCCAACACGTGCCATTCGATCACTCCCGCCGCTTTATCAAAATCAAAGCCACAACCAATCATCGCTAAAGGAGTTGCTGTCATTAAAATGTTCATCACCGCGTACGCAACCATTGCCGCGATAACTGCTAGCATGAAATTAGGTCGACGAATAATCAGTCTCAGCTTATCCGCCTTAGCGTGTAGCGCCTGCGTGTGTGCAGGTGGAAAACGAATGGTTTGTAGCACAACCAACGCAGTTATATAAAGCACGACAAGCACAGCAAATGCACTAATGTATAAGCCATCACCTGACCACTGCTGTGAGTACACCGCCAAATTAGGTCCAAGGATCGCCGCTAACACCCCACCCGCCATAGATATCGAAATCGCCCTATGCCTTGCCGACTCTTCACACACTTCAATGGCAGCAAACCTGTATAGAGTACCGAAACCTATACCAACACCAAGCAAAAACGTAGACATGCAGAACAGATAGAAGTTTTGTTGACTTAATGCATACGTCGCTAGACTAGCACCCAAAATGCCAATGACATTACCAAGGCTAAAACCAAGGCGACGCCCTAACTTGCCCATAATTAGCGACGCAGGAATTGTCGCGACCATCAGTCCCAAAAACTGCAGTGCAACTGGTAATGTGATAAAACTTGATGACGGCGCAAGTGTTTTGCCAATAAGGGCAATAACAGATATGAGTAAAATATTCCCTGTCATTAATAAGGCTTGGCAGAGGGATAGAAGCCATACATTACGATTCAATTCCAAATTCCTTTTGGTTACAACGTATACAGATAACATATAGGAAAGCAGAAACAATAGAAAGATATGAGAGTAATTCTCAACAAAAAGAGCCAGAGGCATAGTACCTCTGGCTCTTCACTATTCGCTTTTAAAAAAGTTTTTCTGTTGAGCTTACTTGTTGCGGCGCGCTTTTACTGCATCAGAAAGCTGACGAAGTACCGTTTCCGTATCTTCCCAACCAATACATGCATCAGTAATCGACTGACCATAAGTGGCTGCTTTACCATCCACTAAGTCTTGGCGACCTTCAACTAAATGAGACTCGATCATCACTCCAAAAATGGCTTCTTCGCCAGCAGAGATTTGCTCGGATACATCATCAGACACCAGCATTTGACGCTTGAACTGCTTCGAGCTGTTAGCATGGCTAAAATCAATCATCACTTTTTTCGGCAGACCTGCAGTGTCCAGCTCATCTTTAATTTGAGCTACATGTGCTGCACTGTAGTTTGGTTCTTTACCGCCACGTAGAATAATATGGCAGTCTGGATTACCAGCGGTTTCTACGATCGCGGAATGACCGTATTTTGTTACTGAAAGGAAGTGATGGGAAGCGCTTGCAGAACGAATCGCGTCGCTCGCTATTTTAATATTCCCGTCTGTACCGTTTTTGAAACCTACAGGACAAGAAAGACCAGAAGCTAGCTCGCGGTGAACCTGAGATTCTGTCGTACGAGCACCGATAGCGCCCCAACTGATCAAATCCGCCACGTACTGAGGTGTGATCATATCTAAGAATTCACTTGCCGTTGGCAAGCCCATATCGGTTAGATCAAGAAGAAGTTTACGTCCGATACGTAGACCATCATTTAGCTTATAGGTGTCATTTAAGTAAGGGTCATTGATAAGGCCTTTCCAACCAACGGTTGTACGCGGCTTTTCAAAATAAACTCGCATAACAACCTCAAGCTGCTCGCCCAGTTCATCACGTAGTACTTTTAGCTTTTTACCGTACTCAACCGCGGCAGCCGGATCGTGAATAGAACACGGGCCAACGATCACGAGTAATCGATCGTCTTTTCCTTCAAGAATATTGTGAATGGCGTTACGGCAATCAAAAGTGGTCGAAGAAGCGGTTTCAGTCGCTGGGAACTTCTCTAATACTGCAACAGGTGGCAATAACTCTTTTACTCTATTTATTCTTACATCATCAGTTTGAAACATTACTTCTACTTCCTGGTTTTATTTCCGACCCCATTCTTACCAACTGAACTCATTGCAACATTGTTCACAAAGCGAGCAGCATCAAGGGCTGTGGTCATTTTCTGTCTAGCGTTTAAGTAACTTATCGGCTTAGGCGTAGACTTGCAATCAGTTTTTGCAAATAAATGCAAATAAAAACCACCTGTTAACCACCGCGCACAATGTAAAGTAAAGTTTACGAAAAAAAGTTCAAAATAATCATCAATTTTCTTATGCACCAAAAAATCTTTACTACAATGTAAGAAATATCAGAAGTTTGTGAGGTATTTTTGGGTAGTAAATGTTGATCAAGTTCAAATATATTGTTGCTTGATATGAAATGATTAGAATATTAAACTAATTTCTTATAAACGCTGGTTTTTTCTAATTTTTTGATAAAACGAAGTAGAAGTTAATATGCAATCAATACAAGGAAACATTATGAACAAAGTAGCAATTGCAGTAGCAGCAGTGGTAGCTGGTAGTAGCGCGCTTTTAAACTCTGCTCAAGCTGAAATGTACATCGGGGGCAAAGTGGGCATGACTACACTTGACGACGCTTGCTATCTAAATAGCCCTTGTGATGATGAAGCGTTCGGTGCAGGACTACATATCGGTTATGACTTTACCGATATCATCGGGCTAGAGTACGGCGTAGACTTCTTAGGCGACTATGAAGGAAACTCTAGGTCAGGGGCTAATACGATTAATACGATTGACGGCAATCTAACGGCTTTAACACTTGCACCTAAATTCAACTGGCACTTAAACGACTCTTGGAATCTGTTTGCTAAGATCGGTGGTGCTTACATGATGTCTGATGACGAAACAGACTTTGTCCCAACAGGTTCTTTGGGTGCTGAATACTCGATCGATAGAAACTGGAGTGTTCGCGCTGAATACCAACGTTACCAAGACATGTCTGACGACGTGTGGGACGACATGGATGCTAACTTCTTTGGTATCGGTGTTAACTACAAATTCGCAGCAGCTCCAGTTGTTGCAGCAGTTGTAACGGAAGAAGTGATCGAGCCAGATCCAGAACCAGTGATGATGAGCAAGGTGCACAAAGAAGAGTACGGTACAGGTACGTTTGAATTCGATAGTGCTAAGTTAACAGAGTCCGTTTCTGAACGTCTGGACAACTTTGTTTCATTCTTGAACGAATATCCTCAAGCTCAAGTAGAGATTACTGGTTACACGGATAGCTCAGGCCCTGCGGCATACAACCAAAAACTGTCTGAGCGTCGTGCTCAATCTGTTGCTGATTACCTAACCGCAGCTGGCATTGGTTCAGATCGTTTGACAGTTAAAGGTATGGGTGAAGAAAACCCAGTTGCTGACAACAGCACTCGCGAAGGTCGTGAGAAAAACCGTCGCGTAGAAGTTGTGGTACCTTCATTTGAATATCAAGAGCTAGTTCAACCAGAATAAGCATCTATGATTCATGATCGATGATGTGGTAAAAATTAATGGGGTGCATTTGCACCCCATTTTGATCTCATATTAAGGGATATTGCCACTATGGTTTTGGGAAAAAGATCAACTCATTATCTTGCACCATAACGCAATCCATACCAGCTGCATGCGCCGCTCGCTTCCCCAACTCAGTATCCTCGAACACAAGACACTGTGACGCCTCCAAGTCGAGTTGTTCCGCGGCCACCAAAAAGGTATCTGGAAAGGGTTTATGGTTCTCTACATCACTCGCGGTTACTACAACATCCAACTTGTCTAATAAACCTGCATGACTTAATAAGCGCATGGCACTTTCTCGTTGGCTGCCAGTCCCGACTGCAATTTTCTTATGGCCTAAATATTCCTCTAACACGATGTTCGTGCAAGGAATAACGTCACCATGAAGCTCCATAGCAGCGAATGTTTCCATTTTAAATGTCGCGACAGTTTTAGGATCTAACGAAAGCTCATGCACACGATTTAGTTCCTCAACAATTTTAAAGCTCGGCATCCCTCCCAAACTGTGAAACCATTCCTGGCAAAACGGAAAATCAAAACGCTCAGCAGTTGCTTGCCAAGCTGCCAAGTGGGCTGGCATGGTATCGATTAGAGTACCATCCATATCAAATATGAATCCCTCATAGGGTCTAAAATCAATCGTGCTCATGTCTTTTCTTCTATTTGTGCATCTGTAATGTTAATTTATCAGCTCTTTCAATCGTCCTTACCGGCATTTACTTATCATGCTCAAAATTTCGAACTCCGTCACAATTCAAGAGTGGGAAATTCAATTATCCCCAATTAGAGCTCAAGGAAATGGTGGCCAGAACGTTAACAAGGTAGCGTCCGCTATACACCTGCGCTTTGATATCCGGAATTCCAGCTTACCTGACTTTTACAAAGAGCGATTACTTGCACTTTCTGATAGTCGTATAAGTAAAGATGGCGTGATCATCATCAAAGCGCAACAATTTCGGACACAAGAACAAAATAAGGAAGACGCCCTAAATCGGCTTCAAGCATTGATAAAAGCTGCCGCTTTACAGGAGAAGAAGCGTATTAAAACGAAACCAACCCGCGCTTCTCAACGCCGACGACTTGATACAAAAAACAAGCACGGAGCGAAAAAACAGCAACGTAAAAAAGTGCTGTATTAGTGCATGTCGTGTTCTCGACATGTTAGTTGAACAACGTTTGCTAGCCCTTGGAAATCTCATTGGATTTCTCTTTTTAGTTACTTATTCAGGAAACAACAATATGACTATTAGGCAAAAACTCTACTTCCTCGGAGTTATCGCCATTTTAGGCATCGTGGCCCTTTTGGGTACGTCATCCCATTTTGAAAATAAGAGCAATGACCTTAATCACGCCATCAAACTCGTTGGTGATCTAGAAATACGCTTACTCAACTTACGCAGAAATGAAAAAGATTTCCTACTACGTAGTAATGACAAATATCTAAATAAGTTTGACGCCAATGTTGACAAGTTTATAGACACAGAAAAAGAGCTTGCGAACATACTCAAGAGTAATGAATTACCTTCCAGTCAACAATTTAAGCAAGACTTGCTCGCATACCAAAGGGGCTTTCAGAATCTGGTCAGCGCTTACCAACGATACGGGCTTGATTCAAAGAGTGGGCTTCTCGCTGGTTACGAACAAGCACTATTAGAAGCAAAACAACGTTCAGACCACCAGCAGTTATTGGCATTAGTCCGTTTTGACTCTGCGGTAAAAGCAGGACTATTCAATAGTGACTTGCTTGAGGGGCAATATGCTCCTGAGCTTATCAAAACAGGTAAGCAATTGGCGGCCCAAAAGCAAGTTGTTGGGGTTGCTTATGACAAAGGCCTACTCGGTGAAACTCGCGCATTATCTCATGCCGTAGAAGAGCAATTTGAAACCTTTTCCACAGCCCTTAGCTCTGCTGCCGCACAACGTGATGAACAAATGTCGACCATCAAGCAGGTCATTACAGCTCTGATCTTAGTCGTTATTTTCGCATTGATTTGGCAAATTTCACGTTCAATCAATACGCGAGTGAATAGCTTACTTGGCACCATTCGAAGTATCAGCGAAACGAACAACATGGGACTTCGATCTGATTTGAAAGGTCAAGACGAGCTATTTGATATCAGTCATCACCTCAATGACCTTTTGGATAAGCTTGAGCATCTAATTAGTAGTACCCAAGAAAAATCGGCGCAACTCACTGCAAGTACCGATAATATGCATCGTGAGTTAGAAGGCGTTATGGAGCAATTCCACACTCAAACTGACCACACTGCATCAATGGCGACGGCAGTTCAGCAAATGGTTGCCACAATAGGTGAAATCTCTGAAAGCACATCAGTTGCGGTAGAAGGCGTACATCAGGCAGCGAATAATGCCGAACAAGGTCGAGGAGTTGTTGAGGCGACGGTAACCAACATCGGTCAACTAACCACGATTTTATCAAACAGCCAGCAGTCGATTGGCTCGCTGAATCAGCATGTAGATAAAATTGGTGGTGCCGTGAACATCATCCAAGAAATAGCAGAGCAAACCAACCTACTAGCTCTCAACGCAGCAATTGAAGCCGCGCGAGCAGGCGAACAAGGCCGCGGGTTTGCAGTTGTTGCCGATGAAGTACGCGCCCTAGCTAGCCGAACTCATCAATCCACAGAGGAAATCACGCGGGTCGTTGCAGATATTCAAACTCAAATGTCGACAGTTGTTGCTGATATTGATCAATGTAACGATCAAGGGCAACAAACACTTAATGCTTCTGAAAAACTGGATTCTAGCCTGCAGCAGATCATCACTGACATGCATTCAATTCAAGGTAATTCGGAGCGCATAGCTTCAGCAATTGAAGAACAAGGTATCGTTATGAACCAAGTTAGCGGTTCAATCACCGAGCTAAACGCAATATCTGAGAATAACATGCAATCCGCTCAGGAATGCTTGCATGAAGTGAACTCTGTCTCTGCTCAAGCTCATGATATGGATGAAGCCGTTGCACAATTCAAAACTGCGCTAAAATAACCCTTTTCAAAATAGAAAGCCCGAGGCAATCATTGCTTCGGGCTTTTTTTCAATTGTCACTTCGTGCTTACTGCGCACTTCGGATGTGATTATTCATCATCAAGAGGAACCAGCTTGGTGTTGCCGCCATGAACTTTCTCACGCTGTCTTTGCACCAGAGCGTAGAAGCCTGGGATCAAGAATGTACCTGCTAGAAGCACACACAATAGACCACCAATCAGCGACACGCCTAGTGAGTTTTGACTCACGTGCCCCGCGCCAGCGGCAAAGATAAGCGGGAAGATACCCAGGATAAATGACCAAGATGTCATATTCACAGCGCGGAAACGTAACGTGCCTCCTTTAACCGCTGCACTATCGATATCAGCATCTTTTTCTTCACGCTCTTGCTTGGCGAACTCCACAATCAAAATGGCGTTTTTCGCCGCCAAGGCTATGAGCAAGACAAGACCAATTTGGGCATACAAGTTAAGCGGCGTGCCAGTTAGATTCAACGCAAGGAAGGAACCTAACGTTGCTACTGGGACCACCAAAATAATAGCCAGTGGAATACTCCAACTCTCATACTGAGCCACCATAAACAAGTAAATGAATATCAAAGCCAGCGCAAACGCATAAATGGCTTGGTTGCCCGCAAGCACTTCCTGATAAGCCATACCTGTCCATTCATACGTATACCCTTGTGGAAGAACTTCAGCAGCAACGCGTTCCATTGCGGCAATCGCATCACCACTAGAGTAACCCGGTGCTGGTTGGCCTTGAATGATAGCACTGCGGTACATGTTGTAACGCCACGCCACATCAGGCTCAAACACTTGCTCGTAGCTCACTAGCGTACTTAACGGAACCATATCACCGTTCGAAGAACGAACATGGAAACGCTCTAGATCTTCCATGCTGCTACGGTGCTGGCTATCAGCTTGCATGGTTACGCGGAAGTTCTTACCAAACATGGTGAAGTCATTCACATAAAGCGAACCTAAGTTGCCTTGCAAGGTTTGGAAAATAGACGACAGCGAAATACCTAATTGCTGCGCTTTCTCACGATCGATATCAACGTAGTAGTGCGGAACATTCGCGCGGAACGTGCTAAACGTGTAGGCAATTTCAGGCGCTTGGTTAGCCGCTTGGATCATTTCTCCCATGACCATCGACAAATCGGTACGACTTCGCCCTAGCGTGTCTTCAAGCACAAACTCAAAACCAGACGCAGCGCCCATACCAGGAACCGCCGGTGGTCCCATCGCAAAAACAACCGCTTGAGGTAGCTCTGTCGCCGCTCGACCGTTAATACGTGCCGCGATAGCATTAGCAGAGTGCTCTCCTTGCAGCGAGTTACGAGTATCCCAGTCATGCAATTTGATAAATACAGAAGCACCGTTTGATGCTGCTGCGCCTGTCATAAACGAGTAACCGTTCGCAACCGTCACACCATCCACACCAGGTTCTTCACCGATCATTTTCATTAAATCATTGGTGACTTCTTCAGTACGTGATAAAGAGGCTGAATCTGGTAGCTGTACGTTAACCAGCAAAATGCCTTTATCTTCTTGAGGAACAAACGCTGTAGAGGTGGTTTTCGCAAAGAAAGTGACCGCTGCGATAGCAACTATAAAGAACGTCACGAGCAGTAAAGACTTCTTCACCAAGAAACCAGCGATCTGGCCATAACGCGTAGTGATGCGCTCTAAGCCTCGGTTGAAAGCCTGGAACCAGTTAGCGGTATTGCCCCCACCCTGCTTCAATACCAGAGAACAAAGTGCTGGAGACAGCGTCAATGCATTGATGGATGAAATAACAACCGAAATACAGATGGTCAAAGCGAACTGGCGATACATGATACCGGTGATACCTGGCAGCATGGCGACGGGTATGAATACCGCAAGTAGAACCAAGGTCGACGTGATGATTGGTCCCGTTACTTCTTTCATCGCTAGCAACGTCGCTTTACGCGGTGAAATGGTTGGGTCTTTCGCCATGGTAGTATCGACGTTTTCGATAACCAGAATCGCATCGTCCACCACGATACCAATCGCAAGGATCAAGCCAAACAAAGTAACCGTATTAATGGTGAAGCCCGTTGCCTGCATGATGGCAAACGTACCAATCAGAGAAACGGGGATCGCGACAACAGGAATCAACGTTGCACGCGCACTACCCAAGAACAAGTAAGTTACAGCAATCACCAATAGAATCGCTTCAATCAGTGTTTTTACTACCCCTTTGATCGATTCAGATACGAACACGGTTGTATCGTAGCTGGTCTCGTATTCCATCCCCTCTGGGAAGTTTTTGCTCAAGCCTTCAAGGAGCTCCATGACGGCCTGACCACTTTCTAACGCATTCGCATCCGATTGAAGAGACAACGCAACGATTGACGCGTCCTGGCCACGGAACTTACCGTTACCATCGTAGAACTTTTTGCCTAGTTCAACGCGAGCAACATCTTTCAGATAAACCGTAGATCCATTGGGATTAGCTCGAAGGACTACGTTCTCAAACTCACTCACGCTTTCCAAGCGACCTTTGGTCACAAGGTTAAACTGAACTTCTTGCGGATTGTTGTATGGTGCTGCACCTACACGCCCTGCCGCAACTTGAACGTTCTGTTCAGCCAAAGCGGCGTATACGTCTGACGTGGTTAGCTTAAGGTTGGCCATTTTTTCAGGATCTAACCAAACACGCATTGCATATTCGCCACCACCAATCACGTTAACTTCACTGATACCTTTCGCACGAGCCAACTGATCTTTTACATTCAAGTTAATGTAGTTAATCAAGAACTGATCATCGTATTTGCCATCAGGTGAATAGAAGTTAAGTACCATCAGCAAGTCAGGTGAACGCTTTTTCACCGTCACACCAACCATGCGAACTTCTTGAGGCAATTTTGACTCAATCTGTGACACGCGGTTTTGCACGTTAACTTGCGCCATATCTGGGTCGGTGCCGACATCGAACGTGACGTTTAGGCTGTAAGAGCCATCGTTCGCGCTCTTTGAAGACATGTATATCATATCCTCAACGCCGTTGACTGAGGTCTCTATGGGGTCCGCAATGGCCTGCTCGACAACTTCCGCACTCGCGCCGGTGTAGTAAGCCGAAACGCTTACTGATGGCGGGCTTATCTGTGGATACTCAGCCACTGGCAAAATCGCCAGTGAGATCGCGCCGGCTAGCGTTAATATGATCGAAATAACCAGCGCGAATTTAGGTCTCTGAATAAAGAAACGACTTAACATAGTGCCCCCTACTGCTTATCTTCAGCAGGTGTTTGAATGCGCACTTCTACACCATTACGCACACGCTGTAGGCCCTGTGTAATAACCGTATCTTCCTGATCTAGGCCTTCTCGAATGATAATGCCTTGTTCAACCTGAGGTCCAAGCTCGACGTTACGACGCTCTGCCACACTTCCCTCAGCCATCACCATCACAAAGTCACCTTCTAAGTCAGTCTGTACGGCACGTCGTGGGATAACAATAACGTCCTTCGTGTTCTTGTCTCTCAAGTTCACTTTGATGTGCTGACCCGGAAGTAACTTCTGCTCTGGGTTTGGCACTAACGCACGCATTGCAATCGTACCCGTTTTGGTGTCAATACGATTACCTAAGAAATCGAGCTTACCGAGATGCTCAAAAAACTGTCCATTTTCCAGTTCAAGCTGAACTTCAACACGGTTTGATTCAGCCGAGCCATCGCCTTTTACTTGATCCATACCCATGGCTAAACGCTCACGCTCACTCACACTAAATGAGGTATGAACTGGATCTAAACTCACCAGAGTTGTCAGCACGCCAGATGACGGAGAAACCAGATCACCCGTACTCACTTTGGTATCACTAATACGTCCGCTAAAAGGTGCTCGGATTTGAGTATAGGAAAGGTTAACTTCAGCAAGTTTAAGTTGAGCATTTGCCGCTTCTAGCTCTGCTCTCGCACCAAGAAGTGCCGCAGTTAAAGCATCAAACTCAGATTGAGAGATACTACCGCGAGGCAACAAGTTTTTACCTCGAGTATGATCTAATTCGGCTTTTTTTAGCGCCGCTTTAGCTTGTGCAAGTGCGGCTTTAGCACTCGCGACTTGGGCTTCAAAAGAAGATGGCTCGATAGAGTAAAGGAGCTGCCCTTTTTCTACCATTTGCCCCTCTTCAAAGTGACGAGCTTTTAAGTAGCCAGAAATCTGCGCGGTAATATTGGTATCTTCTACTGCTTCAATGCGACCGATATAAGACTTGCTCGGTTGGTAGTCGATAACCGTGACATCCTGAGTCACTACGAGAGGCGCTTGACCTTTCGTTTGGGCATTATTAGCTTCCCCGCATCCAGCGAGGATTGCTGTAGCCGCCATTAGTGCGACAAGTGGTTTCTTTTGCATGTATTTACCGTCTTTATAGAACAGGATATTGTTGAATTCCTATCAACCTTACTCCTTGCTGCCACTGAAAACTTCACTGAAAAGCGCCCAAGGTGTTTCTAAATGTAAACATGAGAAACAAAAGGAAAATAAAGTAATTTAGTTAACAGTGGTATTCAATGAGCAATATACATACAACTCAATCATAACTATTTAATATACGCCTTAGGAGATCGCGAATTTTAGCGTGTGCTTGGAAACATTAACGGGAGTATTGTATTCGGGCGTAAAGTGAGATTCAGTGCTCAAGATAAGAACGTTTTGTGGCTAAAAAGGTAAAAAGTGACGCCTTCATACTCAAGACCCCGATTTTGACTATTTTTTTAATATAAATGGGTTATCATTCAATTAATTCAACGCCTTCGACAGAGAGGATGACTATGATTTCTAAATGGGCGAAACGCTTTTACCAGATGGCAGAACTAGTGGCGTCTTGGAGTAAGGACCCATCAACACAAGTCGGTGCCGTTATTACTAAACAGAATCGCATTGTATCTGTTGGATTTAATGGCTATCCGCATGGTGTTTCTGACAGTGTCGACACCGATGAGCGCGAGTTGAAATACCTTAAAACACTGCACGCGGAAGAGAACGCAATTTTGTTCTCAAAACGTGACTTAGACGGATGTGATATTTGGGTAACGCATTTTCCTTGCCCTAACTGCGCGGCAAAGATCATTCAAACAGGGATCTCACACGTACACTGCCCTGAGCAGTCTGAAGACTTTTTATCTCGCTGGGGAGATAAAATCCAAGTCAGTCAAGATATGTTCGATCAAGCGGGTGTGAAAGTCGACTGGTTACCACTAGAAGACATTGAAATTGAAGACAAAGACGTGCGCTAGTATTCCATCTTAATATTTAAATAGCCCAGGAAGATCTGGGCTATTTTGTTATTAAATCTGCAAGAGGTCTCGACGTAGTCTTTTAACTGTGTTTTTTCGCTGTGAGCTCAGCAATTTTGACAATAACGAGTACTGATTTTTCCATCATTTCAACAGAAATAAACTCATGAATTCCGTGGAAGTTAAAACCACCGGTGAAGATATTCGGGCACGGCAAACCCATAAAAGATAAACGAGCACCATCTGTACCACCACGAATAGGTTTTATAATCGGTTCCACATCACACGCTTCCATCGCTTGCTTTGCCAGCTCAATGATATGAGGGTAAGGCTCAACCATTTCTCTCATATTGTAATAGCTGTCTTTTATTTTTAGCTCTACAGAACCATGGCGTAAACCCGTGTTCATTTCATCGACGAGTTTCTGCATAAAGGCTTTTCGATCCTCAAGTCTTTGACGGTCAAAGTCTCTAATAATGTAACCTAGCTCGCTTCGTGCAACGCCCATTTCTGCCGATTTTAGATGGAAGAACCCTTCGTAACCTTCGGTTGTTTCCGGAGTTTGATCTTGGGGCATTTGAACTTGAAATTTCGCAGCCAAGTTCATCGCATTGACCATTTTGCCTTTTGCAGTACCTGGATGAACGCTAACACCATGAAAAATTACATCAGCGTTTGCTGCATTAAAGTTTTCGTATTCCAATTCACCTTGCGGGCCACCATCTATAGTGTATGCCCATTTCGCGCCAAATTTTTTAACATCAAACAAATCTGCACCACGACCGATTTCTTCATCCGGTGTAAAGCCGATACAAATGTCGCCGTGTGGAATGTCTGGGTTTTCCAGTAGCAGAGCTACCGCGGAAAGAATCTCTGCGATACCGGCTTTGTTATCCGCACCAAGTAATGTAGTGCCATCGGTAGTAATAAGATTGTGGCCATGTAGGTGATGTAAATCTGGGTATTGCACGGGAGATAACACTTCATCCCCCAACCCTAATGCAATATCGCCACCCTGGTAATCTTCGATGAATTGCGGCTTTACGTTTTTGCCAGATGCATCCGGCGCGGTATCCATATGGGCAATGAAGCCGATAGGAGGAACCTCATAATCAACATTGGCTGGCAGTTTAGCCATCAAGTAGCCATTTTTATCCAAAGTCACGTCACTTAAACCAAGCTCGATCATCTCTTTTTTAAGTAACTCAGCAAACACAAGCTGACCAGGTGAACTTGGGCAAAGCGTCACATGTGGATTGGATTGGGTATCAAACGTGACGTATCGAAGAAATCTTTCAACTAAATGTTTCATATTTATTCTCATTGTTTTGTACGATGAGGCCTTATCACGCATTGATAAGCTGACGTTGCCTCATCAAACCTCACGCTATGTTACGCTCTTAGCTCAATAAGAATTTGCTTTGAATCATTTTTTGATAAGAAAGGCTTTTGCGCTTTGCTTTCGCTCATTGAAGCATGAATTTAATCTAAAAGTTCCTCAGCCAGTACTCGCCACTCTTTAACCTTTTCACGAAAATGACGCCATTGCTTATCGGTCATCGAACGAGAAACATCTAATGTCAGTTGATCAACCAATGCAAAGTTAGAGTCTATATTCTGAGAAAGCTGCTCACTATAATAACTCTCTGGCTCGAACAAGAGTCGCATAAATATATCTTGATAAGTCACAACATTAGATTTGTTGTCGAACAAGTATTCGAGCTCTTGATATACCGTGGCTCGATAATCTCTCCATAAAGGGCTGTTTAAAATAACTTGCTGAGAAAATGTTTGAGCTAATTGACGCTGATTTCCTGATAGATTCCCCAGCCATTCTTCCATCCACTCTTCAGTGTTATCCAGAATAATTTCACGCACTTCGTCTTCTGTCTTATCGGCATATTTTGCGTTTCGCTCTTGATAATGTTCTTGTACATTACTCAAAAACTCGCGTTCTTGCTCTTTCGTTAATTGCAAACTTAACGCAAAAAGATCTGGTGCTGCTTTGCTGACCACTCTATCGTAATGCGCTCGCATTCTATCTCGATTTTGTTGTAAGTAATTTAAGGTGATATCGCTCGCTTTTAATCTCTCAAGGTCTTTTAAATGTTCGATATATATTGGTAACTCCTCTTTCTTGTGCCAGTCTGCCAACAATAATAAGCGCTCTTCCACCAGGACTTCTTGTTCCCCTTGCAACGAGACATAGTCCTCTAAGTAATCGAGCACGAACCAATCGATATTGCTGTATAAAAACTTTTTCGCACAACCGGCAAGCAGAAATACGAAGCAAAATAGAAGGCCATAACGAAGCGCCTTATTAGATACATCCTTTAATTTAGTCACTTATTCGTATTCCCTTTTCTGTTGATTAAGTTCTATACTCAACCTGTATCACTTAGTATTGCGGCAAACTTACACCAGTGTGACAAATATTGATTGCCACCTTAATAATATATAGAGTTTGAAATTAACTTTTTGATCACAGCTATCCGCAAAAAAGTGAGTTAGAGCGCAATTATCGGCTAAAAAACGTACCGAACGACGCTCCCTATAACGGCATATAATTTGCATGGATGTTTTTTGGATGGTTTATGGAGGCGAAGTATGGCAGCCGCTGAGCAACTTGATACCAGTGTAGAATATGAGATTCGATATTTTGAACAGGGGAAAATGCACTGCATGAGAGTCATTGCTGAAAGCAAAAAAGTGGCTTATCAGTACTATTTGGAGTGTGGTAAGCACAACAGTGACTTGTACTCTATTCGCCCAGACAAGTAAAAAAACCGCCTAAAAGGCGGTTTTTTTACTTGTCAGAATCCATATAACTGTTTGATTTTATTTATTATTACAGATTAAAATCCAACAATGTTATTTGATGTCGCCAAAGCGCTCAAGATAAAGGACGGTTGCTGCAGTACGAGAAGGAACTTGAAGCTTTTTAAGTAAACTCTTCATATGTACCTTAACCGTAGACTCAGAGATAAAAAGACGATCGGCAATTTGCTTGTTGCGGAAACCTCTTGCCACCTCTCTTAAGATCTGCGATTCACGATCGGTCAGTGTATCAAACACGTCCTCTTGCTCTGAACGTTCACTCAAATACTTAGAAACTTCTTGGCTGTATGCCTTGTCCCCTTGATGCGCTTGTTTTAGCAACTCAACCAACTCATCAGGCTCAGTGTCTTTCAATAAATAGCCATCGGCACCACTTCGAACTATTGCTTCTATATCTGCTGGGCTATCCGAAACGGTTAGAATGACAATTCTGGCTTCACAGCCATCTGCACGCAGTGCTTGCAAAGTATCAAGGCCAGACATGCCTTTCATATTAAGATCAAGAAGTACAAGATCCAGTTCCAGCTCATGCGCTTTCGCTACTGCATCCGCGCCATTACTTGCTTCTGCAATGACCTCAAACTCAGGCTCAAAGCTTAAAAGCTGGTGGATACCTCTTCGCATGAGTGGATGATCATCCACCAGCATTACTTTACACACTGTCACTGTTTACTTCCTTACTATGTTGGAATTCTAATTTTACGGTACAACCTTTGTTTATCGATGCTTCGATGTGCAGATCGGCATGCAGTCTAGCGGCCCGCTCTTGCATGATACTCATACCGTAATGATTTAATTTTTCGTCTTGATGTTCAAAGCCTATTCCATCGTCGCTAACGGTTACTGTGACTTTTCCATCATTATCGAGACATTGAATGTGAATATTATCTGCTTGCGCATGTTTGATAGCATTAATTGCCGCTTCTCTTATCAACTGTAGTAAATGAACCTGCTGATGTGCATCCAGTTCAGTTGATGAAAGTCTATTTTTTAGCGTAATGTCCGCAGTAGTTTGTTCACTGAGCGTTTCAACCATGTCTTGCAATGCTTGGCCAAAACTGCCCTCTTTAATCGTAAGACGAAACGTCGTCAGTAACTCGCGTAACTGCGTATAAGCCGCAGATAAGCCCGTATCTAGCTCAGCAATAACTTGATTAGCCTGCGCGATCGCCTTTTCGTCAGGCAAGTTCTTTACGCTTCTCTTTAACAAAGCGACCTGAATTTTTAAGTAAGAGAGTGCTTGAGCCAATGAATCATGCAACTCCCGAGCAATAGTGGCTCGCTCTTCCATCAGCAGAATTTGTTCTGCTTGGCGCTGCGCCCGATTGTAATACACGGCGCGTGATAAAATCTGCACGAAGTTGTCAATAAGAGCCTCGTTCGGACAAGGTAACCCTGCTTTCCAATATAAATAACCCAAGTGCTCACCATCTAGCATCAGGGCTTTACCGTGGCAATCTTCATCACAATCTTGGCAGCATTCTTCTCCTTCCATCAATATCCAGCTCGGTTCTCCCAGCTGCTCGATTTCAAGTTTGACCGCTTTAATGCCCTCAAGACTGACGATATGCTGCAAAATCGCCTGGAAATTGTCTTGATTAATACGCGACGCCGTGAGTTCTTTTGACGAGTCATACAGCACTTCTAAAGACTGGTTGGCATGCTGCAATTTACGTGTTTTCTCATCAACCGCTTGCTCTAATCCTCGGTACAACTTACCAAGGTCTGTCGCCATCCGGTTAAAGGTTCGAGTCAGTATTCCCATTTCATTATCGCTGGATACATTGAGCGATATATTGAATGAGCGATTTTTAATTTGCTCGCTAGCAAAAACTAAGGCACGCAGAGGCCGAACAACTTCGAGGCGCACAAAATGAACGACAAACATACTGACACAAAGAATGCCACCCAACCCTAACCCGCCGATCCAGGCTAAGTTAATCAGTTTTTGCTCCGAAAAGCTTTGTAGCTTAAATACAAACTCATCGATTTGTTCAACAAAACCGGCCACTAGGAGTTGATATTCTGCCGGGTTGTCTCCTCTAAGCACCGCCTTGAGTTCATGCCATCTGATAATAAGACGGTAGTAATCGTGAGTGATGTCTTCTGGCACAGACCAATGCTGAAGCGCTTTCATTGAAGGTGAATATATCGAATGTTCAAATGCGTCAATATGTGAAGAATAGTCAACAGATTTAACCTGAATATCATTCGCCAGACGGTAGCTTTGCATTCGCATCGAGCCAGCAACATTGACGGCTTCAGCATCGTTCAAACTGGACGCTAACGTAAAAATCGCAAAACCAGTCGTAGCGACTGAGAGCAGCAAAATAAGAAGCATCGCGGACGCAATTGTGCGCGTCACCGACTTTTTCACATTTTTAAACAATCTGAGTTCCTCGCCCATTAACAATCCTATTTTTACGTGCAATGAACCCATTACCTTTCAACTTTATCAATATGTGATCACCTGCGACGGAATTTATTGATCCAAAACAATATTGCATACCATTTACCCCCTAAGAGGTATTTATACAAATATGTCAAAAACTACAATTTCGTTAGTTTAAATGACAGTTTATTAATGAAAATTGTGGACTATGCTTAGTTTGGGTTCCAAGTTTCGAGGTGACTAAGTGGTAGACCTTTCCAGAAGAAGACTCTTTGCAAGAAAAGCGCACCCCGACAACGCCGTACGTTTGCCTTGGTTAACTAAACCGCAACAGTTTACGGACGATTGCACTCGCTGCGGTAAATGCATTGAGGCCTGTGAAACAAAGATTATAACCAAAAGTGATGGCGGATTCCCCTCGGTCGATTTTTCCATCGATGAATGCACATTTTGCTATCAATGTGCAAACGCCTGTCCTGAGCCCCTTTTCTTGCCAGAAACAGAACAACCTTGGCAAGCAAAAGCAAGTATCAACGATAACTGCTTAGCAAAACAAAATGTCGAATGCCGAAGTTGTGGGGATATGTGCGACCCGATGGCAATTCAGTTCAAATTAGAACTGGGGAAAGTAGCACAACCCAATTTAGACCTTGATGAGTGTAACGGCTGCGGCGCCTGTGTTTCAGTGTGCCCGACTTCATCCATCAATGTGAGCAATACAACAGCCTAAGCCGAATGTCGTCGGCCAAAGGCAATAAAAATAAATGAGAGAGCTATATGTCACTAAATGAAGTGCATATTTCAAGTTTGGTAGTACATGTGCTGCCGGAACATTTGGACGAAATCAAACAAAAGATAGAAGCACACGAAAATGCGGAAATCTATGGTGACAGTCCTGAAGGCAAGATTATCGTCGTACTTGAAACTGAGAACCAAGGTTTCATCACAGACACTATCGATGCCATTAACAATTTACCGAACGTCTTAAGCACGGTATTGGTTTATCACCAAATCGAAACTGGGCTTGAAGAAACGGATGAAGAAGACACTGGAACACAACATTCCCAAATCGAGGGTGAAGTATGAAAATGACAAGACGTGCGTTTGTGAAAGCAAACGCGGCTGCATCAGCTGCTGCTGTCGCAGGTGTGACACTACCAGCATCTGCAGCCAACCTGATTGCAAGCTCTGATCAAACCAAAATCACATGGGACAAAGCACCTTGTCGTTTCTGTGGTACAGGCTGTTCTGTTCTTGTTGGCACTCAAAACGGCAAAGTGGTAGCAACACAGGGTGACCCAGAAGCACCAGTAAACAAAGGTCTGAACTGCATCAAAGGTTACTTCCTTTCTAAGATCATGTACGGTCAAGACCGTCTAACTCAACCGATGCTACGAATGAAAGATGGCAAATTCCACAAAGATGGTGAATTTACACCTATCTCTTGGGATGACGCTTTCGACATCATGGCTGAGAAATGGAAAGCTTCCCTCGAGAAAAAAGGCCCAACAAGCGTAGGTATGTTTGGCTCAGGCCAATGGACAGTAATGGAAGGCTACGCTGCATCAAAGTTAATGAAAGCAGGCTTCCGATCAAACAACATTGATCCAAACGCTCGCCACTGTATGGCTTCTGCCGTTGTAGGTTTCATGCGCGCATTCGGTATCGATGAGCCAATGGGTTGTTACGATGACTTTGAGAACGCAGACGCTTTCGTTCTTTGGGGCTCAAACATGGCAGAGATGCACCCGGTTCTATGGACTCGCATTACTGACCGCCGCCTAAGCCACCCTCACGTTAAAGTGAACGTGCTTTCTACTTACTACCATCGTTCATTTGAGTTGGCAGACCACGGCTACATTTTCAATCCTCAGTCTGACCTTGCAATTGCTAACTTCATCGCAAACTACATCATCGAAAACGATGCAGTAAACTGGGACTTCGTGAACAAACACACGAACTTCACTCAAGCAGACACTGACATCGGCTACGGTCTACGTGACGATGATCCGCTACAAAAAGCGGCGAAGAACCCGAACTCTGGCAAACTCACTTCTATCTCATTCGAAGAGTACAAGAAATCAGTAGCGCCATACACAGTAGAGAAAGCATCTGAAATCTCTGGTGTTGAGAAAGAGAAGCTTATCGAGCTTGCGAAGCAATACGCGGATCCAAACACGAAAGTGATGTCTCTATGGACGATGGGTATGAACCAGCATACTCGTGGTGTATGGATGAATAACTTGGTTTACAACATCCACCTACTAACCGGTAAGATCTCGACTCCGGGGAACAGCCCATTCTCACTAACGGGCCAACCATCAGCATGTGGTACCGCTCGTGAGGTTGGTACGTTTGCTCACCGCCTACCAGCGGACATGGTGGTTGCTAACCCTAAACACCGTAAGATTGCAGAAGACATCTGGAAACTGCCAGAAGGTACGATTCCACCAAAACCTGGCTTCCACGCCGTATTGCAAGACCGTATGCTGAATGACGGCGTTTTGAACTGTTACTGGGTTCAATGTAACAACAACATGCAAGCCGGTCCAAACATCAACACAGAGCGTCTTCCAGGTTACCGCAACCCAGAAAACTTCATCGTTGTGTCTGACCCATACCCGACAGCAACAGCACAAGCAGCAGACCTTATTCTTCCTACCGCAATGTGGATTGAAAAAGAAGGTGCTTACGGTAACGCAGAGCGTCGTACCCAAGCTTGGTACCAACAAGTGGGCACAGTCGGTCAAGCAAAATCCGACCTGTGGCAGCTAATGGAGTTCTCGAAACGCTTCAAAATGGAAGAAGTGTGGCCTGAAGAGCTTCTAGCGAAAGCGCCTCAATACCGTGGTAAAACAATGTACGACGTACTTTACCGCAATGGTAACGTCGACAAATTCCCTATCGAAGAAGCTCGTGAACTGAATGACGATGCTCACCACTTCGGTTTCTATGTTCAAAAAGGTCTGTTTGAGGAATACGCAACATTTGGCCGTGGTCACGGTCATGATTTGGCTCCATACGACCGCTACCACCAAGTACGTGGTCTACGTTGGCCTGTTGTTGATGGTAAAGAAACACAGTGGCGCTTTAAAGAAGGTTCAGACCCATACGCAAAAGAAGGTTCTGGTTGGGACTTCTACGGCAATGCTGATGGCAAAGCGAAGATCATTTCCGCGCCATACGAAGCGCCACCAGAAGTACCGAACGATGAATTTGATATGTGGTTATGTACTGGTCGTGTTCTTGAGCATTGGCACACAGGCACCATGACTCGTCGTGTACCTGAATTATACAAAGCAGTACCAGACGCAGTGTGTTACATGCACCCAGAAGACGCAAAAGCACGCAATGTTCGTCGTGGTGAAGAAGTACTCATGGCAAACAAACGCGGTGAAGTACGCGTTCGTGTTGAAACTCGCGGTCGTAACCGTCCGCCAAAAGGTTTGGTATTCGTACCGTTCTTTGATGCACGTATTTTGATTAACAAGCTTATCCTAGATGCGACTGATCCACTGTCTAAACAGACAGACTTTAAGAAGTGCCCAGTCAAAATCACTAAGATTGCTTAACCTTCAGATACTGAATGCTACGGCCGTCATTATGGCGGCCTAATAAAGAATTTAAGCCATAAAGGCGGAGATGAAATGATGAAAAAATTACTTGTCGCAGTTTTATCTGTAGGTGCGTTAGTGACAGGCATTGCGCAAGCTGAGTTGGATAATCCTGGTGGTATTGGTGGTCTAGAATCTTTACGTGGAATGTCTCAATTGGAAGATACGCGTCCAGCAGACGAGTTCAAAGACTTCCCTAAAGATCAAATCGTTGAAGACAGCTATGTTTATCAACCACCGTTGATCCCACACAGCATTCGTCACTACGAAATTTCGTTAAATGCTAACAAGTGTCTTGCATGTCATAGCTGGAAAAATGCAAAAGAGTCAGGTGCGACTAAAATTAGCGTAACGCACTATGTAAACAGAGAAGATGCGGTACTGGCAGATATGTCTCCTCGTCGTTACTTCTGTTTGCAATGTCACGTTCCACAAACGGATGCAAAACCACTAGTGGAAAACGAGTTTAAGGCAGTCGATTCGCTTCAGTAATTGAAACGCGAGTACTAAGAGGTTACTTATGAAAATACTTAAAGCGTTTTGGAAGAGACTGTCGAGCCCGAGTAAAGCTGCCGCTGGTGTGGTTTTATTTCTAGGCTTCGCTGGTGGCCTTCTATTTTGGGGCGCATTCAACACAGGTATGGAAGCAACCAACACAGAAGAATTCTGTTCTGGCTGTCACGCGCCGATCGTTGCTGAAATTCAAGAAACAATTCACTACTCCAACCGATCTGGTGTTCGTGCGATTTGTTCAGACTGTCACGTTCCTCATGAATGGACGGATAAGATCGTTCGTAAAGTACAGGCATCTAAAGAGCTATTTGCACACTTCGTAACGAAGACGATCGATACGCCAGAGAAGTTCCAAGAGCGTCGTGGACACCTCGCAGAGCGAGAGTGGGCACGTATGAAGAAGAATGACTCTCTTGAATGTCGTAACTGTCATGAGTTTGATTTCATGGATTACTCTCAGCAAGGATCACGTGCGGCAGAACAACACTCCACCGCTCTCGCTTCAGGCGAGAAAACATGTGTAGACTGTCACAAAGGTATTGCGCACAAACTACCAGACATGAGCGGCGTTGAAGGCTGGCACTAAGGAGACTTACCATGAGTACATTAGAATCTGTAATTTGGCATATCCTTGGCTACAGTGCTATGCCAGTGATTATTCTTTCCGGCTTTGTGGCGGTAGCAGCAATCTCTCTCTGGCTGCTGTCATTTGGTAAGGATAAAGAGGTGTAACGTAACGCATCTCTACTCGTCAACTAGCCTATTTGTTGACACTGAGCGCCGAGCAAATGCTCGGCGCTTTTTATTTATTGCTCAATGGTACTGCCAACAATAAATAAACAAGCAATCATACATAAAAAAAGCGACCATAAAGGCCGCTAAGATTTACTGCTATAGGGAGTTGTTTAAGATTCTTTTACTGGCAGAACCTGTTTGACGTATTGTCCTGGCGCTTCATCAATAACCGGATGGTTTTCTGAGCCAATAGGGAAAGGCTCAACTTGCTCTTTAGGGTTGAATTGGAATAACCACTCGTTCCAGTGTGTCCACCACGATCCCTCTTTGTGTTCCGCGTTATTCAACCACTCATCAGCAGAGTCATCCAAATTATCGTTCAACCAATAACCATACTTATTTTTAGCTGGAGGGTTCACGATGCCCGCAATATGACCAGACTCACCGAGGACAAACGTTTTGTTACCACCCGTGTTCAGCGCACCACGGTAAGTTCCCTGCCATAACGCAATGTGGTCTTCTTTCGTTGACACAAAATAGCTAGGAATTTTGATCTTATTTAGATCAATCCATACTCCACCAATTTTGACGCCTTTATCTTGCACCAGCTTGTTCTCTAAATAGAGCTCGCGAAGCAAGAAATTGTGAGATGCAGCGCTGACGTTGGTGCTATCGCTATTCCAGTACAACAAGTCGAAATCAACCGGACTGTTACCCTTCAAGTAATTGTCGACGTAGTAGTTCCAGTACAAGCTGTTTTCACGCAGTAAACTAAACGTCACGCTTAAGGAACGGCCGTCCATATACCCTTTTGCGTTATTTTGCGCTTCAATTGCACTAACAATGGTGTCATTGATATACGCGCCGACTTCACCTGGTTGAGAGAAGTCGAGCAACGTGGTGAAGAAAGTGGCAGACTTAATGCGCTTCTTCATACGTTTTGCAGCGTAGTACGCAACCGTGCTTGCTAAAACAGTACCACCAATACAATAACCAGCAGCATTGATTTGCTCTTGTCCTGTTATATCTTCAATTGCAGCGACGGCTTTCACTACGCCTTCTGTCACGTAGTCACCAAACTCTATGTGCGCTTGTGCCTTGCCTGGATTGCGCCAAGACATCATAAATACACTGTGCCCCTGCTCTAACAACCATCGAACCATTGAGTTCTTTGCCGTTAAATCAAGGATGTAGTATTTATTGATGAAAGGTGGGACGATGAGCAGCGGCGTCGCATTCACTTTCTCTGTTAGAGGTCGATATTGAATCAACTCAAACAATTCGTTTTGAAAAACCACATTGCCCTGTGTCGTCGCAACGTCATCGCCCACACGGAATGCATTGTTATTCGTCATACGAATTTTTAAAATGTCTGCGCTCGACTCAACGTCTTCTTTCAACTGCTCTAAGCCTGCCAGTAAGTTTTGACCGTTTTGCTCAAGTGTCAGCTTCAAAAGCTCTGGGTTAGTGGCGATGAAGTTGGAAGGAGAAAGGGCGTTAATGGCTTGGCGAGAGAAAAAAATAATACGTTCTTTCGTCTTTTCATCTAAGCCTTCCAAAGACTCGATGGTGTCCAGATAGGTCTTACTAAATAAAAGGTAGGATTGTTTGATGAAGCTATACATGGCTTCATTTTGCCACGCTTCGTTTGAGAAACGCTTATCCCCTTTTTCAGCTTCGACGATTTGTGCTTGGTTCCCTGCCAATGCAACATTCTGCCAAATTTGCAGCTGCTGTTCCCACCACTGTGCTTGCAGCTTTAAAATCGCAGCAGGCTGATTCGCAGCTTGTTCGAACAGTTTGGCAGTATCCTCAAAGTTCACTTCTTGCATGGCCTTGTTTAAAGGAGAGTTCACGACTGCCTTGTTCACTTCGAAATCATGCCACCACTGATGATTGGTTTCCTGAAGCTTCACAAGATAGTCCGAAAAGAAGTGTTGAAACATAGTCTTACTCCTATATTCGGAAAAAACAACGCCGCCCAAATCTAGGGGCGGCGAGAATCGGACAAATTACGCTGGAGTAACAGTCTTTAGATTTTCCGAAGTCATTTTCTCAACGTCTTCTTTGAACTCTTTTGCAATCGCTTGAAGCTTGTTGCTGTCATCCATCATTTGTTGAGAAAGTTTAGTAAGTACGCTTAGTTGCTGGCTGTTGAAAGCAGTCAATGACGTTACGTCTTTGATTTCTGTCGCTGCTTTCATCTGGTTTAGACCCACTTCACTGTATGTGCGAATGGCGTTCAATTGAAGCTCGGTCAACACTTCTACGTTTTTTGTCACTAGCTTGTTGAACTTCAAGTAAGGTTCTAGATTTTTTTCAGTTTGATCGCTAAATGTTTTGAAGAAATCTGTGTACATGGTTTGTCTCCTAGAGAAAGAATTAAAAATGTCCGTTTAAATAATTACTTAACTGTCTTTACAACCACAGCCGTGCCCATGCCGCCGCCCACACAAAGTGAAGCAACGCCATATTGACCATTTTGCTTATGAAGCTCGTGAACCAGCGTGACTAAGATTCGGTTTCCAGATGCACCAAGCGGGTGTCCTAGCGCGATAGCACCACCGTTAAAGTTCGCTTTATCTTGAATCGCGTCAACTGGAACTTGGTTTGTTTCCGCCAACTGATGAATCACGCCAAGTGCTTGCGCTGCAAATGCTTCGTTTAACTCGTAAACGTCGATGTCATTTACTGTGAGTTCCGCTTTTTCGAGTGCTTTATTGACGGACTCAACAGGACCTAGGCCCATGATCTTCGGATCAAGACCCGATTGCGCGTAGCTTACGATCTCAGCAAGCGGCGTTAATCCATGCGCTTTAACTGCGCTTTCAGACGCCACGATAATCGCACTCGCGCCATCGTTAATACCTGATGCATTACCCGCAGTCACAGTGCCTTCGCGGTCAAAAGCAGGACGTAGCTTGCTTAAGGCTTCCATTGTCGCGTTCGCTTTTGGGTATTCATCCGTATCAAACATCACGGTTTCACGGCGTTGCTTTACTTCCACTGGCACAATTTCGTCTTGAAATTTGCCAGCTTCGATAGCGGCTACCGCTTTCTGTTGGCTAGACAGCGCGTATTCGTCTTGCTGCTGGCGAGTTAAGCCGATTTGTTTTGCTACGTTTTCTGCCGTCACACCCATGTGATATTGGTTGTAAACATCGGTTAAACCGTCCGCTACGAGCAGATCTTTTAGCTCCAGATTGCCCATTTTGTTGCCATCACGAATGCTGCTTGGTGCAGCAAACGGAATCTGAGACATGACTTCAACACCCGCTGCAACAACGATCTCAGCATCGCCACTACGGATATGGGACACGGCATCCATGACCGTTTTCATGCCACTACCGCAAACCATGTTTACGCCATATGCAGGAACAGATTCAGGAATCCCCGCAAACAGTGCCGCTTGGCGGCCAACACCCATTCCTTGACCTGCACCAACAACGTTGCCAACAATCACTTCGTCAACCTTGTCGCCAGGCAACTTTGCCGCTTCCAACGCGCCTTTAATCGCTACTGCTGCCAGATCGCCAGCAGAAGTATTTTTCAGGCTGCCACCAAAAGCACCAATTGGAGTACGCTTCGCCGCTACGATAAATACTTTTTCCATCATCTTCTCTCCTTAGTGCATGTATAGGCCGCCGTTCACCGACAAAGTCTCTCCGGTGATGTAGGCGCCCGCATCGCTGACCAAGAAGCTCACTGATGCTGCAATTTCTTCTGGTGTCGCAAGACGTTTCATCGGAATTTGGTTCGTGATGGATTCCAGCACTTCTGGCTTCATTTGCTCAACCATTGGCGTACCCGTGTAACCCGGAGCGATAACATTAACTGTCACACCCGAGCGAGCACCTTCGTATGCCAAGGCTTTAGAGAAACCGATCATCCCAGCTTTCGCCGCCGAGTAGTTTGCTTGACCAAACTGCCCTTTAAGACCATTGACTGAAGAGATATTGATGACACGACCACCGCCTTTTTCGCACATTGCAGCAAAGAGGGGTTGCGTAACGTTGAATAAACTATTGAGGTTGGTATTGATGACATCATTCCAAGCTTGCGCAGTCATCTTTTTAAACACGCCATCACGTGTGATTCCTGCGTTGTTGACAACAACATCAATGGTTCCTTCCTCCCCAAGCAATTGCGCCAATTTCTCTGCACACTCTGTCGTGTTTGTTACATCCAACTCAAAAAGGCGAACCTGATCTTTGGTAAACCCTTTGCTGTTGAACCACTCCAGCGCACATTCGTAGTTACCTGTGAAATAAGTAGCGATTACACGGTAACCGTCATTGACTAATTGAGAGGAAATAGCAGAACCAATTCCGCCTTTTGATCCAGTGATCAAAGCGACTTTCTTCATTGAAGACTCCATTCTTAACGGCATTTAAAAAGCAAACTTAATACACTGATGAAATAGTTCACCAACTGACGTGTTTATTTATTCTTTTGACAACCAATCCCGTGCTGCCTTTATTTTAAGTTAACCTAGAAATATTACATTTCAAATAAAAAACTCACCCAATTGCATAAGATTGATTTAGATCTCATTACCCGTGAAATGTTATAAAATGGTTAATTTTACATAAGCCATTGTTTTAAATCACACTTCCACAGAAGCCACACCAACAGAAATAGAAACATAATTATTAAATATCATGCACTTACATACAGAATGGTAGACGTTACATTATGTCATGATTTAAGATCTGAATTTTAAGCCTATATGATTACAACAAACTTGAGATTAGAATAATAATTCAATTATCAGTAAAAATAATTATCAAACATATCATTTAATTACTGCATTTAATGATAATTTAGTTATCAATTAGATTATTTTAATACAGTGATGATTAATACCGATAAAATATAATAAATTAAATATATTTAATCTAAAAATGATATAAGAGCTTGTCTCATACTGGTGCAATACGCACTATTATGACGCATAGATTAAAATATAATTTCATTTTAATTTTATATATTCGAAGAACATCAACTAGCTACTAGCGAAAGTAATCGTTCGCTTTGTAGTAGCATCCTTTTCCACTTTGCACTATCTTTGTGGCTTCTCTTTAATCACTAAATCATCAACAGATATGAATCTTGCATTGCTCAGTATGTTCATCCCTACTTTCTTTTTTGTCTCAATCACGCCTGGTATGTGCATGACTCTCGCCCTAACGTTAGGTATGAGTATCGGTTATCGTCGCACGTTATGGATGATGATAGGAGAACTTCTCGGTGTTGCGCTAGTGTCAGTCTCTGCGGTGTTAGGTATCGCTGCGATTATGCTCAATTATCCTTGGATGTTTATCGCATTAAAGTTCATTGGTGGCGGTTATTTACTCTATCTTGGTGTTGAAATGTGGCGATCGCGAGGGAAACTTGCGATTAATGTCGACAACTTAGAAACACCAAAGAGTGACAATATCGCACTGATCATGCAAGGCTTCGTTACCGCAATCGCAAACCCAAAAGGCTGGGCATTTATGATTTCTCTTTTACCGCCTTTTATAGACCAAAACGCAGCGCTTGCACCGCAACTGATCATACTTGTCTCCATTATTTTACTGTTTGAGTTCATTTGCATGTCTCTGTACGCTACTGGTGGTAAAGGGTTGAAACACGTATTAGGTCAGTCTAAGAATGTACGCCTAATGAACCGTATCGCAGGCACTTTAATGATGGGAGTTGGTGTCTGGTTGCTACTAAGCTAAGGCAAACTGGAAACAATGAAAAATATTCTGAATAAAATCGCTAAAGTCATGAGTGAAGTATTGGACTTTCAAGCCCGAGTTTGGGTTGTGAACGTCTATAGCGGTGAGCATAAAGGCGAGTCTTATGTCGTTAATGAAGATACTTTCTCTGTACCTCTTCAGTGGATGAAGAAGAAAGGCTACCAAGAGTCGATGTTGAATAAAGTCGAAGCAATGAAGCGCTCACAAGTCTTAGAGTTCGATTTGGGACTTGTGAAACATCGCTTGATGCGCGTGAAATAAGCACAAAAAAGCGCCACTCAAGATGAGTGGCGCAAGCACTTTTACCTTAAAAATAATGCTACGGCGCTGCGTCAATCTCAACTGGAAGATAATGTTTCGGCTCCAGTTTCAACCACTCCGGCAGCACAGTACCAATCGAAATCGAAGACCATGTACCCGACAGAACGCCAATAAACATGGCGGTTGAGAAACCAGCCAAAGGCGCTCCTCCCATAATCCATAATGCACCAACAGTGATCAATGTCGTACCAGATGTCACCATAGTGCGTGAAAACGTCGCGATAACAGCTTGATCATTGATGTCTTCTGTTTTCCAACTCTGTTTCGCAATCAACAGCTCACGGATTCGGTCTGCAATGATGATCGAGTCATTCAATGAGTAACCTAAAATCGCCAGCACAGCAGCAAAAACGGTTAAGTTGAACTCCATTTGAGTAATTGCAAAGAAACCAAGCACTAAGATCACATCATGAGCCAAAGCAAACAGTGAACCGCTTGCCAAACGCCACTCAAAACGGAAACACAAGTAACCGAGAATACTCAACACACAAATCAACAATGCTAAGCCACCTTGTTCAAACAAGTCTTGGCCAACTTGAGCGCCAACTATACTGTTGCTGACAACATCAACTTGGTGAGAGATTGGCTTCAACACCTCTTCTACACTTGGCAACGTTTGTCCATCTTCCGGCGCAGAGTAACGGATCACCCAACGGCCATCTTCACCAGAGCGTGTCACTGACGCAGATTCACCAAGCTTTGGTTGCAGAACGTCAAGCAGATCATGGTTAGTTAGCTGCTTATCTACCTTTACTTCTGTCACCATACCGCCAGTGAAGTCCAAACCTAGGTTCAACCCTTTAAAGCCTAGAGCGACGATCGCGATCACCGTTAAAATGATGGAAACTAGCGTAGTAAAGTAGCGAATTTTACGAATATTTTGTTTTAGCATTTCGACCATGATTAAACCCTCACTTCACGACGGGCATCGCGGCCCCAAATTAAATTGATCATTGCTCGAGAGGCAAATACGCCTGTAAACATACTGGTTAACAAACCTAATCCGAGTGTTAAGGCAAAGCCTTGGATTGGGCCATTACCGATGGCGTACAAAATCACGGCGGTGATCATGGTAGTAATGTTGGCATCAAGGATGGTCGAGAATGCGCTGTCAAAGCCAAGATCAATCGCTTGAGCGAAGCTGCGGCCTTCACGCATTTTGTCCTTAATACGTTCGAAAATAATAACGTTGGTGTCCACTGCCATACCGACGGTTAACACTAAACCTGCAATGCCAGGAAGCGTTAGCACCGCACCTGGTAACAAGGCAATTAGGCCAAGCAGACAAAGCATGTTGGCACAAAGCGCCACGTTTGCTACCCAGCCTAAGCGGCGATACCAAAGTGCCATAAAGGTCAGTGTTAAACCCATACCTAAAGCCAGTGCTGCAAAACCGTTTTCAATGTTTTCTGCACCCAGAGAAGCACCGATAGTACGCTCTTCCACAATAGTAACCGGCGCGGTTAGTGAACCCGCACGAAGCAATAGCGCTAACTGCTGCGCATCGTCCATGCTACCTGCTCCGGTAATGCGGAACTGGCTACCAAGTTGAGATTGAATAGTCGCGACGCTGATAACGCGCTCACTACGCTCGGTTACACCGCGATCGTTTGTCTTGTACTCTCGGTAAACGGTCGCCATTGGCTTGCCGATGTGAGTTGCTGAGAAGTCGCTCATTTTCTTACCACCAGCGTGGTCAAGAGAAATATTTACTTCTGACATGCCCATTTTGTCGACACCAGCACGAGCGTTCACGATGTGCTCGCCCGTTAGAACTGGTCGTTTTGCCAAAATGACAGTACGACCGTCATTATCTTGAAGAACAAGATCTTGGCTGCTGTGTGCTTGGCTCGCATCTTTCACTTCATAAAACGCCAAGCTTGCTGTTGCACCAATAACGTTTTTCGCTTGAGCAGGATCTTGTACACCAGGGAGTTCAATTCGAATACTCTCTTTACCTTGGCGTTGCACTAGTGCTTCTGTGATACCAAGTTCTTCAATACGACCACGCATGATCTTCAGGTTTTGTTGAAGAGTCGACGATTGAAATTCTTGGATATTTTGTTCACTCGGTTCAAGCACAAAGCCACGAGATGAACTTTTTGAAATCCAGCCCGGGTAATTTTGACGCAAGAACTTGTTCACTTCCGACAATGCTTGCTCGCTGTCACTGTTTACCGTAATTCGGTTGCCGCTTTCTGCTCGAACTTGCACACCACGAACACGTTGATCACGTAGGTTCGCTTTGATTTCATCAATCAATGCATCACGTTGTTCTTCAAACGCTTTATTCACATCAACATTCAACAAAAACTGAACGCCACCACGAAGGTCAAGACCGAGCTTAATTGGGCTAAAGCCCATCTCATTCAACCATTCTGGCGCAACCGATACGTATGAGAAAGTGATGCTGTCGTCTTTATTTAGCTCTTTGTTTAACAACACACGAGCTTTACTTTGCGCATCTTCACCATCGAATACAATGGTTGTTTTGCCGTCTTTTTCGATGATTTTGTCGGCTGAAATATGGTTGGTTTTTAGCAGTTGATTCAGATGAACAACCGACATTTCACTGTTGTTTTGCTCCGAAAACGTCAACTGGATAGAAGGCTGTTCGCCAAACCAAGTGGGTATAGCACTTAGGGTTAAAATAATGACCGTCGTGATTAATACTACATATTTCCAAGCTGAGTAGTGATTCATCAGCTTTCTGTTCTTTTGCTGCTTTGGTGTTTTTTTCATGTAAACATCATCCCTTCACGATGAAGTGAAGCTTTTAATAACAAGGCTTAACACACGACAGATGCTCCCAGAATAAATTCAGGGTATGAAATGCTCAGAACGCTCACGTCCTGTCGAATACAATCGTCGTGTTAAGAGTGCACAATGGTGCAAATAAATGGTGTTTAGGCAGAAAACTGACTATTGAGTGCGACGTACATGGCATTGGTCTCTTTCCAACCAGAAATGCGATGATCGCTTGTGAAATGATAAAATGTGGACTGGTTGTGACGCCAGTTAATGTCCATCAAGCTGTATGCGTAACCCGCATCAGCGTAAAACGGAGTAGTGAGATCGCCGACAAAATCTACGTGCTCGTCATCAAGCCCTTCCCGTAAGTAAGACGTCCAGCGCTGAGAGTTAAACAAAGCAACGGAATCGAGACTTGCATGGCCTTCAGATACTGGAGATTGAGAGCTTTCTTCTGAGACTTCAGAAAAATCGACGGAAGAGTTTGGCGATACACTTGCGGCTACAAAAGGTTGTAGCTTAGAAAAGTGCGGTACGTGAGCCTTGTGGTCGATTTGCGCAGCAGATACATGCACTGGTAGCAATACCATTGCAAATAGCAGCAAAATCAACTTTCTAAGGTAAATCCAAGACATAGGAACTCACTAAAAACACAAAGAGCCAAGTTAGGTCACTTGACTCGTTGATAGTATTCCTATTGATTATGGTTCACAACTAAAAAGTTATAAATCTCTGATTTCAGGTTTGCATCGTTATTGCATTTATCAAAACGTCTTTAGAGAACTAGTGTAATTGGTCGTGAGTTATCGATAAAAAATATCGCCCTTATCAACATCTAAGTAGATCTTGTTCTCTTGCTCCAAACCGCCACAATAGATGAAGTAAACGTTGCGCTTTTTGAACGTCACAGAACGAACCCAGCCTCCGAGCTCCTCAAAATCACTCGGATCACAGGTTTCATCGTCTAACAATTGCTGTGTTTTCTTACGGAAAATATCCAAGTGAACTTTTAAATCATCCGACTTCTGTAGGTATTCATCCAATATCTCTAAGCGCTCTTGCTCTTTAATAACTGGCTCTGCATCCGATAACCCTTCAGCATTCAACCATTCGGCTTTTTCTTCTCCACCCTCTTCATAGACAAGATAGCCGGAGATTCGGTACCACCCATCTACTTTTTCTAACACCGATACTTTTTCTCCCTTATAGAGCGTATCGACAACTAAAGCATTAGGGTTAGGCTTGTTGTAAACATTGACACGACGCTCAATAACGTAGTACTCGGTAACTTCCGGGGGAACGGCTTCTAAATCCAGAATCGGTTTGGATGTTTCTTTTTGCAGTGACGATTGCTCGACTTGTGTAGCCTTTGGTGCTTCAGGTTCATCTTTCTGCATAAAGAAGAAATAGTATCCAGCCCCCGCTCCGCCGAGCAACAGCATGACAATCAATGCGACGAGAATTTTCTTCATGCCCTTTTCCTTTTCATTCTTTATTCTTATCCCACCAGCAGCACGCATGTCGTAGAAATTTGGGTATATACTCAAAAGAGCAGGTCAACTAACGCGAGCAATAATGATCAACAGACTCAATTGGATACTACTATTTCTTCTGTTCCCGATAACGGGGCACGCCAATATTCAATGTAACCCATCGTCGTGGAATGACAATCTTACCCAATTCAATCGTTTAGAGTCCAATTACAATCAGCATGTTGAGGTATTCAATACACTTTTGACCGAACATAAACAGCGTCAGTTATTGTCCGAAACCTTTTCACTGCATGAGCTCGTGCTACTTTGGCGTGCCAAGTCGAACCAAAATGTGTTCAAAGCGCAATTAAAAGCATCGATTCAATACAAAGAAGAGCTCACAACTAAAGCGAATCAGCTGCTTAAATTGAGCACACAATCCCAATGGTCAGCAAATGGGTGGGAGATACTGGCCCAGAAGTGCCGCGAGTCAAACAAAACAGCCAATCAAATAACTGCGGAATGGTATAACACCAACGCTTTGGAACTTGCTGAAGATTACAAGCGCCTCTCTTCACAATATCAAACTCTGTCACAAGTCTATGATAAAGAAGCCCGAGCGCTTCAATACGCTCAAGATGTTTCGAAGTAAAAACAGAGCCAGTTTTGAATAGACGATGTTGGTTTTTCACTCCAATATTGGACGTTATTCGTGCTTTTTATCTTTCCTTAGTCGTTAATGATATCAAATGTAAATAATGGGATTGTTCCCTTTGACAAACTTGACTAAACCATGACCAAGACAATCAATTTATAGAGACATACGTCACATTAATGCTTTACTTATGGACATTTTTTGGTTAGTTTAGCCATTAATAAAATTTAATAAAATTTAATAAAAAGTCACATTTGGCTGGAGATGATGCTACAAACATGGTTATCAATCGATTAAGTAACAGGGAATGTCCTAATGCTACCAAAGCCAAGTTTTTGTCAGTAGTTAGGCACGTAAAAGAGTTCGGTTCAATCAGTGATTTGGATCTTTGTAAAATCTTCGGAGAAACAATATGGAGTGATGGGAGGGAATACCATTCAGCCGCGTTCTCATTCAAGGTTGATAGATACACAGGTAACTGTGAAATCTCACAATACAAAAACCAATAAGGCTTAAGAATTTATTAAGCGGAGTCAGGAAACGGACTCCGCTTTTTTGATCATGGCAATCGTAAAGTCGTGCTCGGAGTATCCCTCAATCAATCGTGTATTCGGACACAGCAACCGACAATAGCGAAAGACACCTTCTTTATTGTGCGACGCTAACATTTTCATGCTGGGTAGTTTGGATTCATCCAACAAGTTAAACACACAACCTTTCTCTGTTGCTCGGAACATTTTATCAATCATTTCAATGGTGTGATTTGGGTTGGTGGCTTGATAGTTCAATGATCCGGAAGCAAAAACAAAATCGCAACGAGGCAATACCAACGTTGAAAAGTCACCACATATAAACTTACTTTGCGTGCGAAAATCTCGTTTTCTGGCTTCAGAGATAAATTGTTTTTGCTGATCAATGCCAATATAGCTTTGAGGATGCCCCCCCGTAAGTTCGATAAACGCTAACAAGTCTCCGTAGCCGCACCCAATATCTAAAATACTTGAACCGTCTAACGTTAACCCTCGGCACAACGCCTCAAAACGGCTGATCTGACTATACTTATCTGCCCATCCCAGAGTTCGGGCTCTGTCTTTACCAAACTGTCTATATCGCTTTCGATGATAGTGGGCAATCTTAAGTCTATCGAAAAATTTCATCTTTCTTATGCATAAATCGGCAAACTGCCATTTCCTTTCACTTGTCTAATCGCTAGGTGGGTATGAATATCTTTCACATTTTCTAATCGCTGTAACTTTCTAGTAAATGTTTCATAACCAGCGAGATCTTTACTGACCACCTCTAACAGGTAATCATAGGCCCCTGATACGACATGGCATGAGATCACTTCATCCATCTCAACAACGGCATGTTCAAACTCATCAATCGAAGAAGCTTGGTGGTTATTTAAACTCACTTCAACAAATACAGTCATCGCGATGCCTACAGTGTCTCTGGACACAATAGCTCGATAACCACTAATTACACCTTCCTGCTCCAAACGCTTAATGCGCCTTGCACAAGGTGATGCCGATAGCCCTACTTGGTCAGCAAGTTCTGCAGTTGTCAGAGTGGCATCCTTCTGCATTAGGTTGATAAGTTGCCTGTCAATTTTATCCATTTATTCTTCCGTGCCTTTAATCACTAATAATTAACATTTATACGCAATTTATCACCAACATCAAGCCTAATTACGTCAAACTTTGCCTCCCTTTGGCAAGAGTTTTATTCAACAATTAACACATCATTTACAAATGGACATGTCGATAATGATCTTGGGATACGCAGCTATATTAACGACCTTACTGCTTTGGTCTGGTTTCTTTATTTCTTTAAAAGGGGGCGCAATTTCTGCCTTGCAGCCAGCCGATATCGCGTTAGTTCGCTTTCTCATCCCAAGTATAATTTTATTACCATTTGTGATTAAGCATAAACAGTCGCTGCGCGTAGTGCCTAAACGCTACCTGGTTGGTGTTGTGGTTGGAAGCGGCCTTCCCTATCTTCTGGTCGTCGGAACGGCTATGCATTTCGCTCCCGTGGCGCACGGCAGTGCATTAGTACCTGGCACTTTGCCATTGTTTGTTTCTGCTATCGCGGTACTTTGTTATCAACAGTCGCTGAGTGCTCACCGCTTAATCGGGCTTTCTACGGTGTTGTTAGGGATTTTCGTATTCCTTCTTTCTAATAGCGGCGCAGAGTACAACTGGTCTCAATTACAAGGGCATATCCTGTTTCTAACTGGCAGCATCATGTGGGCTGCTTTCACCATCAGCGCTCGTGTCGCCAATCTTAATGCACACGTCTGTGCAGGATTCGTTGCAATTGCGTCTTTGGCTCTGCTCATCATCGCCGTTGGTTTCGGGTGGGTAGACAGTTATTTGGTGGTAACACCGTTCAGCCAGTGGCCATGGGAGGAGTTATTTGGCCACGCGATGCTACAAGGTGTTGGCGCAGGTTTAATCGCTTCTTTCACTTTCATTTATGCAATTAGGATCATCGGTGCCGAAGCCAGCGCAGCTTTTGGTTCATTAACTCCAGTCGTCGCGACACTTCTTGCCGTTCCAATTTTTGGTGAACAACCAGATTCTCTCACTTGGTTAGCGCTGATGTTGGTCACATGCGGCAGTATTGTGGCAAGCCAAATCTTTATGAAAGGTGGAATGAACCAAACTTATCGCCCACCACTTCACAGATAGCGATGATTTTACAAAAACTTATGCCTTACTATCTTGAATAACAAAATGGCGTTTTGATAGCCTCAGCTTAACTAAAAATTAAAACGCCAATGTGATGCCAGCCACTCATACTAAAGATGAACTGCATAGGTTTCTCAAACCGGGAATGAAACTTTCTACTAATTTCGAATTTGGGCCTAAGGATCAATATACGTATTCCACCACCTATCTTGGGATGAAAGAAAATGCTTATTTGATTCTTGATATACCAATGCGTTTGCTTGAAGAGCAAGTGATGAGGAAACTCCCCAACGCCGATGTCATCGTGCGTGGAGTATCAGATACGGAGTTAGGCCATGTCATTGCGTTTAAGTCCAGCGTGCTGACGACGACCGTTCGACCATCCCCCCTTTTGTTTATCCGCATTCCAGGAACATTTGCAACCAAACCAGTTCGGGAACATGAGCGTTACAAGTTGCAAATGGACTGTAACGTTATTCATGCAGGGAATGTCTACGACGGTAGCCTTATCGATTTTTCTCTAGCAGGTGTTGGTATATCAACCTTGATTGAGCCCGAATTCAACGTGGGTGAGAGTGTTACCATCGAATGCCCGTTAAGCCACTATATCGGAGAAGAAAATCGATGTGTCATTGCCAACATTAAGAAATTGGCGAAGGGATGGGTAGTTGGAATTAAGTTTGCTAGTTCCATTGAGATGACTCACGAACTAAAAACAGAGTTACTGGAGCAATCCTTTCTAACCAGTAACGTCTGAACTTACTGCTCGCTAAAGCGCGTCGCCTCAAAGCTGTTGAGTATTCTGTGAACCGTATAGGTCACAAGCAGCGTCGCAACAATAGCAAACAAAATACTGCTCACGCGATACAGCGCACTGAACATTAAGTCACCATCCGGAGTAAGATATTGGCCGAACAAAATGCCTAATGTGGTTAAGCCGCCAAATCCGGCTCCCGAACCGCTAGACTCTTTCACGTGCATATAGCTGAACATCATAGCCCCAATCCAAAGCAATGGGACGATAAACAATAAGGTATCCGACCAATCGTATAATACAAGTTGTCCGACGATACCAAAGGTCACCCCCATCAAGGTTCCCATTGCTCTTTTTCGCGCATACCCTAAAGCACCGTTCCAATGCATAGGAAACAATAAAAGCAAGGTTGTCGCCTGAGCAGACATAGAGTCACTGAGGTCAAATAGCTGGAATACAAGGAAAGACATTGTAGCGATACTCGCCCCCATAAGGGCTTCATGACGCATGCGATGACTCTGTTTAGGCTGCGACGGTTTCGCTGGTGGCTGACGAGGTTCCGCATCGGGAATCAAAAATGTCACCACATAAGCAACGATCACTGAAATAACATTCGCTTGCAGATTGCTAAATATTAGGTCATTTAAGTCAGTGGTTGGATAACTCGCAAAATGCAGCATGATGCTTAAGCTCAGTACGCTGTTCGCTCCAAATAAGAACAAGCTCCCTTTTGACATACAGGCGAATTTATATAGGAACAACCCGAATGCAATGATTGTCATCATGCCTGGGTGCCCACCAAATAACCCACCAAGCACACCAACTTCTAATCCACACACAACCGCTGAAAAAATCAGTTGTCGTGCGGCATGTAGACTCATGACTGGCACCATTCCAAGTAACAACATCGGGGTTACAGTAAAGAATACGCCATAGTTCCAACCAAATACTTTACATAAAGTGAAACCAATAGTCGCACCAGTTGCAATGCGCAAACACTGACGGAAGTCGTTTTCCGACATGGGGTGGTCCCATAACTTCATATCGCCTCCTCGTTAATAAATATAATGAAGAAGACTCAAGAATTGGATCTGGAATCTCGCTAACCAGCCAGATAATGCGTTTTCTGGCAGCAACTGCACGGTTGCTCGTGCCCCTGCTGGAAATGCACGCTGCTGAGGCTCATCGATAGCTAAATGTAAACGTAAGCGCTGCGCGTCTCTCACCCAACGGTTTGAGTCAGTTGGTGTTGCTAAGCGACCATCCGCATCGAACTGGCCCGAGCTGACCCCAGCATCCACACTCGTAATACGAGCTTCAAATACATCACCAGGCAAGCTATCAAAAGCCACTAACGCACGGCTGTTCTGATTAAAGTGTCGTAAACTCTTTTCACGAAAGTCGGCAATGATATCCACGTCATCGGAGACTAAAGCGACAAGAGGTGTACCAGCTGCCGCATAGGCCCCCGTCTCCAGCTGCAAGTTAGCGACAACGCCATCATGTTCCGCCGAGACTTGAGTGTAAGACAGATTAAGTTCCGCTTGTTTTAGCTGGTTTTGCGCTACGCGGATATTCACATTCGTCGCGCCTAAATCACCGCGGTTTACTTCCAACTCTTTTAAACGAGCACGTGCGGCCAGTAAGTTCGCTTTAGCTGCCGTTGCACTGCTCTGTGCGTCATCGCGCTGCTGTTGCGAAGTACCATTACGGTAAAACAGGGTATTAAGACGTTTTGCTTCGCGAACTTTTTGTTCCGCCACGATTTTGCTCGCTTCAACGTCTGCTTTTGCCGCAGCAATAGAAGCATCAAGTTGTTCGTTGTTTTGAATCACACGCTCAAGGTTAAGTTGAGCCTTTTCTACGGCGAGCTGATAAGGCTGGGGATCAATCTGAAATAGTAGATCGCCTTGGCTTATTTCTTGGTTGTTGGCAACATAAAGATGCGTAATCTGCCCACTCACACGGGGGGCCACTTTAGTTACCACACGCGTTGCCATTGCCTGAGGCGTCAACGGCATGGCGAGATCTGCAACTAGAAAATAGGCAAAGACAAGGACAAACGCGACGCAAGAATATTTGATCCAACGTGCGAATTTTTGATCTGGAGTCATAGGCGTTTACTTCTCTTTTTATTCGGTTTTCTGACTTATTCGCTAAGTGAATCAAGCGCATTGTGAGCAATCTGATCAAGAATCAATGAAAGCTGCTGAAGTTCCTGGTCGTTGATGTCCGTTAGGAGCTTGCTTCGAACTTGAAGAATTCGAGCCTCCATTTGCTTTAGTAGGGTTTTCCCCTCTTCTGTGAGGCTAACAATACGTGCTCGCTTATCGTGTTCACAGCAATGGCGAACGATCAGAGATTGCTCTTCTAATAATTTTAATGTTCGCATCAACGACGCTAACTCGATCTCAAGCGCTTCAGCCAAATGCTTCTGACTGATGTTGTCACCCATTCGATAAAGCTTCCATAACGCAGTCCAACGCGGATACGTTAGGTTTAAAGGCTCTAACTCGCGATCTGCAACCATTTTCCACAAACGAGCAACACGAGATAATTTTTCAGCCAGAGAAAGGTCTCGCAAACTGTTGATGTCTTGAATCATAAGATCTACTCAATTACTTAGCGTGCTAAGTAATATAAAATAGTTAGCACGCTAAGTAAATATCTTTTTGTGATTGAAATCACGTAGGGTGTGTCAGTGAAGGGGCAGAAATCTAAGTAACACAACACGATGTTTGAACTTGAAATGCAGCGATGTACACAACAAACGTCGAGACCAATAAAGTCTGATTTGTATAAGAGTAAAAGGGTCAGATACAAAAAAGCACAACCCACAGTCATGGTGTTGTGCTTTTCAGATAATGAATAATTGGGTTATCTCGTAGTGAGCCAATTATTCATGTTCGCTCGACTAAGAACCGCTGCTTAAAATCCACAAATGCTTCATGGAGCGCATTTTCTTTAATCGGCTTGAGAAGCACGTAATTCGCACCCGATTCCATAAAGGCGTCACTGGTTTCTTTCGCGGTGTCAGCAGTACACGCATAAATTGGCGTGCCTAGTTTTAGCTTTTGTCGGATCTCTTTGGTCGTTTCAATTCCACCAAGATGCGGAAGTTGGTTGTCCATCAGTATCAAATCGTAAGTATGATCTTTTAAGAATTCCATTGCTTCTAACCCATCTTTCGCCCAATCAACCTGCATTTTGTACTTGTTACAAAACGCTTTTAGAATGAATGCGTTAGTATGGTTATCCTCTACCAACAACACTTTGAGACTCTCTGCAAATAGTTCACCTGGCTTAACTCGCAAACTCGAATCAAGAGGGGTGAGTACTCGCTCACGATCTTTCACTGGCATTGTAATGACAAAAGTCGTTCCTAAGCCTTTCTGACTGCGGACTTGAACATCACCTTCCAGCATGTCGACAAGGCTCTTCACAATGGTCAGCCCTAAGCCACTGCCACCGTATTCTCGAGTCGTTGTTGCTTCTTCTTGAACAAAAGGTTCGAACATTTGGTCGAGTTTGTCAGACTCGATGCCGATACCTGTATCCGTAATTTCCACGACCAGCACGCTATTGTCAGCGCCATAGAACTGCTCAAGTTCAGCATGCAAGCGCACGCTACCCGAGGGCGTAAACTTTACTGAGTTACTGACTAGGTTGAATAAAATTTGGTTCAGACGAACTTGGTCAGTAAAGATTTCAACATTGGGATCTATTTTGTTTTCAATGACAAGGTTGACGCCTTTACTTTCACAAATAGGACGATAAATGTTTTCTAACGTTCGAATTGTATCAGTGAAAGAAAACGGGTGCTTTTGGATATTAAACTTACCCTGCTCAATCTTCGAAAAGTCCAAAATATCATTCAAAACAGCAAGTAAGTGCTCACCACTATGCCGAAGTACGTCAATTTGGTTATTCTGCTCTTCTGTTTCCACAGAGTCTTTTAGCAATTGAGCAACCCCTAAAATTCCATTGATTGGCGTTCGGATCTCATGGCTCATTTTAGCCAGAAAGTCGGCACGGGCTTGAGCAGATTTTTCTGCTTCTTTGCGCGCCAAGTTACTCTGTTTTTCCGCCTCAATAAGCGTGGTTATATCCTGACCTTGAACAATAATACCGCTAATATCTCCATCAACTCGAATCGGCGATAAGTTCCAGCGATATACTTTGTCTCCAATTGGCACATTAACGCCTGTCAACGTAGCTCCCTGAGCCGCCATGCGAAGGTGTGGCATCAACTTTTCTTTGAAACCTTTGAACACTGGGTGCATGGTTTCAACATCGTTTTCCATGACTAACTCTTTGCGTGCTGCCGGATTGATTTGGACAAGCACACCCGATTCAGACCACACCATAATAGGAGATAACGCAAAGTTAAACAGGTCGCGGAAAGAGCGCTTTTGTGCTTCAAGCTCTTCAAAAGTGTTTTCTAGTGTCGAACCAATATGATCGAATTCCTCAATATCTGACCCCTCAAAACGCTCAAATCCTTTTTCTTCACGAGCCGAGCGGGTATATGCCATCAGGGATCCTAACTCTTCAACTACTCGATTCTCGATCCATTCTTTAGTCATCAGCGCAATCATGACCATACCGATAACTGAGGCTAGCATTGCTAGCAGGTGTTGGATTTGCAATGTCACCACGCTCTGATTGTCTTGCACAGTAAGCAAGCACAAGTCAGTCTCGGCGGCATTTACCTCAATAGGGGTTTTGATGATCAATAATTGGTCAAGCTTGTGCTGGGACTCTCGTCGTTTGAGTACGTCAAATATTTGATAAGCCTCATCTCCTACTAATGAGCTTGCCAATGGTGTGTTGTTAGCGACCAACACAACATTGTCGACGTTGCCTTCATTTTTTAACCTTTCCATCAACCCAAAGTTATTATCTAAAACAACAACATTGTAAGAGTACCCCATCACTTCACCGGTTTTAGGTTGTAAAACGGGTACACGACGAAGTAACAGATGGCGAGTTCCCATCGGGGTCTGTGAGGGTAGATAATACCAGTTGTTGCTAAAGGTCACTTGACTGGCAAGTCGGCTAAGTATCAGGTTGTTGATGCCATAGAAATGCGCGTTGCCATCGTCCCAAATAATACCTTGATGATCGGTTAGGAAACGAAACTCTGGTGTATGGGAAGGATCACTCTGGTCAATACTCATGAAAAAGTAATTGAGTGCCTCTTCATCACGTTCTGTATAAAAATCCAATACAACATCACTTTTCGAATTGCTGTTGTGATGAATCTGAATCGCTGCAAAATGGCTATCAAAAATGTTCAGGATCAGGGCAGAGGTCTGCTGCTTGGTTCGGTCGACTTCCTGCCAAATAATCTGCTTCGAGAAGTAATAACTCTGAACAAAGATGCCTAGAATGATCGGAGCAAGTACGAGAATAATTATTTTGGTAATAAGCGTCGACAGTGAGCGACGCTTTCTTGTTTTTGATGTAGTTGTCATCAATTATCTGAGTATCTAAATGCACGTTTTCTTAATGCTTCAATTCTTTCTGGAGAGTCCGATTTGGTAACGACTTCAAAATCACCAGAGTAAACGGTGGGAACTGGCTTTCCTTCTAAATCCCACTTAATGGCCTCAGCCATTGCAATACCTGTATCATCGTTCATACGCATAACGGTAACGTCTAACTCCCCTTTAGAAAGCGCCTCTAACTCTGCTGAACCGCCGCCCCAACCATTGATCATGACATCGTCACGACCTAACTCTTTAAGAGCGTCAACAGCACCTAATGCTACATCGGTAGAACACGCGTAAATGAAATCAACGTCCGGATACTTCTCCAAACTGGCTTTTGCAGCTTCATACCCAGATTGCTTTGTTGCTTTGGTGTAGTAAGCAGATTGTAGTTCAAACTGGTTATCGCGGTTCACTTGGTTGATAAAAGTGTTGCCTCTGATGTCACTAATGTAGCCCTCCGAGAAATAGAGAACACTATAGTGGCTATGTTTAGGGAAACGCTTGCCAAACTCAACGGCCAATTCACGACTTCCTTCTGCGTGGTCGAAACCAACATAAAGAAACGGCTGATGATGCTCCCAATCCCTAACAGGTGTGGTGATATTTTGTAAGATTAACTTGGTTTTCTTTGAGTCTAAGACATGCTCAACAAACTTACGATGTCTTGTGGTATCTAGAGTAAAGATCAAGTAATCGGAGTTGCTTTTCAGCGCCTCCATTAAAGACAAACTTTGCTGCTTTATATCTGCATTAGGACGAGTAAACACTTGATTTAGTTGATAGTCGATATCAAGCTTATCTAGGCGTTTTTCAAACGCGTCGATGTTTCGAATCCAATAATCAGAGATCTGCTGCCCTGGATAAACAACAGAAATTTTCAGTGGACGCTTCTTGTCTTTTGCTACGGGTACAGGGGTTTCTCTTACCACTTCAGCCAACGCACTAGTTAGCTGCTTCTGTTGTGGAAACTGGTCTAAAAACTCTTGATATGCCCAATACCCATTAAGAACTTGGGTGGCCTGCACATTCGGCGCAAAAGCGGCCATTGAAATCAGGGAGAATACTAACGCTTTTTTCATCTACTGCTCTTTTAGCTTTTTTATGAGCCTAATTCAGCTCTATTCATTACCTAGCCGAGTCATCCTATACTCTTGTAATCTACCTTCCTCTTAGTGCCTGTTTCAATAGTAAATTGGTTCTTGGTCTGAGTGGATGCAAATAAAGTACATTGAGTCGCTTCCTTTGTCTCGATGACGTAGAGACATTTCGCGCTTTTCATACTCAGGACCTTTAAACAGAACACCAGCCCATTATGCGTCAGTTTATTCCTACATGGTACTCCCAAAACAAAAAGAAACCGCCAATGTGACATAGGCGGTTTCCGTGTATCTTTGCGTAGCAAGGGCTTATCAGAGTGCCACTATCTCTAACATCATTTGTTGATGTTCGTCGACGACAATATTTGCTTTTGACATAACGAGCAGCTCTTTTTTCGCTTTAGTTAGTTGCTTAATATAGTACTCTGCTCGCATGGCAAGCGTCTTTGACTCAAAATCCGATGACCATTCCAATACCAAAGGGCCTTTTCCCTTCAAAGCTTTCGCTCCTTTTCCGGTTTGGTGCTGATTGAATCTTCGTTCAACATCATTGGTAACACCACAATACAACGCGTTGCGGTTATTTCGTATCAGATAGACACTCCAACGCTGCGTTGTATTTTCCATCATGAAAGCAGTGACTCAACCTTAGCTTTTAATTCATCCAGCTCTTCTTTCAGCTGAGCGACTTCGAGCTCTAGCTGACTTACTCGATCGGAGCTCGAGCTTGCAGCAGACACAGGCGCTGCAAGTTCGGACGCATCAACATCACCACAGAACAAATGCATATAACGCGACTCCCGCTTACCAGCCTCACGTGGTAATTTGACCACTAATGGTCCTTTCTCTTCGCTTGCTAAATGCTCAAGGACCGTTTCCACTTCTTTTACATCATGAAATGTCGCGAGACGATTAGTACGAGTACGAATTTCCCCAGGTGTTTGAGCACCGCGCAAAAGCATACAGCATACAATGCCCTTCTCCTGCTCTGTCAGCTTTAAATCACCAAATTCCGTATTACAGAAACGGTGTTGATACTTGCTGACGCGGCTGTTGAACGCACTTTCGTCACTGACGAGCCTGCGCTCAATAAGAGCATCAACGGCATCGAGTACGTCTGACTCAGAGAGTGACATCACGGGATCACGGTTGCTTTTTTGATTACACGCGTTGGTTAATGCGTTCAGGCTGAGGGGGTAAAGATCTGGGGTAGTGACTTCTTTTTCGATCAAGCAACCAATAACTCGTGCTTCAATTGCCGTTAGCTCAACTTTCATAATGCATTTCCTTATTATTTTTGCATTTGACTTTGTACCTAAATCGCTTCGAAATCATACGCCATAAATTCACACAGCAGTGCAAGAAGCGTTAGCGGTTCAGGTGTTGGTGTCAGGCTAAAGCATAGCGTAAGACCTGACACCCCTTACGAATAGGGTCAGGTATCAATGCTCCGAGAGAATCGGCACTCTCGTCAAATTGCCATCTTGGTCGACCATCATTATTTTTGAACGATTAAGCTCAACTTCGATGATTTCGAGTTGCTCGCGAGCGTTGATATACGCCGTTTTTAACTTTTCAGCCACAGAGCGAGTGACTTGCTCATTATCTTGACTATTTACTTGCTCCGCAGTGTTACCAGAGTCCATATCAAGTTCATCATTTTGCATTCAATGGTGTTGATAATATAGTGAAGGCCACGTTATGACAATGAATCGATGGATTCTACAATGTTGGCCAAAACTCGAAGAAAGCAGCACGATTATATGGACACAACGCAATTGGTTGAGAAATGTTCAACTCTGCATTGCTATTGATCTAAAGACTGTTATGCCACTGGATGTTGTGCTTTAATCGAGGAAGATATTCATAAAATTAGGAAAGAGAACTATGAGTAGCGTATTTGAAATCGTTAACCAAGCTCGTCGTAAAAACAAACTAAAACGTGAGCTTCTTGATAACGAGAAGAAAGTTCGTGATAACCGTAAACGTGTTGATCTTCTAGAAAACCTTCTAGACTACATCAAACCAGAAATGACTCACGATGAAATCGTCGCAATCATCAAAAATATGAAAGCAGACTATGAAGATCGTGTTGATGACCACATCATTAAAAGCGCTGAGATCTCTAAAGCACGTCGTGACATCAGCCGTCGCATTCGTGAGCTGACTGAAGAAGACAAGCAAACTAGCGGCAAAAAATAAACGCGTAAGCTAGATTTTCGAACCCCGAGCAAGAATATCTTCCTCGGGGTTTATTTTTGTCTCTAAACTAACCGCCGTGTACAATCAATCTAACTCTTATTTCTAACGCATTCAGCTTTCTATGTCTTCAACTACGACAAGTACACAACCAACGCTTGCAAAACAATTATTTACGATGACCTGGCCAATGCTTTTTGGCGTTCTGTCTTTAATGAGCTTTCAGCTTGTGGATAGCGCGTTTATCGGTCAGCTCGGCGTTTTACCGTTAGCCGCTCAAGGTTTCACTCTGCCTTTGCAAATGGTCATTATCGGCATTCAAGTCGGTCTAGGAATCGCAACGACAGCGGTCATTTCTAAAGCTCTTGGAGCGAATGAAAGTCGGTATGCCAAACAACTTGGCGGATTAATATTGATGATCGGCTCAATTGGTGTCGCTATTTTTGGCGGGCTAATTTGGCTTTTGCGCTACCCCATTTTAGCTCTATTAAGCGCTCCAGAATCTGTTATGCCGATAATCGACAGTTACTGGCCTTGGTGGTTATTAAGCTCATGGACTGGTGCGGTTTTGTATTTTTATTACAGTATCTGCCGAGCTAATGGCAATACAATGTTACCTGGCACAATGATGATGATAACCAGCGGCGTGAACCTTGTACTCGATCCGCTATTTATTTTCACGTTTGACTTGGGTATTAACGGAGCGGCAATAGCAACCATCGTCGCTTTTGGGTTTGGTATTTTAGTCGTCGCTCCTCGCGTGAAGAAGAATCACTGGGCAACGACACAATGGCAAGATCTTAACGTAGCCAAAAGTGTTGCATCTATCGGTAACATTATGGGCCCTGCGATGATTAGCCAACTGCTGCCACCGTTGTCTTCCATGCTAGCAACAAAATTATTGGCAAGCTTTGGAACCGCAGCAGTCGCCGCTTGGGCGCTTGGTTCACGCTATGAGTTCTTTGCTATCGTTTCGGTCTTGGCGCTGACAATGTCTATGCCTCCAATGGTTGGACGCTTACTTGGAGCAAAGAACTATGAAGATATCCAAAGGCTCGTCAGTATTGCCGTAAAATTCATTCTAGGTTTCCAACTTTTGATTGCTGCCATTACATTTGCCGTCGCAAACCCACTCGCATTATTGATGACAAGTGATGTGCAAGTGGAGCAAGTCTTGGAAATGCATTTACTGATAGTGCCGATCAGTTTGGGTTCATTAGGGGTTTGTATGCTAATGGTTTCTCTTTGTAATGCATTAGGCAAATCTTACACCGCGCTCACCATTTCAGCGCTGCGCTTGTTTGTCTTTTTCCTACCGTGCTTGTGGGTTGGCGCTCAAATGGATGGAATCCGAGGTTTACTCTTAGGCGCTTGTATCGGCAACCTGTTAGCTGGTGTTTCCGCATACCTAACCTATCGCCAAACCATACGCAAACTCGCAGGCGCGCAAGCCAACGCACAACAATGAATAATCAGAACTAAGCCCCTGAAGTGGGGCTTTATCGTTTTGACGCCTTGTCTAAGTTGAAATGTTAGCTAGGCGAGTTTTAATTCACTAAAGAGCTCAAATAACTGGTTCGATTTATACGGCTTAGGTAAATAAGCATCCATGCCTGCCGCAAAACAGTTGTGGATGTCTTCTTCCAAAACACTCGCAGTGAGTGCGATAATCATCGTTTTTTCACGTCCTGCTTTCTTTTCCCAACGACGAATTTCTTTCGTCGCGGTCAGTCCATCCATCACGGGCATCATGCAGTCCATTAAAATTGCATCGAATTCTTCTCCCTTTGTGATGGCTTCTAACGCTTCTTGACCGTTGCTTGTTATCAAATAGTCATAACCTGCTTTATCCAGAAAAAAACTCGCTATTTTCTGGTTCATCAAATTATCCTCCGCAATTAAGATCCTCCGATGAGAGCGCGACGCTCGATATTCAGAGCTGACAACATTATTGGTGACATTGTCACTTGATATAGTCTTTTCAACCTTAGCTAAATCATCAATGACATGCTTAAATCGATTGCCAAGGAAAGGTAATGTGAGTACGGCATGTACTTTTTCTGCATTTTCGTAGGGAGTGGATAAATGATGCTGGCAAATAATCACACGGCGAAGATCGTAATTAAATGATAGATTATCCAAGATTTCATCGGTATTAGCGTCGTTACTGTGGCACAGAAATATGACATCAAAGTCATCATTTATCGCTTGCACTTCATTCACATTATTAACACCAAAGAGATTGATTTTCGCTAAGCGACACTCTTTTAATACTTGGTCGGCGTAGTCGTAATTTGAGCAGATCAAAAGCCCTTTATTAATCACCTCCGAACGCCAGCCAAACACCGGAATTGCTTCAACCTCAATCGAGAATTCAAAGCATGTGCCCACTCCTTTTGTAGATGTTGCTACGAGCTTACCCCCCATCATCGACACAAGCTGACAACAAATTGCCAAACCCAACCCTGTGCCGCCAAATTGCCTCGACACTCCTTCATCTTCCTGAGTAAAGGGTTCAAAAATCGTGGTTAACTTATCTTGATCAATGCCTATTCCGGTATCTTCTACTTTAAACGTCAGCACTCCACGTTCTTTCTCAAGTAACTCCTCATAACTAACATCAACGCATACATGCCCACTTTCGGTAAACTTAACCGCATTCGATACCAGATTCGTAACTACCTGTTTGACACGATGATCATCGACCATCACGCGAATGGGGATATTTTCAGCTAAATTAATACCTAACTTTAGCTGTTTAGATGTTGCTTTGGATTGGAATAAAATCATCGACTGATACACGACTTCTCGGATATCCGCTTCTACTAGTGACAGCTCCAATCGTCCAGACTCGATTTTAGAGAGATCCAATATATCGTTAAGTAAAGTGAGCAGTGTTTGAGATGAGGAGTCAATGTCATCAACAACTTCTTGTTGATGCGAAGACAACTCACTTTGAGAGAGTATTTCTGTCATGCCCATGATCCCGTTAAGGGGCGTGCGTATTTCATGTGACATGTTGGCAAGAAACACAGATTTTGCACGATTAGCCGATACTGCTGACTCTTTTGCATGCAGTATTTCTTCAGTTTGTCTCTGCATTTCTTCAACCACTCGATTCACTTGCTGAGCAAAAATGGTCAGTTCATCACTTCCATCAACTTTGACTTTTGTTTGCTTCTCTTCGGAGTTGATCAACGCGTTTAAAGTATGAATGATCGCATCGAGTTTGCTGTTAACTCGGAACCAAGTACTAAATCCGAGCCAACAAAGCAGGATAACCACTAAGGCGACGCCAAAACTGATCATCGCTATATTGGCCTTTTGTTCATGAACCTGCGTGAGAAGCGACTGCTCAGTTTGTTTGGTGAACCCATCAATGAGCACTTGTAAGCGCTGCACACGAAAATCGAGTTCTTTTAAATACGCGGCGTAGTCACTTTGTGACATGTCTCCTGACATTAATTGTCCGCGAGACGCCAAGTTTCTCTGATATCTCGGCGAAGTAAACAAGCCAAGCAATTTATCCACTTGCTCGTATGACCCACCTAAGTTTAAAAACGCATCCAAATTTTGCTGCTGTCGGTCAATCGCCTGATAAAACATACTTTGACTTAGCCGACTCTCAGGGTCTTGGACTAAACGGTTCGTCAGCCAAGCTTCTTTCTGTGTCCAAAAAGAGAGCTGAGCAAGGTAGGCAATAAAATTTTGCATGCGAATGCCATCGTCACTGCCATACCATTGATGATTTTGCAACAAAGAGCGCGACATATTTTGGAGCTGTTGAAATGCCCAATCACCCAGGTCGTCCATCTCACTCAATCTACCTGACAATACCCCCAGCATGGCTTCTTTCAGTTCATCAGCATACTCAGCAGTATTAGGGTTACTCACAAACTTTTGATGCAAAGAAGAAATAACTTCACCTTGTTCTTCAATATTAATGGCTGCAGAGACTTGAAGATCAGGCTGTCGGCGTACTTTCTCTATGGAGTAAATAAAGTGGGAGGCCTTGGATATCAATTGGAAACCTTGAATATTGCTAACCGTTTGATTGAGACGGCTCACGCGCAACGCATTATCAGAAAACTGCTGAACTGCAAACACCACTATTACCACAGCGGGTAATAGTGCGAGGAGTGCTAAGCGTGTTTTTATTGATAATCTCAACATCCATCAGCCTAATGGTTGATTTCATCCGTTTATTTAATATTAGACTAGTTTCTTGCATTGAAAGGCATATACGACATTGTTACTTTCAAACAACATTCACCTACCTAGATTATGGTTATTGTGAGTGTTTTATCATCGGCTAATGAAGTGGCAATTGTGATTCAAGTCATATTTTTTGATCTTAAAGTTGGATGCAAACAATAAAGTTTCACTCACAACTAAGAGTCGCATCACTTTTCAGGAAATCATCTATTGTATGTTTACCTATTGAGTTGCCTTATCGAGTCAAATCACACAAAAATGCAAAATATCCATTTTTGTCAACAAAACTAATTTGAAAGCAAACGTTATCATCGCAAAAAAAGTAAGTTACTTTCTAAATGTCAATACGTGAAAACCACTGCTTTAGTCACATTAATCCACCACTAACGTCCCCTTAAGTAGTGTTTTACACTGGATTTAATTTTCCTAGCAGAATAAGGACTCCGACCTTAGAATCCGCACACATAACTATTACAACCCGATTACATAACCCACCACACTCTTGCACGCTGCCGAAGAGGCAACAGCAGAGAGTATGGTTAGCCCCCAAAACGTGAAAGGTCTAATACAACAATGAGTCCAGAGAAATATCTCCAAGACTGGCAAACTAGCCAAACGATTGCTGAATCTATTTCCCCTCTAATTGGTAAGCTATATCGTCAAAAAGGAATCGAAGTGGTTCTGTTTGGTAAAACGCTTATTAATGCTACTACTATAGACATTCTCAAAACTCATCGCGTTGCAAGACGTTATACCGGTAACCCACTTTCGCTTGAGCACACGATGCCTATTATTCAAGCGCTTTGTGAAATGAGCATTTCTTCATGCCGTGTCGATGTTGGCCAATTGGCAACTATGTACTGGAATGAACATGACGATACAAGCTCTCTAAACGATTTCCTTATCACTGCACTTGATGGTGCTCGCGACGCAGATTCTTCATTGAAAGCGCGTGATGTGGTTCTTTACGGGTTCGGTCGCATTGGTCGACTACTTACTCGCCTTCTCATTGAGAAAAGTGGTCCAGGTTACCCACTAAGACTACGTGCGATTGTGGTTCGTGGCGGTAAAAAAGGCGATTTGGAGAAGCGTGCTAGCTTGCTGCGTCGTGACTCAGTTCACGGTCAGTTCAACGGTAGCATTGTTATCGATGAAGAGCGTAAAGCACTGATCGTTAACGGCAACTACATCCAAATCATCTACGCAAATAACCCAAGCGAAGTGGATTACTCAGCTTTCGGTATCAATAACGCGCTAGTTGTTGATAACACAGGTGTTTGGCGTGATTCTGAAGGCCTGAGCCAACACTTAGCGTGTAAAGGCGCAGAGAAAGTACTGCTAACAGCACCAGGTAAAGGTGACATCAAAAACGTTGTATTCGGTGTAAATGAGTCGGTAATTAAAGAAGATGACACCATCATCTCTGCGGCAAGCTGTACAACAAATGCAATCACGCCAGTCCTTAAGGCTCTGAACGATAAATATGGTGTTCTTTCTGGCCATATTGAAACCGTGCACTCATACACAAACGACCAAAATTTGATCGACAACTTCCACTCTGGTGACCGTCGCGGACGTAGTGCTTCACTAAACATGGTTCTGACTTCAACAGGTGCGGCAAAAGCAGTTGCTAAAGCATTGCCAGAGCTTGCAGGCAAGCTAACAGGCAACGCGATTCGCGTACCGACACCAAACGTTTCTATGGCAGTCGCTAATCTAAACTTAGGTGAAGACGTAGACCGTGATTCACTGAACGATTACTTGCGTGAAATGGCGTTGAACTCTGAGCTTTCGGCACAGATTGACTACACCGATTCAACAGAAATTGTATCAACTGACTTAGTTGGTTCTCGTCATGCAGGCGTCGTAGATGGTCAAGCGACTATCGCACAAGACAAGCGTTGTGTACTTTACATCTGGTACGACAACGAATTCGGTTACAGCTGCCAAGTTGTGCACTGTATGGAACAAATGATGGGTGTTCGTTACCAAACATTCCCTCGATAGGTGAACTTTGCTCCACAACGTTAACCACATAGCGTAGCGGACAATATCTCATATTTGTTCTAAATAATAAGCGCCATGCGCATTACTAATATTTTTCCCCGTTTATACGCCTGATCACCCTCAGGCGTTTTTTCGTTTCATTCATTTGACACTCTCCGGACAAAGTGAACGTCAGCATTCATGTTTTGTTCATGTTCACAGCATTAATCTGAGCACATAAATTACAGAGAGGTCATGATTATGAATCGGATTATTGTAACTGCACTAGCACTGATTACCGGCTTTTTTACGTTAGTATTTAGCTTGATCATTGCGATTCCGTTGACCATCGCAGCATTAATTACCGGCAAGCGTATTGAAAATCGCGTCAAGAAAATGCAGAGAGAAATGCACGAAGAATATGAATTTAATACAGGTAAAGCAGATGCGATTGAAGGTGAATTTGAAGAGGTTCGCCGGTAAGTAAATAAGATTTAGATGAGTTTCTCTCCCCCGACCGCTCCTGAGAAACTTCTTGCTTTCACCCTGTCCTTAAAATGGCAGGGTGCTTTTTTGAAAAGCACAATATTGAATAAGCACCTAGCGTTTTATTGCTTTATCTTTTTGTTGTAGGAGGCTGTGTAACCAGCCTCCCATAAATCACCATCGACACCAGAGTATGGGTTGGATTCTTTCGGAGCGCCGCTTAGGCAAGCATCTTTGCCTTCCTTCTTAATTTCATCGATGTGATTTAAAACAAAGTCAAAGTGTTTAGGATCAGCCTTTTGTAGTAACCCGTACAAAAGGCCAAAGCCAAGCATCGTAAATACAAACAGTTCAAAAAACACCCAAATGCTCTTTGTTGAAAAGAATATCCAGGCAACGCTGCAAACACTGGTCAAAATTACTACTAGAGCTAAATCTACTATTCTTTGCATATTGCTCTCACCTTCTAAACGGTCATGAAGTCTCTACCCCTTTCATAGGGTAAGTAAGAGGAAAGTCCGTTTTTATCCAATAAAGCACTCTCGACTTAATATGCGACACTGTTAGTATTAACGTTAAGTGGCTATCGTTCTCATTATAACAATGCGTTGGAAAGTAGCTTTCACAGCAAATGAGAATATGAACCAAAGTAACACTATTGATAATATTAATTTTAGCAACATTTGGCGTCAGAATTACGTAAATTGAGTAAGGGTTACTGAGAGTAGACAAAAAAGCAGCCACACGGGCTGCTTTTAGTATTTCTGTCTTGCGAGCTTGTCTATACCGTTACGACCACTCTAAGAGCCAGCAACATGAGTACTACCCCTGACAAACGATCAATCAACACTGCCTTAGAGCGAATTCTGTCAACGACTTTAGAGCTCGATAGCACTAGGGTAATAAAGGTGTACCAAAGCCCATCCACAACAAACGGCGTGGCAACAATGATCATCTGATTACTCAAATCATTACCGAGCGCGACAAACTGACTGAATAATGCGATAAAAAACAAAGCAATTTTGGGACTTAAAATCGAGATAAAAAAGCCTTCTCGCGCAGACTGGATTACCGTTGTTTCCTCACCTGACTCCAACTTCGCAGCCACACCACCTTTTGAACGCAAAGCATTAAACCCTAAATACGCAAGATATGCCGCACCCACAAGGCTAATCGTCTTGAACAGCATCGGGCTTTGCTGCAAAACAACAGCGAGACCAATCAAGGTAATAAACGCATATATACCAATGCCAAACGCATGAGCCCAAGCCGTAGCTAATCCATTGATACGTCCACCAGCCAACGAGTGCTTAGCGACAATAGCTAAGCTGGGGCCTGGTGACATAGCCCCTAATAAACACACGGTAAAAAGTGATAACCAAACTGTTAGTGTCATAAGAATCTCCCCTCTTTGAAGCTCACTCTATCAACGGAAGAGGTATAATTAGAAATCAAAGTTATTCATACTAATCATGACTTCAAGTCATAGCTAAACGGTGTACGTATTAGCGAATAGAATATTCAGAAATTTGCATTACTGAGCGAATCTCTTCTCGCACCCATTTATGCGCAGGATCCGTGTCGTATTTGGGGTGCCACATTAACCAATATTGATGAATAGATGTTTCGAGTGGTAATGCTTTATGGGTTAAGTCCCAATGCTTAGCGAGGTTAACGGCAATATGTTCAGGAGCCACCATCAGGTGCTCACTTGCAACTAAGCGATTGATCGCAGCAGAGAAGAATGGAACCTTAAAGGTAACGTGGCGGGTGTGCCCTAGCTCTTTCAATGCTAAATCAGTGTAGGAATCTTTGTCTCCGCCGCCAGTCACTTTGATGTGTGAATATGAAATCAAGTCTTCAATACTGATCTGGTCCTGCTTTGCTAACGGATGAGAAGATTTCATCAAACAAACTGATGAATCCTCACCAATTTTAACGCTCGACACACTCTGTGGTTTTTCTGGATACATAGAAGACGCGATATGGATGCCCGTCTCATGAAGTTTATCGAGAAAGTTGGGTTGCCACAGTCGGTACGCCATATCTAACTGTGGCGCTTGTTCACCCAAGTGAGAGGCAATATCGGGCAATACGTATTGCGCCACGTAGTCACTAGAAGCAATAACAAGCTCACCTTGCCACTGCCGCGGCTCAAAAGGTTGGTCATCGAGTAAATGGTCAAATTCAGCCAGTAATGCATCAAGCTTTGATTTTAACGCTATTGCTCGTGGCGTTGGTATCAGTTGATTACCTTGACGAATAAGCAGTGGGTCACCACACAGATCGCGCAATTGTGCAAGCTGTCGACTGACGGCAGACTGCGTAATGTGCAAACGGTCTGCGGTCCGGCTGACATGACACTCCTCTAAAAGTACATGCAAGGATCTAAGTAGATTCAAATTAATGTTGTTTAACATATTCGCTCAGAAGGGTTTTCAACATGGCATTCATTCATGGTCACTTCACAAACAGGTTCCCAGTCGTGTTAAAGAATTCAGCTAAGACGGTATGAGTCATCAGGTTTCGAAGCTCTGGATATCGTTGAATTTGATCTCTGATTTCGTTCAAGCGAGCCATCGTAGGCACTTCGACAAAAACCATCATGTCCGTCTCACCGCTGATCGCATGACACCATTTTACGCCATCAATTTTGTATAACTCGTCCGCGTATGATTCGCAATAATACGTAGAGGTTGATTTATCGAACTTTAAGGCAAAATAGGCGCAAATCGAATCCCCACCCGAAGGCGCAATTTCAGCGTGATACCCTAGAATCACTTTGTCATGCTCTAGCTTACGAATACGGGCCGTTACCGCAGAACGAGAAAGGTTTACTTTATCCGCAATTTCAGTCACCGACAGCCGAGCGTTGTGCCTGAGCAGATCCACAATCTTATGATCAAACTTGTCCATACCGTTACCAAGCTTTCCTTATTTTTCTCATTCTATACCGATTCTAACTGCATAAGAAACCAACATTTTGTTGGAATTATTTAAAACAACCGTCATATTGACGGTTTAGTAAATCATTTTGTTATTAACATTTTGGATATGCTATTTGGCGGGCATGAGATGAGTGCTGTTATCCATTTCAACAGAAAATAGATAACACATTGAAATCAAATTCCCACCTTAAGTACTCAGCACATAAATAGCATCGCTTAAACACATAAAACGAAATAACCAGAAGCCACAAGCTTTTTCGCAATAACCCTCATAACATTGGATGAATCAATTCGCATGGAAGAGCTCAAAAAAGACATTTCACTCACATCAGGTATCGCACAGTTATCCACCACATTAATGGGAACGGGGCTGTTTATGATCCCGGCTATCGCAGCAGGTATAGCTGGCCATTTTTCACTATGGGCTTGGATTTTATTGTTCATCGCGATTTGTCCTATTGCGCTGACTTTTGCTCAACTGGGTAAACGATACCCCAACGCGGGCGGAACAGCCTTTTTTGTACGCAAAGCCTTTAACGCCAAACTGGAAAGTAGTGTCGCTTGGCTATTTGTTAGTGTCATTCCGGTAGGGGTTCCGGCCGCGATTGCACTCGCCGCAGGCTTCCTACAACAAATATTGCCAGAGCCTATTAGCAACAATCTGTTTGCACAAATTCTGACGGTAGTACTACTTGTGTTCGTCAACTTGATGGGCACAAAATCATCAGGTCATTTACAAACTCTTATTGCTTTGAGTGTCTTCGCACTTGTTGGCGCATTTTTATGGAAAGGCGACGTTAACAGCGCCGATCTTGTGATGCCCGCCATCACACAAGAGTCAATTTGGCCTATTACCGCAGCGTTAGGCGTGATGTTCTGGTGTTTTGTTGGCATAGAGGCTTTTGCCCATATGGGGGAAGAGTTCAAAAACCCTCAAAGAGATTTCCCTATTGCCATTGTGGTCGGTTGTTTTGTAGCAGGGGCTACCTATTGGGCATGCTCTGTCGTTATTTTAAAATTTGGCGCGTATGGTAACGCTCAATTTGATAACGCATCCATCCCCTGGCTTAGTGCCCAACTACTAGGCGATGGAGCCAAATGGATAATCAGCTTGATAGGTTTCTCCGCTTGTTTCGCGAGCGTTAACTTATACACACAGAGTCTAGCGCGAATGGTCTGGGCTCAAGCTCGTGAACATCGTCCTTCTAGTCCACTAGCCAAGATTTCACGTCGTGGTGTCCCTTTCTCAGCCACCATATTAGTTGGCGGCATATTATTGATATCTTGTGTGATAGGAACCCTATCACAGCTCGATCTGGAGTTTTTCCTAAAACTCGCAAACAGTGTATTCGTTCTGGTTTACATGTTGGCGATGTTAGCCGCTTTTAAATTGCTTCGAGGATTTGGTAAAGCGCTTGCGGGACTTTCTCTACTGCTTTGTACCGGTGTTTTTATATGTTTAGGCTGGTCAATGTTTTATGCACTTGGCATTTTTACTCTACTTTTACTGCCTTGGAAACAGTGGCGACATAAGCGACAAACACGTGTAGTTGAATAGTCATCGCTTCCCATTTCGAAATATGTGAGCTAAACGTTGGATACCAGCGTCTATGTTCTCTAACGCGATATTGCCGTAACCAAGCACGGCACCATGCCAGTGACGTGCTTGAAAATCTGGGTGTTCATAATAGCTCAAAGGTCGCAAGATGATCCCTTCATGCTCTGCTAGTTTTGTAAAACGCAGCTCATCCATACCGTCTTGCCATTTCAACGTAATATGAAGCCCCGCCGCTTGGCTAACGACGCAAACATGGTCGCCAAAATGCTGTTGAATGGATAAATGCATCTGTTCATGCTTAGTTTTGTACAGTCGACGCATTTTTCGAATATGACGTAATAACCCACCTTCAGTAATAAAATCTGCCAATGCTTCTTGTGTATGCATCGGCGAATCACCACTTAACGCATCCTTAACCACTAAGCATTGCTCTACTAAACGTTCAGGAACTACAAGGTAGCCAAGCCGCAATCCGTTAAACATCACTTTACTGAAGGAACCCACATACAACACGCGATCATCTCGACCCATTTGAGCTGCTAGCCCCTGTAAACTGGTATAGGGACGATGAGCAAACTGAAATTCGCTGTCATAATCGTCCTCGATGATCCAACTTGATTGTTCGACCGCCCAGTTGATGATCTTTCCTCTTTGCTCGGTATTGAGTGTGGTGCCCATCGGATATTGATTACTTGGTGTAATATACAGCGCATCGGCATCGCTTGAGGTCACCGCTTCCACATCAAAACCTAATTTCTCTCTTACGAACAAAGGCTCAAATTGATAGTTTTGGAACTGAATCAACTTCCGCATTTGCGCATAACCTGGTTGCTCCATCAGAACCTTATCACCTTGTTTGAGCACTACCATCGTCGCAATTGACAACGCTTGCTGCGCCCCAGAGGTAATAATAATGCGCTCTGGAGAACAATTCACTGAACGGCTAGATGCAAGGTAGTCAGCTAAAGCACAGCGTAATGTCCAACTGCCCTGAATATCTTGATTCCCCAACAAGCAAGTACGAGACATATGGCGAGTGAGTAACTTTTGCCATTGCGCCATCGGAAATGCGTCCAAATCCGGCACACCCGGTGCAAATGCGCGGTTGATATCAAAGTGAGCTTTCGGTGATGAGTCTCTCTGAACTGAACTAGGTTCAGGCAAGTACTGCTCTGGCAGTTCTACGGCAACATAAAAACCAGAACCTTTTTGGCTGTTCAAGTACCCTTCCGCCACTAACTGTTCGTAGGCAGAAATCACTGTATTCCTACTTAGATTAAGCTCTTGTGAAAGCTTCCGCGTAGAAGGCAGCTTCCCATTCTTCATCCACAGTCCTTGAACAATTTTCTTGCGAATAGCAAAAAACAACGCTTGCTGACGCGTTCCATCACTGTCTTTTAAATGCAGGTCACCGATATCAATCAAAGACAAACTGGATCCATCCATTAGTTAAAAGTGGCTCTCTTTAAGCTACCAGTTAAACGCTACATTGCAATCAAAGAATGAGGATCAATCGCTCGTAATCGTGAGCAAACAAGGAGAGAAAATGCTATCCAACACCAATAGAACGGAAATTAAGAAAGGCGCACATAAAGCCGTCTCTGATGTTAGCAAACTGCACGCCATCATAGATGAAAGCCTAATCGCTCATATTGCGATAACCAACGAGTCAGGCCCTGTGGTCATCCCTATGCTGGCATGGCGTGTCGATGATTACGTGTATATCCATGGTGCCAACAACAGTCGACTGTTACGCTCACTCAAACAAGGAGTGCAAACGTGCTTAACCTTTACTTTGTTTGATGGTTGGGTATTGGCTCGAAGTGCGTTTCACCACAGTGCGCATTATCGCAGTGCTGTGGTCTTTGGCCAGTTTGAGGTGGTGGAAGATAACCAAGAGAAAGACAGGTTGCTGAATCACTTTATTGAACAGATCGCTCCGGGGAGAACAGAACAAGTCCGTTTGAGTAATGAAAAAGAACTCAAAGCCACCATGCTACTGCGTATCCCGCTCACGGAGGCATCAGTGAAAATCAGCAATTTTGGCGTCAACGACGATGCGGAAGACATGGACATCCCTGTTTGGGCAGGTGTCCTACCCTACCGAACCGTCGTAGGTCCACTGCAAGCTTGTGACGATTTGTATGAAGGTATCGCAGAGCCAGACTACCGCAGTGCCTACTCTAACCGTTGGCAGGAATAAGCACCGTAAAACGTGCGCCGCCTAAGTGACTCTCGCCGACAGAAAGCTCCCACCCCAGTTGCCGCGCTGCACTGGTAGCGATGGCAAGCCCTAAACCAAAGCCTTTCATGTCGGCGTTGCGGCTTTTGTCTAAGCGCGAAAATGGCATAAATACTTCTTCTCGCATCGCCTCAGGGATGCCCGGACCATCGTCCTCAATATCGATGCTCCAGCAATCCGCTACCGTTCGAATCGTCACCTCAACGCAGGACTCACCATAACGCTTGGCGTTTTGCAGTAAATTATCGAGGACAAGGTTACCCAAAGTAGGCTGAAAGTGAATCAATTGGTTCGCGAGTTTATTTTCTGCTCTCAACATGGCGGACTCTAAGCCTAGGTAATTCATGCGGCTTTTACACCAAAGTGGCAGTTCCATGGTTTCAACAGAATCGATCCATGAGTGGTTTTTCACACTCAAGCGAGACAGCATGACAATGTCGGACGTTAAATCCGTCACGACATCAACGTATCGTTCAATATCGTCATGTAACTCTGCCTGCATTTCACCACTCGTGCGTCGAGCTAAATCCGTCGCTAGCTGAATACGACTCAGCGGAGTGCGCACTTCATGAGGAATAGCTTGAGTAAAGATGTGTGTTTGGCGCACTCGTCTCTCAATCTCTTCAGACATGCAGTTGAAGCCTTGGGCGAGCTCTTTCACGGGTTGCGAAAATTGCTTTAGCTCGACTCGCGTATTCAACTCACCAGAACCAAATTGTTGTTGCGCAGCCGTTAGTTGCCGAATTTGGCGGTCAAGACGTCGTACAGGTATGTAAACCATAATGCCTAAACTGCATACAACAACCAAAAGTAGAGTAAGTATAAATACAATCTCAGAATCTTCATTCCAATCAACGTGTGGGCTAAAGAAATCCGTTTTTTCTTTGAAAACTAAACTCTTCGAAGTGTTAGGCAAAGGGAATACCGCAGCATAGGTACTGCCATCAATAAGATAAACAGGTATCCCTTGCATACGGTACAGCAGATTACAATCTCGACAAGGCGGTGATCCGTCCCAGTTTTCAACCAATGTTAAATCAAAGATAAAGAAATCTTGCTTGCCGTTTTCGGTTAACTTCTTGTAGAGAGAATCCGGAGTGCCTCGTTGCTCAATGTATTGATCGACAAAATAAGCACCGTCACTCAAAAAAACACCGACTTCTGTTTTGCGCATGTACTCTTCCCCCATAAAGAGAAACAAAGCAACAGTCAGCGCAAGGCCAGTTACTAACCCCACATATAGACGAGTAAACAGGGAAAACATGCGTCATTTACCTGTCAGCATGTAGCCGTGGTGACGTATGGTTTTAATGGTAGCCGTATGGATATGAGCCTTAGAGAATTTCTTCCTTAGTGAGGATATACGCATATCAATCGAACGATCAGTAATACAGTATTCAATGCCTCGGGCAAGACGGCAACATGATTCACGAGATACTGGCTTATCGACATTCAGCATCAGGAGCTCTAAAATTTCAAACTCAGAACTCGTTAAACCAATATCTTTTTGCAAATAAAATGCTTGGGAGCGACGAAGACAAAGACTAATGCCATATCGGCTCAGCTTTTCTTCTTCAACGATATCAACTTGACGACAATAGCGACGCAACGCTGCTTCAATACGGGCGAGAAGGATATTGCCTTTTATCGGTTTGGTAAGGTAATCATCAGCACCAAACTTAAATAAGCTCACCTCGCTCATTTCATCATCGGTCGCAGTCAAAACAATGATAATACCATGATAAAACTTACGCGCCTCTTGGCATATTTCTGCGCCATTTTTTCCTGGTAACATCAAATCTAACAGCACTAGGTCCGGCTTGAGCCCCTTAATCGTTTCTAATGCATTTTGACCGTTATCGGTGACAGTTACCGTATATCCTTCGGCTTCGAGGTACATTTTGGTTAATCGAGCAATCTCTGAGTCGTCTTCTACCAGTAAGATTGTATTACCCACCATGAATCATTTACTCCACCAATATGATGGAGGGAGTATATCGCTCGTCCTATACTGCGCAACCCACTTAAATGATAATTTTAATAAAAAGCAGGCTTACATACGCTTACAAACCATACATATACGATAACCCTAATCATTCTATACCCCTTAAACCATGCAATAACCTGATGTTTTATTTATTATCAGAATATAGCTTCACATAGAAAATAAAATTCAGAATAAAAATCCACTATATTTTTAAATATATCGAATAATAGGTCTTACCAAAAAATAATATCAACATATATGACTTAGTTTGCTTATATAGACAGGACTTTATGTTGCTTCTAAGTTTCCTGCTCTAATAAAGTCTACGAGTAACATGAAATGAGATATTCCAAATTAACACCTTTAGCCATATTTTGCGCGATAAGTCTAACTGCTTGTGGCGGCAGTGAATCTAATTCGAAACCATCGACAACGACACCTCCAACACCACCAATGCCAACATTGAGCACTGTCACAATCCCAACTGTCGTTTCTACAAAGTTTCCAGCCAAGTTAAAAGTGGCTGCTGATTCGGGCTTCACCCACTATGTGAAAATCTCCCTTTCCGAAGCAAACAACAACGATACATTTCACATTGTGGCTGTTGATGACGGTGCGAATAATGAAAAAATCTTTCGTGCAGCCAAAATCATCCAACACCTTCTCACAAACCAACCAGACTCTAAGTACGGTGCTGACAAGTCTCGTATCGCTAAGACATTAGCCGAGCGTGATGCCACACTAATGCTGACCGAAAACGACGAACAGAATGATGAGATGTTAACCAAAATCTTTATCAACGAACTGATTCGCCAAGACAAACTGAACGACGCAGTTACAAACTCGGGCTTAGCACACTCTTTTGATACGAGTTCTCTAGAAAAGTTTGTTGTAAGCATGATGGTACTTAACGAAGATGATATGGATACACTTGTCACATCTATCGCGTCAACATTAGTAACTAGTAAAGAAACACCAAACTGGCTAAGGAATAGCCAATCTTTAATGTATCGAGAACTGACAGTTGAAGGCGATTGCCATTACATGAGTAATTTTGCCGATTACTGCGCCAATCTTGGTAAAAAAGCCGAACGAGACGCCGCTTTTGAAGAAATTTTACACTTGGTCCAAGCGCAAGGTATTGCACCTAACACGGCGACTGCGGCACTGCAAAATGACATTCAAGCTCATGCGTTAAGCATCTATAACGATATTCAATCGGGCAAACCGACGGTGTGGCGCCCTACTCAGTATGACTGGGACGATTGGAAATCGGACGACTTCGACCCTGAAAGTGTGAAACAAACGGGCCCTTCATATTCTCACGAATATTTTGCTGCCGCTTTTGAAGCGTACATGGGCGTAGCAAAAGCAAACGGACATGGTTTAGATGGCTACCAAGCGTTAACGCGTGAAGAAATGCAAACCCAAGATCCACAAGCCGTTGATTGGATCAGTGGCTTATTCCACGGATACTTGCAATATACCGCGAATATCGACTCTGCGGGCGTCAAGCTCTACACAGAAAAGACAAGTCCAGGCACAGTACCTACCTTCCGTATGGCTCCCAACAAAGATGGTTTGATAGAAGCGTACACCTACAAATCTCAGTGGCTAACAAAAGTGAAGATCATTGGCGACGACGCGATGAATGTGATCGGTAATGATCAAAACAATACTTTTGAAGGCAACAGCAAAGACAACAGCATTTATGGTGAAGGCGGTATCAACACCTATATCGTGCCACACAAACTGGCGGAATGTACTGTTATCAAAGCAAAGAGTGTTTCTGTTGAGTGCCCAAATACAGGCACTGACGAGTTGTACGACATTCAGAACATCCAATTCACCGACCAAACCCTAGATGTAACCAAGCTATAAACAATGAAAAACATGAAGAAACTTATTCTATTCGCTCCCTTGCTCCTTGTTGGTTGTGGTGGCCTAGCCGTCATGGATCGTACTGATGCCGTAAAAGCACAACCAGAAATGCTGATCAAAACCGACGGTGATTTTTGGGGATTCGGTGCAGATGGCCATTTTGATTTTGCTGGTAAGTACAAAGGCAAGTATTCACGCAGTGCTTCTAACTCAAGTTGGTTTAACCGTATCTCTTTCAAAGAAGGTTCAATGGGCGCAGAAGTGACTCGTATCGACAGCGGGGAAACTTGGCTTTTGAACTGCACCGGAGGCGGTATGTCGGTTAACTACATGGGCGTCGATTTTGGTGGGAATGATCCTTACACCTGTGACATTACTCAAGATGGTAAAAAAGTCGGTGAGTTTGCGATGGAGCCAAAATCGGCTCTCATCGACATCAGCTTTGAAAAAAAAGAGACAGGCGTAGTGCGTATTGGTAGCACCCACTTTAATGTAGAAACTGTACATACTAGTCCTGACGCCATGATGGCGGTAGACATTCCATTGGGTTATAGCTTTAAGGAGGGCACACAAGAAATTGCCGCAGTGCAGACGAACGGTACCATTGCGGTACAGATGCTCCCTGAACTTAGCGAACAAAAAAAGGATGTAATTGCCATCGGCGCTGTTGCAAGTGCACTAAGTTGGCGTCCTAAGAAATAGCCACCACATAAAACGACACAAAAAAATAACAAAGCCCTCAACTTTGAGGGCTTTTATTGCTTGTACTCATAGAGATAAGTGGAGCACTACTTCTCTAATCTTCCCGTATACTGCTTGGGCGTTAATCCACGATGTTTCTTAAACATACGATTGAAGCTCGCCACATTGGTGTAACCAAGGCGCGTGGCAATGTCATCAATACTCACGCGCTTACTCAACAAACCAGCTGCAATATTACTCAATACATAGCCAGAAACCGTCGAAAAATTGAGCCCTAATTTATGCAAACGACGTTGAAACTGCTGTTCAGATAAATCAAGCAGAGAAGACACGCGCTCTAACGTTGGCAATCCATAATGGCTGCTGTAGTTCACCACTTCATAAATCACTTTCAACTCGTCTTCTGGATCGGGCATATTAAGCAAATCATCCAAGTCGGAAAAACTCATCGCTAGACGGCTGTCTTCTCGATGGCTCACTTGGCGGGAGGCTAATCGGTCATCTCCCGGGATCCATATCTCTGTTTTTGGCTGACTCCATTCCACCTCGCAGCCGAAATATTCCCGGTATCGCTCAGTATTTTTTCTCGAGCCTGAAACCTTGACACGTAAAGGCTGGTAATCTTTGCCAAGAAATTCGCGTAACACCTTAATCATAAATACCGCACAGCGGATACTATCGTGCACCTTTACTGACGTTTCTATAAACGGGTTGTGGTAAGTCCATTTGATGATTTTACCCGACTGTTCGCCAGCAAAAAACGCCCCTGATTGTAGATTGCTCACACCATAATTCACTCGCCGAATGGTACTGGCTAAATCATTGCCGGAGAATAACCAGCGTCCCACTGGCCCTAGCTTTTGCAGTTCAATACCCCGGCTGAGACTCAACACCACATCCGGGTCAGCACTGGCTTGTTCAACACAACGATACCATTCCGCAACGGCTTTTAGCGGGATCAGTGTCATTGGGTTACGAAACACCGATACTGGGATTCCTAACTCATCCGAGTCCAAATTGTATTTAGATAACGCGAGGTTATGCATGTTTAGAATGCCCATCGCGCGAATAAACCGAACCGTTTTCATAACCAATTACATCAAATTTAATCCTATAGTGATTGAATCTGTCACAAAGAAAGCCGCAAATCAAATTCAGATCACAATACGCCAACAGTTTGATAGAGGAGTGTTTAATGAGTTTACTGAGTGTCCCATTTGTCGGTACAGGCGCAGATACGGCGTTACATGTTGTCGCTGCTGTCGTTTTAATTGCGAGTGTCGCGGGCGCGTGTTACGGCTTTTGGAAAATCCATGAATTGCCTATCAATAAAGCACACAGCAAAGACCATCATCAGATAGGGCTCATCACTGCGCTGACCTGGATAGGGTTTGTCTGGCACTGGGTTTGGGTGCTAGCCGTGATCTTTGCATTTGTTGATATGGAAAAAGCCATCATCAATCTGCGTGATACATGGAAAAGTAAACCGCAAACAGAAACACAGCCAAAAGAGGAAGCATAATGTTAGAAGGTTTAGCGGTATGGGCTCTCTTCATCTATCTGCTGCGTTTGGTTGGCATGCCTTGGAACAAAGCAACCAAATCGTTCGCTTATCTTGGCGGTTTGAGTTGGCTGATGTTCGTCTGGGTAGGTTTGATTAACTTCACCCCGATGGATTTATCCGGCGGTTCTGTCGTGCAGTCACCACACATCCAATTGCGTCCAGATTCAACCAATGTAAAAGGTAAAGTTGACCACATTTACATTGAGCCGAATCAGAAAGTTAAAGAAGGTCAGCTAATTTATGAACTTGACCCAACGCAATACAAAATCGCATTAAATCAAGCGAACGTATCCGCTGATTCTGCTCGCGTTGCATTAGCTACAGCAAAAGGCGACATCGAGATTGAAGAAGCTAATCACGAAGCGCTAGTGCAAGATCTAGAAACATCAAAGAGCCAGTTGGAAGCGGCCAAAGTTGACTACAAATTGCAGAAAAAAATGCTAGATCGTTATGTTGAGCAAAACCGAGTGGTGCAAAACACCATCACGGAAAGCGACATCGACAAACAATCGAGTGCGGTTGATATGGCACGTCACAACGTGTTAACCCTTGAGTCTCAAATTAAGAAGAAACAAGTCGATATTTCCCGAGCAAAACTGGCGATTCATAAAGCCGAGTTAGCGGTTGAAACGAAACAAGCTGAATTGCGCCAAGCGGAAGAGCAAATTGCAAAAGCACAATGGGATTTGAACAGCACCAAAGTGCATGCACCAACAGATGGCTTTGTCACCAACTTTATCCTGCGTGAAGGTCAGCGTGTATCGATGATGCCGCGTATCAACATGTACACTAACGAGAAGTACGTGCTGATGCGAGTCAACCACCAGGCGATTCGTAACATCAAACCGGGTCAGCCAGCGGAATTCTCTTCGTCCGTTTATCCAGGTAAGATCTTCTCAGCGACCGTCGAAGGCATTGTTGAAGCAACAGGTGAGTCACAAGGTAATCTACTGGGTTTCGATGATTCTGTTCGCGTGACAACCGGCAAGAACTTACAAAACAAACATCACTTTGTTCGTCTTAAGATTGATGAGCCAGAAGGCTACGACATCCCTGTTGGCTCTGTTGGCCTGGCATGGGTCAGCGGTGAAAAACCGATAGGCTTCATGGCCTTCTTAGATGTGATTCGCGGGATCATCATCCGAATGAAGTCTCAACTGTACTTCTTCTACTCTATCTAAACTCGCAAACCGCCAGTTACGCTGGCGGTTTTCTTTTCATTTGTATCCAAACATATCCTTTTCCCGTATAACAATTAGTTAGTAAATAGCGGAGAAGATTCATGTCGGTAAAGGAAAGAAGCCTACCTACCCATCGCATCTCAAGATTCAGCAAGTTCGCTTCACTTGCTACCCGTGTCGCAGGCAATGTGATTGCAGAAGGCACGAAGCAGATAGCCAAAGGCAACAAACCAAAAGCGAAAGACCTCTTGCTGACGCCACAGAACATCGCGCGTTTAACCGACCAACTTGCTCACCTACGTGGCGCTGCAATGAAGCTTGGACAAATGCTATCAATGGATGCTGGTGATGTTTTAGAACCTGAACTCGCCGATATTCTTTCCCGTCTTCGTTCCAACGCAGACCCAATGCCTGCAAAACAACTCAACGCAGTAATGGAAAGTTCGCTAGGAACGAATTGGAAAGCTGAGTTTCTGTCATTTAACTTCAAACCAATCGCCAGTGCATCAATAGGACAAGTGCACCAAGCTTACAGCGATGCGGGCGATAACCTAGCCGTCAAAGTGCAATATCCGGGCATACGGAAAAGTATCGATAGCGACGTCGATAATGTCGGTACACTGCTCAAGGTCGTTGGGTTGATTCCCGAGTCTGTCGACTACAAAGGATTGCTCGAAGAAGCGAAAAAGCAGCTACATGACGAGGCCGATTACGCACGAGAGGCACAATTTGCCATTCGTTATCATGACGCTTTGAAGGAGCACCCTCATTTTGTGGTGCCCAAGATTCATACTGAAAGTTGCTCAGACTCCGTTCTCGCGATGGAATTCATTGATGGTTGCCCGATTGAGCAAATCGAACATTATGATCAGAGTACGCGAGATTTTGTCATGCACAGCCTACTCGAATTACTGTTTCGAGAGCTGTTCGAATTTAAGATGGTACAAACCGACCCAAATTTCGCCAACTACTTATATATCGAAAACACTCGTCAAATCGGCTTGCTAGATTTCGGGGCCACTCGCGAGTACAGCGAGCGGTTCAGCACTGGTTATCGCCAAGCTTTCGCATCTGTCGTTAACAATGACGAACAAGGCTTGAATGATGCGCTTGAACAAATAGGCTTCTTCAGCCAAACCATCCTTCTAGACCAACGCCAAGCGATTCTCGATCTAGTGAAAATGGCATGTGAACCTATGTTGGTCGATGAGCCCTATGATTTCAAAGCCAGCGACTTAGCACAAAAGCTTCGCGAGGCTGGCACCATTCTAAGCATGGAGCAAGAATACTGGCATACTCCACCAGCAGATGCCCTATTTTTACACAGAAAAATCGGCGGAATGTACTTGCTGGCAGCCCGTATTGGCGCAAAAGTGAACATTCGCCAATTGGTACAGCCATATCTCACCATCAACAGCGAATAGCCTATTGTTTTTCTGTTACTTTCAAGTACCTTGAGCAAGGTTAAGATGCATAGTTGCGCATCTCAATAACATGCCATACTTCCATAAAACGAATTAACTATCGGGGTACTCGGTGAGCAAGTTTCAAGATCTCTCCACTCTAATCCAGCAAATTGGCCAAGCCGAAGAAGCGGATCAAGTCGCAACGCTCAATGAATCTATTGAAGCGGGCCTCGAGCCCGGCGCGGTTGCCCTGATTCTAGAAGCCTTTCCAATCGACGATCGTGTTCGCTTATGGCGAGCTTTACCACTAGAGCTACATATCGACGTGTTAACGGAAATGCGTGCGGACGTACGTTTCTCTATCATCAATGCGTTATCTGAAGTCGAGCTAAAGCTCACTCTCGCTAAACTCGACAACTTGTCGCTCATCGAATGGGCCGATTCGTTGCCAGAGTCGATCATCAACGAAGCGCTCTCGTTGATAGAAAAAGATGAGTTGGAACTTTACGATCAAGCAAACGAGTATGCTGATGAAGAACTCGGCCACTGGGCTGAACGTAAGATCATCACCCTGCCCTTCAACATTACGATTGGGACAGCTAAGCAGTTAATGGAGCGCTATAGCTACGACACGCCTCAACAGGTATATCTGATTAATCGTAATAAACAGTATCGTGGAACGGTCAATTACTTCGATATCTTACGTGGTGAGCCCGATACTCGCTTAAAAACACTCGTTATTGAGGCTGTGACGGTTCTAGACAGTAAAATGATGCTTCCTGAAGCGGTAGAGGCATTAGAACACAGCACACTGCCCGCTCTCCCTGTAACTGATGCAGACCAAACACTGATCGGTGAAGTCGATTGGCAGTTTGCATTGAGTACACAGCGTGAAATCTACGAAGCACGTTTGATGGCCGGTACAGGTATGGATGAAGGCGATGACTTGTTTGCGCCAGTATTAAAAAGCTCGCAAAAGCGCGGTGTTTGGTTAGGCATCAATTTGCTTACTGCGATTTTGGCGTCTGTCACTATCGGACTATTTGAAGATGTAATTGCGCAGGTGGTGGCTTTGGCGGTGCTCATGCCAATTGTTGCATCCATGGGGGGCATTGCTGGCAGCCAAACGCTCACTCTAATGATTCGTGCGATGGCGCTTAATCAGATCACCCCAGGTAACCGTTTCAAGCTATTGAAAAATGAGTTGGGTATTGGCTCTCTGAACGGCATTGCTTGGGCGTTAATCATCGGCGGGCTCGCCGGATTGTGGTTTCAATCTCCGGTTCTAGGTGGGACCATCGCGCTGGCCATTATCGTCAATATTATTACCGCAGCTTTATTTGGTGTGCTGATTCCCATCATTCTGGATAAGTTTAAATTGGACCCCGCTTTGGCTGGCTCGGTGATTCTAACAACAGTGACAGATGTCGTTGGTTTTTTCGCCTTTTTAGGAACGGCGAGTTTAGTCATGCTTTAAAAGGTTCATTGTTTATTAATCAATCATTAGCATAATAGAGTCAAATTGCATAACGCAGTTGCAAATTGCAAACATACTCAAACTTTAAGCAACGCATGTCACAGAAACTACGTATTTTAGGGCATATTAAAGTTGGCACAGTAACTGCATTATATAAATCGACCCTTCTTAAGCCGAGGGTCACCTAGCCAACTGACGTTGTTAGTGAACTTGATTTTGTTCACATGTATATAAGCCAATCGCACTCTTTGCGGTTGGCTATTTTTTTATGTGGCTATTGCCCTCTTATCCTCTGACCGAGCTCGGTTGTACTTTTCTTACCCACAACAGATTGTTTACTGTTTATAAAATTCAAATATTCGCCCACTAAACCATTAGAAATACCAGCTTCAACAAAAATAAATCACCTACATAAAATAAAACCAAGAAAACACACCCAAGAAAAGAACAAATAACGTCCAAACCAAAAATCTCATCATGAAATCGTTTTCTTTTCATAGAAATCGACTGAACAATCCAGAGTTATAGATAAATTTAATCCATAAAAACAAATGGCAATTCAAAACACTAATTTCACATAGAAAACCTGTCTATAAATCATAGAAAATACGTAAAAATAAAATTTTTCAATTTTATAATTTAAAAATTAAACCATTGTTATTAAAGGAAAAAATACAAACCAAAAACCAAGCAAACGTTTAAATTTCAATTTTATCATTGACTATTAAATTTACATCACGATAATACGCGCCGTTTGCCTGAAAACCAGGTGCTATAATTAAATATTTCAATGTGCGGAGGTAATAATGGCTGGAGACAATAATTACAGTCTTGGACCAATTCCCAACACGGCCAGAAAAGGCGTGGCATCACTTACAATGGTGATGTTAGGACTCACTTTTTTCTCCGCAAGTATGTGGACTGGGGGTTCTCTCGGTACTGGGCTCTCCTTCAATGATTTTTTCCTCGCTGTTCTCATCGGTAACCTAATCCTCGGTATTTACACTTCTTTCCTCGGTTACATCGGCGCTTCTACTGGTCTCTCTACTCACCTTCTTGCTCGTTTCTCTTTTGGTTCTAAAGGCTCTTGGCTTCCTTCCGCTCTTCTTGGCGGTACTCAAGTTGGGTGGTTTGGAGTTGGTGTCGCGATGTTTGCGATTCCGGTGCATAAAGCAACGGGCATCGATACCAACACGTTGATCCTTGTATCCGGTTTGCTCATGACCGCGACCGTTTACTTTGGCATCTCCGCACTGATGGTGTTGTCAGCAATTGCCGTTCCTGCCATTGCGCTACTTGGCGGCTACTCTGTCATCGAGGCAGTAAATAGCGTTGGTGGTATTGGCGAACTACAACAAGTTCAACCAACCGAGCCACTCGATTTTTCAATAGCTCTCGCGATGGTTGTCGGCTCTTTTGTCAGTGCTGGTACGTTAACGGCGGATTTCGTACGCTTTGGTAAAAAGCCGCGCAGCGCCGTGATGATCACCATGGTGGCATTTTTCATCGGTAACTCGTTAATGTTTATCTTTGGCGCGGCAGGTGCGTCGGTGACGGGTCAATCAGACATCTCTGAAGTGATGATCGCGCAAGGTCTTCTTATTCCAGCTATCATCGTTCTTGGCTTGAACATCTGGACGACCAACGACAACGCGCTCTACGCATCGGGTCTTGGATTTTCCAACATCACAGGCTTACCAAGTAAATATATCTCAATGGCGAACGGTCTTGTTGGCACACTTTGCGCTCTCTGGCTCTACAATAACTTTGTTGGCTGGCTGACCTTCTTATCTTTGGCAATTCCACCGATTGGCGGTGTGATCATCGCTGACTTCTTCACGAACCGTAAACGCTACGCAAACTTTGAAGCCGCCCAATTCCAAAACGTTAACTGGGCTGGCATTATCGCTGTCGTGATTGGCGTTGGTGCGGGACACTTCCTGCCTGGCGTAGTGCCGATTAACGCTGTACTTGGCGGCGCAATTAGCTTCCTGATTCTTAATCCTATTCTCAACAAAAAAGCACTGGCTACACAGCCAGCGTAAGGAACCATCATGACAACACTACTGATCAAAAACGTAACGCTAAAAGGACAAGAAGGTCTGCAGCAAATTTTGATTGAAGATGGTCAATTCAAGCGCATTGAAAGCAACGATGTGGAGCTTAGTCATAACGGTGACATCATCGATGCTGAAGGCGGTATGGCGGTTGCGCCTTTCTGCGAGCCACACATTCACTTAGATACAACTCAAACCGCAGGTGAGCCAAGCTGGAACATCTCTGGCACATTGTTTGAGGGTATTGAACGTTGGGCTGAGCGCAAAGAAATGCTGTCGATTGAAGACGTGAAAGCGCGCGCAAAACAAACCTTAAAATGGCAGATAGCAAACGGCGTACAACACGTTCGTACCCACGTCGATGTTTCAGACCCTACCCTAATTGCCCTAAAAGCGATGGTAGAAGTGCGTGAAGAGATGAAAGAATGGGTAGATATCCAAATCGTCGCCTTCCCGCAGGAAGGAATTCTCTCTTACCCAAATGGCAAAGAGCTGCTAGAAGAAGCCGTCAAATTAGGTGCGGACGTGATTGGCGCGATTCCACACTTTGAATTCACACGCGAATATGGCATTGAATCGCTGCACTACGTATTCGAGTTAGCGAAAAAATACGACCGCCTGATCGACGTGCATTGTGATGAAATCGATGACGAACAATCTCGGTTCGTTGAAACACTGGCAGCATTAGCGCACAAGTTTGATATGGGGAATAAAGTCACGGCCAGTCACACCACAGCGATGGGTTCCTACAACGGTGCATACGCATCTCGCCTGTTCCGTTTATTACGCATGTCCGGTATCAACTTCGTGGCAAATCCATTGGTGAACATTCACTTACAAGGACGTTTTGATGATTACCCAAAACGTCGCGGCGTAACACGAGTGAAAGAGATGCTGAATGCCAACATCAACGTCTGCTTTGGACACGATGATGTATTTGACCCTTGGTACCCACTAGGCACTGCAAACATGCTGCAAGTACTGCATATGGGTCTGCACGTGTGTCAGGTGATGGGTTACGACCAAATCAACAACTCACTGGATCTGATCAGCACCAATTCAGCACGTACACTGAACATTCAAGATAAGCACGGCATTGAAGAAGGCAAACCAGGTAGTTTACTGATTCTTCCCGCAGAAAATGGTTTTGACGCAGTACGTCGCCAAGTGCCGGTTCGCTACTCTGTTCGTCACGGTAAAGTGATTGCAGAAACACAGCCTGCAACAACTCATATTCATCTTGAACAAGCAGAGCAAGTAACGTTCAAACGCTAAAAAGATCGGCGAAACGAAAAAGGCCTGACGACATCGTCAGGCCTTTTTTCTACTGGTAAACATCACTGCTCGCTCTGTCTATTCTTGTCTCATAAACCACTGAACACATTGAAAGGCCATATAAAACGGCTCAGTACCAAACGTTGCACAAGGTTCTGGTGGCTGAATCTCAATTACACCATCGCACTTGGAAATTATTCTAAGCGTTGGGCATACTTCTGACTTCATTTTAGTTGTAGATATGAACCATGACGTCATTAAACCAGATAGAACCGCAATTTTTGGAATTTATGCAGCAAGAGATGCAAGTAGATGCAGCTCATGATCTTAAACACGTAAAGCGCGTAGTCAAAACAGCAAAGCAGCTCTGCGAAGAAGAAAATGCAGACATCGCGATTGTATTACCGGCTGCCTATTTGCATGATTGCTTTACTTACCCGAAAGATCACCCAAATCGCAAAGAGAGCTCAATCATCGCAGCCAAAAAAGCGGTCGCATTTTTAGAGAGTATCGATTATCCGCAGCAATATCATGATGCCATTGCTCATGCGATAGAGGCACACAGCTTTAGCGCAAACATCAGGCCAAATACGTTGGAAGCTAAAATCGTCCAAGATGCCGACCGTCTGGACGCTTTAGGCGCAATTGGCGTGACGCGATGCATTCAAGTCAGCACTCAATTTAACGCGCAACTTTACAACGACAGCGATATATTTGCCGAAGAACGTGAACTTAACGATAAACAATTCACTCTGGATCACTTTCAAACCAAGTTATTCAAAATCGCTGAAACCATGAACACAGAGTCAGCAAGACGCGAAGCGCAAAAACGCAAAACCTTTATGCAAACGTACCTAGAACAGTTACACGACGAGGTAACAGCGTAAATGTCAGAAAGCTATACGTTAATTAAAGAGCTTAAACGCCAACTAAAGTTAGCTGGGCTGCATTATGCCGATGTTGCACAACACCTTGATTTAAGTGAAGGAAGCGTCAAACGTTTACTCGCTGAAGGTCAACACATTAGTCTTGAACGCTTAGAACGCATTTGCCAATTGATTGGTTTAGAAATGGCGGAACTGTTTAAGCTTGCGGCTGCGCACAATAAAGGTCTAGAGTCGCTAACGTTAGAGCAAGAAAAGCAGTTGGTTAACGATAAAGCCCTGCTACTCGTGGCAATCTGTGTTGTAAATGGCTATCAGTTTGAACAAATCGTCCAGCAATACACCTTCAATGAGTTGGAACTGGTGCAAAAGCTTGCTCATTTGGATCGTCTGAACATCATCGACTTGCAGCCAAATAACAAAATTCGTTTGCGTATATCTCCGACATTTAAGTGGCAGATGGGCGGCCCTATTCAACGGTTCTTCCAACAGCAAGTTCAAGACGCCTTTTTCCAAAGCTACTTTTCTGGTGAAGATGAAAAGTTCTCCATGGCAACAGGATTGATGAGTGTACCAACCAACAAGAAGCTACAACAGAAACTGCAAAAGGTCATCGATGAGTTTTATCAGGCTTGCCAAAGTGATAGCTCTCTCGATATGGACGAAAAACACGGCACCTCTCTGATTATTGCGATGCGTCGCTGGACGTTCCCTTTATTTGAACCATGGGAAAGAAAACTCACCAATAAGTCTCGCAATTAGTAACCCAATAAACAAATGGAAATAAAAGTAACGAATTTCGTTACTTTTGGTGGCATACAACGTCACTTGAAAGAGAAAGCTGGTTTAATCGTTCATTGAGCATAAAGTGCTCCCATCTCATTCGACTTTGTTTAATCGGGGCCCGTATGTTTTTCTCAAAACGCTTTTTTCCTTACTTTGTGACGCAATGCCTTGGCGCACTCAATGACAACATCTACAAAAACGTTCTGTTATTGATGGTGACATACAGCCAAATTGATAACCTACCAATATCCGTCAATCTATTCATTAATTTGGCGGCAGGCTTATTCATCCTACCTTTCTTTCTATTCTCAGCGCATGCTGGTGCCGTCGCTGACAGCATGGACAAAGCCAAATTAATCCGACGTCTAAAGCTCATCGAGCTGGCTATCATGTCTTGCGCAGCAACCGCTATTGCCACCCAAAGTGCCATGCTGATGCTGGTTCTGCTGTTTATGACAGGCACTCAATCGGCCTATTTTGGCCCCGTGAAATACGCCTTACTACCACAAGCGCTCAAACCAAATGAGCTTGTTAAAGGAAATGCTTGGGTTGAAATGGGCACGTTCCTTTCGATTCTTATAGGTACGCTTAGTGCAGGCCTGCTGCTATCCATTCCTAATGGTACCTTGATTGCTTCTTGTGTCGTGATTACCTTGTCTTTGCTTGGGTTCATGAGCAGTGTGAATATTCCAGCGATGCCTAGCCAATCAAATGACAAAGCGAAATTTGAACCGATTTCTGGTTTAAAGAACACGTTAAAAGTGGCAAAAAAGCAGAGAGGCATCTGGATGTCTATTCTTGCCATCAGTTGGTTCTGGTTCATGGGTGCGACTTACCTAACTCAATTCCCTAACTTCGCACGCGTACATTTGTTCGCAGATAGCACTGTCGTTTCTTTACTGTTGGCATTGTTTTCCATTGGTATCGCGACAGGCTCTTGGTTGTGTGAAAAACTTTCTTTCAACCACGTTGAGCTTGGTATTTTGCCATTCGGTATCCTTGGTCTGACAGTCTTTGGCGTCGACTTGCTATGGGCAGTCCCAAGTTATCCATCACTTCCGGTGCACTTTTATGATGTGCAAAGCTTCGTTGCTGAATCAAAACATCTGCGCGTCATGATTGACCTGTTCCTTGTTGGTGTAAGCGGCGGTGTCTTTATTGTTCCTCTTTATGCGTTCATCCAATCGCGTTCAAACAAAGGGGAGTGTGCACGTGCCATTGCTGCTAACAACATCATGAATGCGTTGTTTATGGTGGTGTCTGCTTTGGTTTCGATCGTTGTACTCAGCGTACTAGAGCTTTCTATTGTGGAACTGTTTGCCATGATGGCAATAGGTAACTTCTTCGTGGCGATCTATGTCTATCGCCAAGTACCGGAATTTACACAACGCTTTATCAGTTATTTACTCAGCCATTGTATGTATCGTGTGTCCGTAAAGGGGCGCCAACATATTCCTGAACAAGGCGCTGCGTTAATCGTGGCTAACCATGTTAGCTATGTCGATGCATTGATTTTGATGGGAACCTCTACTCGCCCGGTTCGTTTTGTGATGGACAAGTCCATCAGCGAGCTACCTGTTCTTAAATATGTATTCCGTCATGCCGGTGTTATCCCGATCTGTTCTCCACGTAAGTGTGCCGACACTTACCGACGAGCATTTGAACAGATTGAACAAGCACTTAACGACGGTGAGGTTGTCTGTATCTTCCCTGAGGGTCGTTTAACGTCTAACGGTCAATTGGGTGAGTTTCGCCCTGGTGTAGAGAAAATCCTTGAACGTAACCCTGTTCCTGTCATCCCTATGGCGTTAAAAGGGCTTTGGGGTTCTTTTTTCAGCCACAAAGGCGGACATGCTCTCACAAAACGACCGACTCGTTTTTGGTCAAAAGTGGATGTTGTTATCGGTGAAGTGTTAAGTCCTGCGTCTTTAAATCGTCATCAATTGCAACAACAAGTACAGGATTTACTGGGCTGAGTCGCTTGCTATACCGATCAAACTTTGCAGCAAAACGTAAATATGCACCACAAAGGGCAAGTAGTTCTTTGTTAATTAGAGTAGGATATCTACAACGTCATAAATCTAGGAGGTATTATGAAAATCATCATCTTACATGGTCTTTATATGCATGGGCTGGTCATGCAGCCTCTTAGCCAAAAGCTGAGAAAACTCGGATACGAAACGCAAGTACTCAGCTATAACACTGTTGCTATCGATGAGTCTTCACTGTTTGATTCTATTGATCATTCGCTTAATCCACTGACCACAAACGTGCTCGTGGGACACAGCTTGGGAGGCTTGATGATTAAGCGCTATCTCGCCAACAGAAAACCGAGCACTAACTTAATCTCTCATGTTGTCGCTATCGGTTCGCCTCTTAAAGGCGCGTCCATTGTAGGCCGAATTCAAGATCTCGGATTGGGTGCAATTTTAGGCAATTCGCCACACCACGGATTAAACAAACATGATGACGCCTGGGATTTCCCTCAAAAACTCGGCAGTATCGCAGGAACGATGCCGATTGGCGCTCGCCCATTGTTGATCCGTAATGACAACACCATGTCGGACGGTACCGTTACCGTAGAAGAGACAAGACTGGACGGTATGCAAGATCATATCGAAGTGAAGCAAACGCATACGAGCCTGATTTACAACACCTTCGTGCCGCAGCAGATTGATCACTTTATTCGCACAGATTATTTCCGTCGATAGCACACTTTTCCATCATACAGATGGAATCGACTTTCCAAGCGATTCAGTTCGCAGTACTATCCTAGCTCCACTTCTTCACAACTTGGATGAAGTGGTACATTTTTAATTGTTCTCAGGGCGGGGCGAAATTCCCCACCGGCGGTATACTTTTTCAAGTGAGCCCGCGAGCGCTCGATTCGTCGAGGTCAGCAGATCTGGTGAGATGCCAGAGCCGACGGTTATAGTCCGGATGAAAGAGAATAAGAATACACCAGCATAGCGAGTCAGATCGCTAAGAATGCTGGTGCACTTCTTTTTGATCGTATTTTACGGCGATCTCTCATACCGCCCTGATTCTGGTGAAATTTAGGAGTTAACCATGAATCAGTCATCACTACTTGCCGAATTCGGCGACCCAATTACTCGCGTTGAAAACGCACTTATCGCTTTAAAAGAAGGCCGTGGCGTACTGCTTCTTGATGATGAAGATCGCGAAAACGAAGGCGATATCATTTATTCAGTCGAGCACCTCACTAACGAGCAAATGGCATTGATGATCCGCGAATGTAGCGGCATCGTTTGTTTGTGCTTAACAGATGCTCAAGCAGACAAACTGGAACTGCCTCCTATGGTGGTAAACAACAACAGCGCAAACCAAACCGCATTTACGGTTTCTATTGAAGCGAAAGTTGGTGTAACAACGGGTGTTTCAGCAGCAGACCGCGTAACGACCATTAAAACGGCGGCAAACCCGCACGCAAAACCGGAAGATCTTGCTCGCCCGGGTCACGTATTCCCTCTGCGCGCACGTCCAGGTGGTGTAATGACTCGCCGTGGTCACACAGAAGGTACGATTGATCTGATGCAAATGGCAGGGCTTCAGCCCGCTGGCGTACTGTGTGAAGTGACCAATCCAGATGGCACGATGGCAAAGGCACCGGAGATCGTAGCATTCGGTCGCCTGCACAACATGCCAGTACTGACGATTGAAGACATGGTAATGTACCTGAACCAGTTCGAGTTGAAACTGGCATAGTCAGATCTCAGCTCTTGAAAAAGCCGCGCATTTGTGCGGCTTTTTTGATCGATCCTCTTTGCACTTGAGTAGTTATACTTATTGAAAACAAGGGGAACAACACCATGAAAGGATTACTGAAACTCGCCGCTCTCGTTAGCTTTCTCTCCATGAATTCGCTTGCTCTTGCATCTGAGTGCCCTGATATTCTTCAAGGTAAGCAACGGTTGTTAAACTCAACGGAAGAAGTCGATCTATGCGAAAGCTTTAAGGGAAAGACACTACTAGTCGTCAATACAGCAAGCCAGTGCGGCTTCACTCCTCAGTTCGAACAGTTAGAAACCCTCTATCAAACTTACAAAGACCAAAACTTCACCGTTATCGGTTTCCCGAGTAATGACTTTCGACAAGATAGAGGAAGCGAAACAAACACAGCGAAAGTCTGTTATCTCGATTACGGGGTAACCTTTCCAATGATGGCTCGCTCTTCAGTATTAGGTGTAGATGCGAACCCAGTCTTCAACCAGATTACTAACCAAGCAGGCATAAAACCAAAATGGAACTTCTACAAGTTTCTAATTAGCTCTGAAGGTAAAGTTATTGCTACTTTTCCAAGCTCCACATCACCGACAAGTACTACGCTTACCAATATGATAGAGCAACAATTATAAGGTGACGACCATGACAACACGCTCAACCATGCTACAACTCGGTTACTTAGGCCTGGTTCCATTTGTGTTTAGTTTAGGGCTGATTTTCACTGACATCTCACTCTTCAATTTAAGTGGTCAGCAATTTTTCATCGCATATAGCGCCGTTATATTAAGTTTTTTATCCGGCATCCTTTGGGGTAATGGCATTGAGCATTACTACCATCGCCTTAGCCGAAATGTATTAATTCTCAGCAACCTTTTTGTCTTACTGGCTTGGGGCGCATTACTGCAGGGCCACAAACATTACGCAGTCGCAACCCTACTCTTAGCAATTGGGTACCTTGCTGTTTGGTATGCAGAAAAGCTCGTGAGGAAAGTCGAACAAGACGCCGAGCCCAAGGGATATCAAGGAATGAGGAGCAAACTGACCTTCGGCGTAATCGTAATGCACGGATTGGCTTTAGTTTCATAACCTGGTATGTCCAGTACTAAGATCACAAAAAAACGTCTTTTTATAAAACAATGTTCATTTCGTGAATGCACACATATTTTGAACACTGTTTTGTTTCATTTATGAATCAACCCACATATAAGTAATTCAAAGCATTCACAAAGGATATGAATATGTTTTTTCGCAAACTTTTGTTTAGCACTGCGATGATCAATGCAACGACAGGTTGCGTGTCTTACCAGGCACAACAAGCCGCCGCTCAAACAGTAAATAATACAGGCGCTGTGCTTACCAATGTGATTAAAACCACGATTGCTCAGCCATGTAATGTTGCAATCACTGCTGCTAGCTTGTTTTATCCGCATGCCATATTTATGACTAGTGTTCCGACTCAAGCATGTACAAGCGTTCTTAGATAATACGAAAGTGATAAGCATAAAAAATGGCGACTCTACCGTCGCCATTTTTAAGCTTCAATGCTATTTATAGTTACAGCGTCAATAAGTAATTAACTAATTGATTGTACTCGTCGTAAGTACGAATTTCGTTGGCCAAAACAATGTATTTATTGTTCACAACCACACCCGGAACCCCTCTTAACGTGCTAGCAGAGAATTGCTTATCAAAACCTTTCTGCATTGAGTTTACGGCGAAACTATTGTACGCCGCATCAAACTTCTTACCTTCGACGCCATTATCAACGAACAGCTGTTTCAGCTCAGCTTCGTCTTTTGGCGCTTGTCGCTTTTGATGAATTTGGGCAAACATGGCAGGAATCATTGTATCTTCAACTCCTAGCGACACCATCGTCGCGTAGGACTTGGCCATCGGAATCGCCATATCTCCGCCCATGAACCCCACATGTACCTTTTCAAACTTTGCCTCTTTTGGCAGAGCAGGTTTTAAACGCTCAATAAGCGACTCAAACTTGTAGCAATGTGGGCAATAAAAAGAAAAGAATTCCGTCACAACAGATTTCGATGCTTTCTTAACATCCAGAACTTTGTAGTGCTTCCCTTCTTCAAATTGCGCTGCATGAGCGGTAAAAGTCAGTAAAAGTGCACTACATAAGGCAAGTAGTTTTTTCATTGTTTATTTCCTTGTGGCATTCAAATGCCAAATCATTTCATTTGGTAAAAAGGGGTAAACCCCAAGTAATTTGAGATGAGGAATTAAACAATCGGAGGACGATAAAGCTTGGTGATCACTGTCACTACTTTTTCGACTAGAGGCCTATCAATCAAGGCAAGGCTATAAGGAAGAAGCAGTAAGTCGTTTTGAGATAAGTTGGCGGGAATTTTGACCATGCAGGAAGAGCTACAACTCGTGTGAGATTGTTGTGCCTTATTGATGGCTGACTCATCGTGATGTGATTCTACGCAGTCGTCATTGACGCCAAGTTGTTTGTGTAGAGCAGCCTGTTGAACAATAAGATCGCGTACTTCAATTGTTTTCATCGGAGCGGAAGCCTGCGCCACAGGAGCGACACTACTCAAAAGCATAGCAACTAAGCAAACTATCGCAGTCAACAATGTACGGTTAAACTTCAACATAGCTACATCAAGGAAAATGGTGATTTAAGATAATACATGATAACGGTTTGACTTCAAGATACGGACTCTCGGCTCGCTAACAAACTCTGTTCTTTGACTATTTTAGGCTAGTGAATTTTCTCTCTAACGCTCCCTCAGTACACGAAACCAGCACAACGAGCTATTCACCGTTCGGATACTCCCCTCATCAGATACCAGCAACAATTCTATAAAACTTGAAATCATTATGAAACACGAGTAATAGTTAGAACAGTTTTTGTACGAACAAGGAAAGATCAATGCTTAAAAAAAGATTCTTTAAGACAAAAGATGAAGTCGAAGTCACGTTCGAGCTAGATAAAGATCAGTGGGACTCTGTCCAAATTGCTGGAGACTTCAACAACTGGCAGCCAGAACCGATGAAATTAGTGAAGAAAAGTCGTCAGTTTAAATTTAAAACCCGCTTACCTAAAGCGCAGAATGTTCAGTTCCGTTACTTGCTCGATGATGCGAAGTGGGAAAATGACCCACAAGCTGATGCTTACGTTCCAAATGTTTTTGGCAGCGACAACAGCGTCGTGTGTACCACCGAATAAGCGGTAATTTCGCTTTAAGATTCCATACCTAGGCGCAAACGTTGCGCCTTTTTACATCTCCCGAAATGTGATTGGTGATTAGATTTAAATCATTAATTGGCAATTTTATCCAATTAACTCATCCGATAACCTTATTCTGAGAAAGCTTTATTTGAAATAATTCGTAAATTTGTTTAAGTTCCATTGATATTAAATATTGTATACATCACTTAAATGAACGCACAACAAATCAAACCATCTCTAATCATTGTGGAAGACGATCCCAAATTACAAACTATGTTGGGTGAGTATTTTGTTGAACAAGGTTTTCAGGTCAAATGTATCGACAATGGGACGGACGCACCCAATGCGATTATTGACACACAACCAGACGTGGTGCTGTTAGATTTGATGCTACCCGGGCAAGATGGTCTGAGTGTATGTCGTCAAATCCGAGAATGCTACAAAGGCAAAGTGTTGATGCTAACAGCAAGTGATGATGACTTCGATCATGTCGCCGCATTAGAAATAGGCGCAGATGACTTTGTTACTAAACCCATCAAACCTCGCGTATTGCTGGCTCGTATTCGCATGCTATTAAGAAGAAAAGAGGCGGCGCCTACCGAGTCCGAAAACGGCCTACAAATTGGTGTTCTGTGTTTAAACCGGTTGCGTAAATCGTGCGTAATGAACCAAGAAGAAATTGCGCTGACAGACGGCGAGTTCGATTTGTTGTGGGTTCTTGCAACGCATGCTGAAAAAACACTATCACGCGAGTGGCTGACCAAAACACTGCGTGGTATTGAATACGATGGAACAGACCGCACCATTGATAATCGCATAGTGACACTGAGAAAGAAGCTAGGCGATGCTTCTTGCTCACCACAAAAAATCATTACCGTTCGCGGCAAAGGCTACCTATTTATGCCTGATGCATGGAATGAATAATGAGACGTATTTATCTGGAAAGCTTTGTTGGCCTTATCATTCTGTTTATGGCTAGCTTGTGGGGATACGAGTTCTTAGTTTATGAGATCAACACAGATTATGACTACCTATTACAAGAGCATGAGGGTCAAGCTTTTCACGATCTGATCTATCCTATCTATAAAGAACACGGATTAGAATATACTCAACAACAGTTGGAACAATTTGCCACATCAAGCCATCGTTTGTTGGTGCCTCATACGCTTGAAGAGCTTCCAACAGACATCAAAAAGGCGTTTGAAAGTGATACCTCCGTTAACGTCGCTTACGATGAAGAAAGGGATATCTGGTTCCGCCTAGATGCGAGTACGCCTATCTTTAAAATGAGCGATAATCCGAATAGTCCTGTGGTTAAAGCAGCCAACTTTGATGACAATATCGTTTGGTTGTTCTTTTTAGCTGGATTTGCTCTGTATTGCATATTGTTGATCTGGTTCTTAAGCCGTCGGATTCGAGAGCTAGAGAGAGTGACCGTTGAGTTTGCCTCAGGTAATTTCAAGGCTCGAGCTAGTACCTCAAGCGCTAAGTCTGTTGGGACGTTAAACAAAAGCTTTAACACGATGGCCGATAAAGTATCTCGCTTGATCACTAGCAATAAAATGCTAACTAACGCCGTTGCACATGAATTGCGTACCCCAATCTTCCGCTTACAATGGCAAGCAGATTTGTTATCGGATTCAACCTTAACTGAACAACAGAAAAAGTATGTTTACAGTATCGTCGAAGACATTGACGAGATGGAAGAAATGGTTGAAGAATTGCTTTACTACGCAAAGATGGAGCGTCCTGACACAGCATTACAAACTCAAGAAGAAGTCGTCCTATTCAACTTAGTCAAAGAGTTACGACAGAGATGGCAAAAAGAGACTACGCTCGCTATCTCGCTTCAAGAAGTAAACTCAGAAAACGTTCTCGCGTTTGCTGACCCAAAATTGTTAAAGCGAGCCTTAGATAACTTGCTGCGCAATGCAATGCGGTACGCAGATAAGCAGATTTTAGTAGAGATAAAACACGATCAGCACCGCTGCTTCATCAATGTTCATGATGATGGCATAGGTATTGAAGAAAAGCATTGGCCTCATCTATTCGAACCATTTTACAGCGCGGATGAATCTCGCAACAAAAAGACGAGCGGGTTTGGGCTCGGTTTGGCGATTGTCAGACAGATAATGGAGCTTCAACGTGGAGAAGTTTCGATTTGCCATAGCCCACTTGGAGGAGCTTGCTTCACACTTAGCCTCAAAAAATCAGACAGTTAACTTAACCTTCCTACCCCGTTTACAGAAGACGACACTTCAATACACTCAAGCGACAGAGCCCAACAATAAAACAGTGTACATTTAATCCATAAGATTCACACACTAAATGGGTAGTACTCATGTATAAATCTTTTATCCTGATTATGGCGCTTACTTCTACGCTTACAGCTTGCGCCTACAACCAAAAACCTGTCGTCGACATGACCAATGTCGACCCTAGTACATATGAACAAGACTTTCTTTACTGCCAAGGCTATGCAGAAAATGTCGACAAATCAGAGGCAGCGAAATCTGAAGCCACTAATGGGGCAGTTACAGGCGCATTGATCGGCGCAGCTGCTGGTGCGCTAGAAGACGGATTAGGTGGAGCGGCTGTCGGTGCTGCTGCCGGCGGTGCTGTAGGAGCTGGAGCTGGTGCTTTGAGTGGAACAAATGATTCAACCAAAACTCAATCTCTCGTATTGCGTAAATGCCTCCAGCACAAAGGCTATACCGTCTACGATCTTGATTAAATAAGCACTTTTCTTAAATTATCGCGCGATGGATTCTATTCACAAATGTTTCACGCTGTAACGATTAATCTCGTTACCTCTCTGGGATATGTGTTCCATCCCAATGCTTAAATAGTAAGGTCATATTTTGAAGCCAGGTAAAACAGGTATACGCCGTGTCATGGATGCGACCGGCTATTCATTTCAAGGATTGAAAGCCGCATGGACACACGAAGCCGCTTTTAGACAAGAATTGATTCTCGCCTTGGTGCTTTCCGTCTGTGCTTTTTTCCTTCCTGTCACCACATACGAAAGAGTGCTGATGATCAGTAGCCTGTTCTTGGTATTGATCGTCGAACTCATTAACTCCGCCGTAGAAGCGGTTGTCGACCGTGTTAGCGATGACTGGCACGAGCTCAGTGGTAGAGCCAAAGATATTGGCTCAGCAGCAGTATTTGTTGCGTTAACTCTTGCCCTTTTTATTTGGGCTTCGTTCTTGCTCTAATTTTTATTCAAGACACTCATTATGAAGACACATGATTTACAACAGAGAGGTATCTCTTACGTTACCTTTACTTTCCTGTTGGCGCTGTATTTCGCTCTCGTCGTAAATATCCCTATTTATAAAGAACTGATCGGCATCTTTACACACTTAGATAATGTCAAGATTGGATTTATTATCACAATACCAATTTTCTTTCTTGCCGCGCTCAATTTCCTTTTTAATTTATTTAGTTGGCCTTGGATCGGCAAGCCGTTCTTTATAATTTTAATCATTGTTTCAAGTATGGTGAGCTACGCAAGCTATAACTATGGCACACTTTTCGATTCTGGAATGATTGCCAATATTGTTGAAACCGATTCGAGCGAGGCGAGTTCTTACCTGAGTGCTCACTCTGTAATTTGGACGCTGATTATGGGAGTTATCCCATCGATAATTGTCTTTAAGGTCAAGCTGCAATCTCAACGTCACCAATTACTGTACTTCTCTGTTACCAAATTAGTATCGATGCTGTCGTCGCTAGCTGTCATCGCCGTCATTGCCAGCGTGTACTATCAAGACTACGCATCTGTAGGGCGCAACAATAGCCACCTAAAAAAAATCATCATACCCACCCAGTTCGTTTACAGCACGACCGGGTATGTGAAGGAGAAATATTTCACCACGCCAGAGCCATATCGAGAAATCGGCACAGATGCAAAGCAGTCAGATAGCGCCGTACAGCAAGCACAGCGCAAACCAACACTACTGGTTTTTGTCGTAGGAGAAACCGCTCGAACGCAGAACTACCAACTCAATGGCTATACACGAGAGACAAACCCTTATACTAGTAAATTGGATGTTATCTCATTTCAAGACGTCGCATCTTGTGGCACCGCGACTGCTGTATCTGTGCCTTGTATGTTTTCACAGCTCACGCGAAACGAGTTTGAACGCACCAAAGCGGATAACCAGGACAATGCTCTCGATATAATGCTGCGCGCTGGGGTTGACCTCATTTGGAAAGAAAATGACGGTGGGGATAAAGAAGTAGCCCACAAGATCAAGAAAATTGAAGTGGATCGAAAGCAAGTAAGCCCTATGTGTAATGGCCAAACTTGTTACGACATGGCGCTATTAGATCATTTTGATCAGGAAGTCGCGGATATGCACGGTAACCGAGTGGTCGCCATGCACCTTATAGGAAGCCACGGTCCGACCTATTTTCAGCGTTACCCAAGAGACAACGCCTTCTTTAAACCAGACTGTCCACGTGCAGATATCGAAAACTGTAGCATCGAACAAATAGTGAACACATATGACAATACCATACGCTACACCGATCTTGTATTGGCAGAAACCATCAAAAAACTTAAAGCGTTAGAGTCTGAGTATAATACCGCGCTAATTTATATATCGGATCACGGTGAGTCACTAGGCGAAAATGGATTGTTCTTACATGGTATGCCTTATGGCCTTGCACCAGATTTCCAAAAACGCGTTCCTTTGATCATGTGGCTGTCTTCGGGCTTTAAACAAGCGAAGCAGATCAATACCGACTGTTTGTATAAACAAGCACAGAATGCAGGCCAATACTCACATGATAACGTATTCCACTCTTTATTAGGCATTATGGATGTACAAACTCAAGCCTACGATAGCAAGTTAGATATATTCAAAGCCTGCCGAGCCGTTTCCTGAATCATTCAATAAAGCCTGGCTCAAAGTGTGAATCAGGCTTTTTCTAACAAGGTATTTAAACTCATCGCCGCGCCAAGCGTTATACTGACAGTCCGCGATCCATACATCGAGATAAGGACTAGGATGAAAATTGGTATTATTGGTCTAGGGGATATCGCTCAGAAAGCATACCTTCCTGTTATCACTCAGCTTCCAAATATCGAACTTGTATTTTGTACCCGCAACCCAAACACACTTGAGAGCCTGGCTAAGCAGTATCGAATCTCAGAGATCTGCCAAGACTACCAGCAACTTCTACACTTTGGCGTCGATGCCGTCATGATTCATGCGGCAACAAGCGTACACCCTCAAATAGCGGCATTTTTTCTGCAGCATGGAATTCCAACCTTTGTCGACAAACCATTAGCGAACAGTGCTGATGACGTGGAAAAGCTGTACGACATTGCTGAAAAAGAGAGACAGCCACTCTATGTGGGCTTTAACCGTCGTCACATTCCACTTTACAACCAACATATGCCACAAGTGCAGCAAGGCAACATATCTGACTTAAAGTCGCTACGCTGGGAAAAGAACCGTCACCAACTACCGGGGGATGTTCGTACCTTTATATTTGATGATTTTATTCACCCATTAGACAGCGTTAACGTCACAGCCAAAGCCGATCTAAGAGATGCTTATGTAACTCATCAACTTGAAGGTGGTCAGTTGGCGCGTTTAGATATTCAGTGGCAACATGGAGATACTTTGCTCCACGCCTCGATGAATCGCCACTTCGGTATCACTACAGAGCGCGTTCAAGCTTGTTATGCAAACAAGGAAGTTGAGTTCGACTCCTTCGTTGAAGGCAAACTATGGCAAGCTAACCAAGAGCAAAAAATCAATTTGAAAGACTGGACGCCAATGCTGACGAGTAAAGGTTTCCATTCGATGTTGCTCGATTGGTTTGGCGTCGTTGAGTCTGGAAATATTGCTGATGAAGTAGTAACACGCAACATTGCCAGCCATCGATTGGCAGAGCAAATTTGTCAATATCTCGAGAAAATTGTCTCTAGATAATGCGATTCTTGGCTATATGCTTGATTGAGTATTACGCTCTATACTAAAAAGACTTGCCTTAAGGAAGGCATTCATTCTCTGTTAAGACTACGGCGATTATTCTATCAATCAGGTGAATGAGGGCACAAAAGCACACATCGACAAAACAGACGGTTTAGATTTGTTTTACGGTGCTCTCAGGTATCTGAATCATCACATTCAAGAATAAAGGAAATAGAATGAGAACACTTGGTAACATCATTTGGTTTGTATTTGGTGGCGTATTTATGGGGTTGCTATGGTGGTTTTTTGGTATTTTGGCCTTTATTAGCATCATCGGAATACCTTGGGGGCGTGCGTGTATCGTTATGGGTAATTTTTCCTTTTTCCCATTCGGTAAAGAGGCCATCTCACGCGATGAATTGACCAATGAAATGGACATTGGCACGAGTCCGCTCGGCGTTATTGGTAACGTCCTTTGGTTTGTATTTGCAGGCCTTTGGTTAGCTATCGGTCACGTACTTTCTGCCGCAGCATGCTTTGTCACCATAATCGGCATTCCGTTTGCGCTCCAACACCTCAAGCTAGCGGTTATTTCACTCGCACCAATTGGTAAAACGGTTGTATCGTCAGAAGAAGCTGCAATGGCTCGATACAACATCAATCGTTAGCAAAAAGCTAATGCGCTTTCTATCCTCTGGGCAGTCATGCTCAGAGGGTAACGCCCGTCAAAAGTAAGCCTATAATCGCTATCGCATATTCAATAATGGCTGATTGTATATTCATACCGTCACCTTTACGTTGAAGTTTATCCTAGCTCAGCACTGCTTTACTTTTATAATTAATTAATACACCCAAGTGAGTTCAAGATGCTAGACTCATAGCGTCGTCACTGACTCAAACTCCAAGAACGACGTAACGAAAAAGCGAGCTATCCTATGCTCGAAATATGGATTCTTTCCCCCTCGAAGTAGAGTTCAACAACAAAAAGACGAACTATAATCATAGCCAAAATTAATGCTTTTCGACCTAAAATATCTCACATCAATCAAAGAAAGCTTCTAAGATTTTCTCTTTTTGAGTAAATATAGACAGTTACAGTAGCGAAATTCTTCTCGGTAAAACTCCCCACTCAATCTCATGATCAGTTTTTTTAAAAAACAACAAAAATTCGTTGTTATCTAGAGTAATTATTTTATTTGTCGCAGAGCAATTCCATCAATATCATTTGCGACATCGGAGTGCTAGAGCATTGAACTTTTTAGCATTTATCACAGGTATAGAACGTAAAAAACCTTTTATTACTTATTTTTCTTTTTACATATGTTCTAACTCAACGTCTATTCAGACAGGAATATACCGTGGATAAATATCAAGCAGCTTATGCTAAGCGTCTAGAGAAACTAAATGGGGATCCATCTCCTAAAACGATAGCCCGCCTTTCGGCTTGGGATGCGTTTTTTAACAAGGAGTACGAGCTCCAAGACTTGGAATACCAGCTATCGGACGCTGCGCACCAGCACTATGAACAGTCGCATGCGAAGAGCGACATTAGCTTCAAAGAATTCAAACGAGCGTTCTATAATGAATCCATCAAAATTTACAATTTAACTGATGGCGCTTCTATCCAGAAAGTATTCACCCCATTACTTTTGCTTACAACGCTCTGGATAGTGTTTGTATGCCTATTTAACAAGTGATCATCAAACTATTCCAACAACGATCAGTATGGGACTACAGGTATGGCTCTATGTAAGGGGGCTAATTCGCTCGGTCTCCTTCACTAAATTAGCGACTCAATTACCCGCAATTCCATAGGCTAAAAGTGACAAGGGCATCCGTTGATGCCCTTTTTATTCAAAGGAACGCAACCTAGACCTTTGGCCCACTTGGGTATAAAACCATTATGCGTTAAGCTGCACGCTATTATCCGATTGATAAAGAGTGGAGCGAAGTGATGGAAAAAGTAGGCTCTCGAGCATTGATTGTCGAAGGTGGAGCCATGCGAGGCGTATTTTCATGCGGCATACTCGATCATTTTCTTGCTAGCGAGTTCTCTCCATTTGATAGCTTTTGGGGAGTGTCTGCGGGTGCTAGCAACTTGGCTGCCTACTTAGCTAAAATGCCCGGACGTAACTTAAAAATCTACCTCGATTACAGCTTAAGAAAAGAATTTATCTCTCCATCTCAACTTCTACGTGGTGGTGATATGATGAACTTAGACTGGATGTGGAATGTCACCCTCGAAGAACTTGGCATCGATAAATCTGCGCTCAAAGCTGATTCACGACCTTTCTTTTTAGGCGTGACGCGTCAAGACAATGGGCAAGCGGAGTACCACCTTCCTGATATCGACGACTTGGCAGAAACAATGAAAGCCAGCAGCGCACTGCCTGTACTTTACCGAAATGGTGTATCACTGAACGGAATTCAATACGTTGATGGTGGCGTCTCAGACGCACTTCCTGTTGCGGAAGCAATAAATCGAGGAGCCAAAAAGATTATGGTTTTACGCAGTCAGCCCGCAAGCTATCAAAAGCCAAGAGGAAGATTCAGCGCCCTAACTAGGAGGATGTTGAAAGAAACGCCCGGATTAATTGAACCGATGTTGACACGTGAAGTTCGCTACAATCAGACCTTAGCGCTGATCAACAACCCACCACCTGGTATCGAAATCATTCAAGTGTGTCCTCCTGAAACATTCAAGTTGAAACGGCTGAGTCGATCGCCAGCACCACTGCGTCATGCTTATGAGTTAGGAATTGAAGCAGGAAAGGAAGCCATCATACGATGGAGTCAGAAGTAGAAAAAAGCCACGTGGATTAAACGTGGCTAACGCAAATTCGATGGCAGTGGATTATCGTATTTGCTTCTGGTCGAGCCCAATATTCAGGCTCAAAACTGTTTTAATTTGCTCGCTAACTGAAAAAGCGAGTAGGCTGTCAAAACTAGTAAGTTTCAAACAACCCAGAGTTGTAGTCTTGGATGGCTTGTTCTATCTCTTCCATGCTATTCATGACAAAAGGGCCATAATGCACCACGGGTTCATTAATTGGCTCACCAATAAAGATCAGTGCACCACTCTCTTTTTCGGCCTGCAATTCAACCCATTCACCTTTCGATAAAATGGCCATTTCGCCTTGATTGATCTCACGACCTTTTAATTGAATACGACCTTTATAGACATAGAGCATCATGTTGTTGTCTTGCTCCGTGTTCAAATTCAAAGCTTGACCACCCATCGCTCTCCAATCGGCTACCGTGGCGGCAACACCTGTCTCTGTTAGCGGCCCCTGAATTCGTTCGTTGTTTATAGTCATATGACCCGCAATCAAACGTACAACCCCCGTATTCGGAGTATCAAACTCAGTGATCGTTTCAGGTTGAAAGTCATGATATTGAGCTGGCTGCATCTTATTTTTCGCAGGCTGGTTAATCCAAATTTGGAAACCATGCAGTTCGCCTTCCTTCATAATAGGCATTTCGCTATGGATGACGCCTCTTCCTGCCGCCATCCACTGTGCTCCACCGGAACGAAGCTCGCCAACATTATCCATATGATCACGATGCTGGAAATGACCTTTCAACATATAAGTAAGAGTCTCGATACCGCGGTGCGGATGCGGAGGGAAACCGCCGATATAGTCAGCACGGTCTTCTGATTTGAGTTCATCCATCATCAAAAATGGAGAAAAGCTAGCATGATTGAAACCCGCTACTCGGCGAATTTTCACTCCATCACCATCAGCAGTAGGTTGCGCAGGAATAAGCTGACGAATGTCTCTGAATGTACTCATACTAGTTCTCCTAGTTTATCTGTGTGACCGCTTGCAAATCGCATGTTCAATCTATGGCTATCGATAAGGTTCTATTTTAGGTTGATGAGCTAAAATTATGAGCCATACTATTCGTTCTACTTATTCAACTTTTTCGAACAATACAGTTTATCGAGTTAATAATGAGCACATTTAATTTATCTAAAATAAATGTAGCTATTTTCTAAACAAGGTGTATAGTGTGCCTTGGCTCTTAGAAGAGAGCTGTTAATGCAACATTTAGTTTAAGTTTCCTCTCAGTAAAATCTTGAATCCCCAATTCAGACACCTGCGTACAACTTCCTCTTGATTGAACATTCAATAGCTTAGAAAAGATCCACAAAACAAACCATAATTTTAATGTTTAATTCAAAGGTATTTTTATGTCTAAAGTAACTGGTTCAGTAAAATGGTTTAACGAAACTAAAGGCTTCGGTTTTCTATCTCAAGACAACGGCGGCCAAGATGTATTCGTACACTTTAACGCTATCGTTTCTGACGGTTTCAAAACACTGACTGAAGGTCAGAAAGTAAGCTTCAATGTAGAGCAAGGTAAAAAAGGTCCTCAAGCGACTGAAGTAACTCCTCTATAAGACTGCTTTTCTTGGTGTAGCATGCCCATGCTGCACCAAACCTCTCTCCTTCAAAAATATTCTTTCATCAATCACTCAGCCTAATTTTAGGCATTGCTTTGTGCTATCTAAAATAAACTGAATAGTACTGCTTAATTTATTATTTATAGGAAAAATCATGTCCTCAAAAAGAACTGGCCGTCAAAGGCATTGGTATCAATTACTTAACAAAGATAAAATCACTAAAAAACAGGAGAATAAATGTTAGAAATTGAATTTAATTTAGAACAACCTCAAACCTCTTGGAACGCTAAAATACATCAATTAAATGGTGATATTTTACGAAGACACGTATTACCGAAACTTCTTTCTCATAGCTTTATGATCGATTTTGAATATTGTGAGAAAACGCAATCTGGAACTATTCTCTGTGATTCAGGTTCAAAGTTAGGAAGTTTTACTGTTAACTGATTCAGTTTTCATGCATTAATGGATAATGCAACTAATTTGGAAGGTATCCAATGGCTAGAAAAAGTAAGAAGCAGTCAGAAAAAGACAAAAAAGAGTCTGAACAAAACGCGGCGGCGGTAAAGCAGAAAACTCGACGCCGCATAGAAGACATTATGGAACAAAGAGAATTTGATAAGTTATTCGATCTATAAATGCTCTCTAGTGCTTTCTCTGCCTTTATCGTTGTGCAAGGTACCGCCACCTACCTTTGCTCAAACGAATCTCCACTCTTTTAGACTACTCTTCTAATTACACGTGCCTCTCACACACGCAAAAACAACTGGCTCCTCTATACTCAAGTGACTTGCAAATAGTCGTTTCGCTCACAGGAAACCCCGTGACTAATGACAGCTAGGTTATTTGCGTATAGCCAAAGCGATATTTTTGCGTATAATCCCTCTCGTTTGCTTCGTATAACCCCAATGATATGGTTTGGGGGTCTCTACCAGTTCCCGCAAAGTGCTGATTACGAAGAGTTGAGATCATCGTGGGTCTTACTCTTTGTGATAGCGTTCGATTTATTTCTATCTATACCTATTCTTAGAGTAACTGCATCCACAATACACATAAGGTGGAATATGAACGCATTTATTCAAGGTCTTCCAAAAGTAGAGCTGCACTTACATATCGAAGGTTCACTTGAGCCGGAACTCTTATTCAAATTAGCAAAACGAAACGGCATCGAGATCCCTTACTCTTCTCCGAGTGAACTACGCAGCGCATATCAGTTCACAGACTTACAATCATTTCTCGACCTCTATTACCAAGGAGCGGGAGTTCTGCGTACGGAGCAAGATTTTTACGATCTCACTTGGGAATACTTACTGCACTGTAAAGAAGACAACGTTATTCATACCGAAATCTTTTTTGACCCTCAAACACACACAGAACGCGGCATAGACTTTGACACCGTTATCAATGGAATCGCTCGCGCGCTAAAAGATGGTCACGAAAAACTTGGCATTACCTCGCAAATTATTGCGTGTTTTCTCCGTCACCTTCCAGAAGAGAGCGCCATAGAGACCCTACAGGCTATTCTGAAACACCGTGATAAGATCATTGGTGTTGGACTAGATTCTTCAGAACAAGGTCATCCGCCAGCTAAATTCAAGCGCGTATTTAAACAAGCAGTAGAAGAAGGCTTACTTACCGTTGCTCACGCAGGAGAAGAAGGCCCCGCACAAAATATTAGCGATGCAATTGAAATGCTTTACGTGAGCCGCGTGGATCACGGTGTTCGCTGTGTTGATGATGAAGCATTAGTTGAATCCTTAATCGAAAGCCAAATGCCACTGACAGTGTGTCCGTTATCGAATCTTAAGCTATGTGTATTCGACGATATGAAAGATCACAATATTGTGGATTTGCTACGAAAAGGGGTCGCCGTAACGATTAACTCAGACGATCCTGTGTACTTTGGTGGCTACATGACGGACAACTTTTTGGCCGTCAACAACGCACATCCAATGAGTAAGAGTGAACTTGCCCAATTTACAATGAACGCGATTGATGCCAGCTTTATCGATAACGAGTTAAAGGCGAAATATCGTCACCTTGTTAGCCAATACGTAAACCAGCACGAAGCGTTGCAATAAAGGCATCAGTGCCACGCCTAAGGTCAAACGCGTAGGTATTAAAACCCTACAAAGACTCTGTGGTTAACCGCATTTATAAACGCTAGACTGAGAAAGCTAAACTAGCACACAAAAAGGAATAGAATCATGATTCAACAAGGCCAAGCTCTACCAGTTGCAACTCTAAGTGAGTTGACTGCCGATGGTATGGTTAACCACGACGTTACAGAACTGTTTGCGAACAAGAAAGTCGTACTCTTTGCTGTACCTGGCGCATTCACCCCTACCTGTTCAGAAGCTCATCTACCAGGCTATGTGGTATTAGCTGATGAGCTAAAGGCAAAAGGTGTTGATTTAATTGCTTGCGTTTCTGTAAACGATGCATTTGTGATGCAAGCGTGGGGCGAAGCTCAAAACGCTTCTGAGATTCTGATGTTGGGTGATGGCGACGCTAGCTTTACTAAAGCATTGGGTCTTGAAATGGATACAGGCGGCTTTGGTGGTATTCGCTCACAACGTTACGCGATGATCATTGAAAACGGCACAGTGACTAAGCTTAACGTTGAAGAGCCAAAAGAGTTTGAAGCAAGCAAAGCAGAAACGATTTTAGCGGCGCTTTAAGCTTACTCCTAAATACAAAAACGGAAGCCATCGCTTCCGTTTTTTGTTGGCTAACGCATTCTCACAACACTCGTTTGTTGCTTACGCTGCATTTCCGCAAAAGTCAGCACAAACGGGGATGACTGCTTTACACGGCTTGGTAATGAAGAAAGCGCATTGTAGGCATCCTGTTTCGTTTTAAAATCACCAACAGTTACCGTATACCAACGCGTGCCTCGGCTGTTTTTCCAGTTAACCCAAACCGGATGCTTAGGATCGATATAGCGAATATAATCTTTCACATCTTTTTCTTGCTTTAGCGCGAGTACCTGCATTGTGTAATGGTTTGGGTTTAAATAACCATATGCATCCTGAGAGGTCATGACTCCAACACATTGGCCGCTATCGACCTCCTGCTGGTAAGGCATAGCGCAGCCCATGAGCGATAAAATCAATGTCAAAGATAAAATCTTGTGCACGTGTCACTCCATTCTTGTTCTAGTTTCTTTTCTCTCGCACCCAAAAACACAAAACGCTCTTGGTCAGGTAAAAACACACCCTTACAAGAAGGCCTGCGTTTTAACGCAACGAGTATTCCAAAAACGTAAGGCGACCACGTTGGTCGCCTTAGTAAATTGATTTAATAGAACATTAACTAGATAGAGTGATATAGAGAGAAGTTCGCTACTGTTTAGAACCAGCTAGCGACCAATTGCTTAAACCAGTCTAAAATTCGCTTGAATAAACTGCCTTCCTCCACGGACTCCAATGCAACGAGCTCGGCTTCATTTACGACCTTACCTTCGACTTTGTAAAGCACTTTACCAACCACTTGTTGCTCAGAAATTGGCGCAACTAAATCACCGTTGTATTCAACTTCCGCTTGCAGCTTTTTTACATCTCCTTTTGGCAAAGTGAGATAAACATCGTTAGCTACGCCGACAGTAAGCTCGTCTTTTTCGCCCATCCAAACTCGAGCTTTCGCAAGTTCCGCACCCGCCTCAGTCGGCATTACCGTATCGTAAAAGCGGAAGCCATAACTCAACAGCTGCTTGCTTTCTGATTCACGAACATTCTCGCTCTTCGCTCCCATCACTACGGCAATCAAACGCATATCACCTTGTGTTGCAGAAGTCGCTAGACTATAACCCGCACCGCTTGTATAACCAGTTTTCATGCCATCGACATTCATACTACGATCACGAAGCAAGCCATTACGGTTGTATTGAGTGATGCCATTGTAAGTAAACGAGGTTTCGCTATACAGCGGATAGATATCAGGTAAGTCACGAATAATCGCTTGGCCCAACTTGGCAATATCATAAGGTGTCGAATATAAACCGTCACTGTCTAGGCCGTGAGGGTTGGTGAATGCCGTGTTAGACAATTCAAGCTTGGCGGCCCAACTATTCATCAAACTCACAAACCCTGATTCACTTCCCGCAACATGCTCAGCAATAGCAACACTGGCATCGTTACCAGATTGAACAATCAGACCACGGTATAAGTCAGACAAAGAAACGGAAGTATTGACTTCAATAAACATTTTTGAAGAATCTGGGAAATTTTTTGCCCAAGCATTTCGGCTGATGACAACCTCATCATTCAACGTAATATTGCCTGTATTAATTTCTTGACCAGCTACATAAGCAGTCATCAACTTCGTTAAACTCGCAGGGTTTAAACGTTTGTGGGCATCACGTTCAACCAGTACTTTCCCCGTATGGAAGTCCATCAAAACATAACCACGAGCACTGAGTTCTGGCGCATTTGGCACAACTGAAGGCGCAGCATAAGCCAACGAGGATACAGCAGCGAACCCTGTAATTAACACTGTGTGTAATATAGTACTTTTTCTCATCATGACATCTTATCTTAGTAGCATTTAAGGCTTACAAACGGTACCCGAATGAATTCAAAGCGCGGGATTACCTAGTTAAAAAACGAGTATATTGAAACGGCGCTCAGTTACAGCCACCTTGTTACGATTGGTTACTTTTACTCAATGTTTGTCGAAAATAATGAGAGGTAGGTAGAGCTTTCGTCTTGAAGAATGAAACAGGAGCGAAAATAATTCCGTAACGCTATGTTTTTTGAGAGGAGAGAAAAAGCGCACAAGTCAATTCAGGGAGTAAGTTGGTATAGGAAAAGTAGTTGAGCTTTTATCCATATCTAAATAGGAAACAACAAAAACAACCAACAATAAGCCCAGTTAATTACTTACCAAGAAAACATATTGAAAACGCATCATAAAATCGCAATTAATTATCGATAAATTTAAAAACCTCAGATTATAATTTATGTAAATTTAATTTATTATTAAATCGGAGAAAAATACAGCTTTCCTTTCTTAAAACTAAGAGACGATTTTTTCGATGTTTTTAGGTTTATCTCATCAGAGAACTTGGTATAACAGTGAGGGATAAGGCATCCGGACTTAGCGCGAAAGGATAACCCACTGTTATTTAAGTTCACACGCTGCTTTTTAATGACTAGAGACTTTAAACTGCGGTTACCTTCGGTTTGTGCGGCTATTCTTTGACGTATCCCAACCCAGTACGACTCAAACGACGACATCATACATATCCTCTTTCATGATATAAGCATTAATAATTAAACATCGCTAAAAGCTAAGCTTGTCATAAATAAAAGTATTAGAAATTAATTTTATTTCATCAAAAAAAATCAACCCGCATATTCCACACAAATTTAGTGGTTATGTCAAATATTAATTATCATTAATTTTATTTATAATGGATATAAAATCAGTTTATAATTTTTAAATAATTTAATTATTAGAAAGCAGTATGACCAGTCCATATTTAACATGGAAATATGAGCTTTGTTTTGCATCATAATATATAAATACATTAAAGATTCATCTACGAACTAAATGCTCTTCAAGAGGTGATATAAATTAGCATTTCGAGACTAAATGAGAATAAAAATAGCGCACCGTATATGGTGCGCTATAGATTTGATTAAGGTCACTGTATAAGCATAGATAAAACTAAACTCATTTGACGTAGCTAGGCCAAGATTGCTTATGGTTTAAGTTTCAATACTTTATCAATATCTTCTGCGCTGTGGCGCTCAGGTAACTGCTCCCATTCTTCACCCCATGAACGGTTCACAATTCGACCACGTTTTACCGCTTCACGCTCATCAATTACTTTTGCCCAACGCACAACGTTTTTGTAGCTTTCTACGTCTAAGAATTCAGCCGCATCGTAAGCACGACCCAACACAAGGTTGCCGTACCATGGCCATGTTGCGATATCAGCGATGCTGTACTCATCGCCACCTAGGAATTCATTGTTCGCAAGACGCTTGTCTAATACATCTAACTGACGTTTTGCTTCCATTGTAAAGCGGTTGATTGGGTACTCGAACTTCTCTGGTGCGTACGCGTAGAAGTGACCAAAACCACCGCCTAGATATGGCGCAGAACCTTGCAGCCAGAATAACCAGTTCATTACCTCAGCACGCTTAGCGCCTTCTTTTGGTAAGAAATGATCAAACTTCTCTGCTAGATAAAACAAGATGTTGCCAGATTCAAACACGTTCACTGGCTCAGAACCCGAACGGTCAACCAATGCCGGAATTTTAGAGTTTGGGTTAACAGCCACAAAGCCAGAGCCAAACTGGTCGCCATCGCCAATCTTAATCAGGTATGCATCGTATTCTGCTGCCGTTACGCCAGCCGCCAAAAGCTCTTCAAACATGATCGTCACTTTCTGACCATTTGGGGTACCCATTGAGTAAAGTTGGAATGGGTGCTCACCAACTGGAAGCTCTTGCTCATGACGTGCGCCAGAATCCGGACGGTTGATGCTCGCCCACTGACCGCCGTTTTCATTATCGTTTGTCCAAACTTTTGGTGGAATGTATTCGTTAGCCATTGTTTTCCCTTATTGTGTTTGAATGCATCTTCAAACTGACGGGTCTTACGCGCCAGCAAGCATTATTAACATCACCTCTTCGCCAACTGCGATTAGGCATACTCAAGATATTAGGTCGAATTCGCTAAATAAAAGTCCTGCAATCTCTTTTAGTTAGAACCTTTGGTTATGGAATTTTCTTTCACGCTATAAGTAAAAACGTCGCGGTAATGTGAACTAGGTTCGAGATGCCAACGGTGAGTAAGCTACACTCGGCTGCGCACCTCTATTTGGGGATTTAGAACAACCGCTAAACTTCAAAGTCACCAAGAATGAAGTTGTTCTGGATACCTTAGTTCAAACAACTTACGTGCGTGATAGGCAGTTAAGTTAGATAGTTAGAAAGAAAAACGCCCTTCACTAAATCAATGAAGGGCGTTTTAATGTATTCGAAACCGTTACTTAGCTGATTCAAACAAACCAGTTATACCTTTCAAAGGGAAAAGCCTTGCTTGCTCCAACCCTCTCAACGTTACCGTATTGAGGTCATCAATAAAGAAACGACTGGTCATCGTGTGTTTGCCGCCATTAATGAAAATCTCGATGACAGAATTGTCGATATACATCTCAATCGTCTGCTTAGCGTCCAATCTTGGTGCTTTTCGAATACCACCAAATTCTTCTGCGTACAAATGAGACATGTGACGACGGTCCAGCATAAACTCGTGCTCTGTCGCACTAAAGACGATGTTGTCACCTTTGAGGTTACTCAGCTCAAGTTCAAAGCCATCGCCCTCAAGGTCTAATTGGATCAAACAACTTGTGCTTTCCAGTGTATGGGATTGTGCAAAGACCACCTCTTCTTTTCTTAAACTCTCCAATTCAGGGAGTGGAGTTTGAACAAGAAAACCATCTTTCAACGTTAGTTCTCTAGGAAGAGACAACATTCCTGCCCACTGGTGTGTGACCGATGGTGTGTCGATTTCTGGCAACCCTATCCATGCAATAAGAATGCGACGCCCATTCTCATCTAAATAGGTTTGTGGGGCGTAGAAATCAAACCCATAATCTGGCTGCAAAATATCTTGGTGGTTTTCTAAAATCATCGACTCTAGGTTCAACTGATCACCCACGATATACGCAACAGAATAGATGTTTTTGAAATCATAAGGATTATTACTGCTCACGCCCTGTGGAGAAAACAGCATCACCGATTGACCATTAATCTCAAAGAAATCAGGACACTCCCACATGTACCCAAGGTCAGAAAACTTGGTCTTGATAGGACCTTTATGCTGCCACGTTTTCAAATCTTTGCTTTGATAGAGCGCCATTGAACCATGCTCGGTTTTGGTTTGAGCACCCACCACCATCAAATAGTCGTCGCCTTTCTTCCAAACTTTTGGATCACGAAAGTGCTCCGTGTAATGTTCGTTCTCAATGACCACACCATGCTTTTCAATGTTGCCGTCTGAATCCATGGTGGCAAAACACTGTGTTGGGATTCGATTCCAGTTTTGGTCACGCTTGTTGCCAGTAAAAAACAGCAAAGCCTTGTTGTTTTCCACCAAAGCGCCGCCCGAATATACACCATGTGAATCGTAGTCTTGGTCAGGATGAAGACCCACGCCATGATCAGTAAAATGGATGAAGTCTTTAGTAGAAAGGTGATACCAATACTTCATTCCATGGACTGGTCCCACAGGCGTCCACTGGTAAAAGATGTGGTGCTCACCATTGAAATAACACAACCCATTTGGGTCATTTAACAGCCCAAATCTAGGGGCGATATGAAAACTAGGAAAGCCTTTATCTTGCTGACGTAAAAGTGTCATTTCTTCGATATCACACTGAGGGATTTGCTCAAGTCGGCGATATCTTTGCTCTACAGTCCAACGGTTGTTTAAGCTCATAATTTTTCTCAACTGAAATTGGATCTGGAGATCATTGCCCAATAAATTGCAGCAACTCTGTCTGGGTCGGAAGCGCAGTCATTGCGCCTTTTTGCGTCGTCGCTAATGCACCACAGCCATTTGCCCATTGAATCGCAGAGCTAACAACAGGATGATTTTTCCAATCGTCATGCTGAGACAGACATGCCAGTAGCCCTCCGACAAAAGCATCACCCGCACCTGTGGTATCAATCGGACTAACGACTTGACCAGTGATCAGCTCACTCTGATTTTCAAAGACGCGCCAAACGCCTTTAGCACCTTGTGTCACCAAGACCAAAGCAATATTCAAAGAGGCTATTTGTTGTAAACCTTGCGCCATCGATGTTGAGTCAGTTAAGAACAAAAGCTCCTCTTCAGAGAACTTAACCACATCAGCCATCGCTACAGCCTTCATCACGACAGCTTGGATCTCTGATTGATCTTGCCACACTTCATCGCGCAAGTTAGGGTCAAAGCTAATGAAACCACCAGCGGCTTTTGCTCTTTTGATCGCCTCAAACGTGCTGCTTCTACTTGGCTCATTTGCCAGTGAAATTGAGCAAACGTGTAGCCAGTCACCTTGCTTAAAGTTTGGGATGTCTTCAACAGACATAAACTGATCAGCGCTCGGTTTTACCATAAACGTAAAGCTGCGCTCACCTTGCTCGTCTAAATCCACCACCACTGTTGATGTTCTTTGCTCAGGATCTTTAACGAGAAACTCCGTGCTCACGCCCTCTTGATCGAGCGTTGATTGCATGAAGCGACCAAATGGGTCATCACCCACACGTCCAAAAAACGCACTCTTACCAGATAGACGAGCAATTGCTACGGCGACATTCGCTGGTGCACCACCGGGACATTTGAGTAAAGAAGTCTCAGATTCCGGTATTAGATCGACAACAGCATCACCAGTTACCCACACTTGATTCATCTTGCTTACCTTGAAATTAAAGCCCTGATAGTCCAACGTGTTGAACACCTTCACTACCAAGTAAAAATTGAAAAAGGCTAGCCAAGCCATTAGTGCTTGGCTAGCACCCCAAACATTTAGGAAAAGAAGTGGATTTTGGGGGACTCCACCCTTAAGGAGTTCAGATTAAGCCGCTGCTTTTCTACCAACTTTAGCGCGGTCACGCATACCAAGAACAATGGTGAGAACAAATGCGGTCAAGAACGCGATCACCATACCCGCGATGTAGTATCCAATCTTCTCTGGCGTAATAGAAATGATGCCTGGAAGACCTGCTGCACCCAATGCCTGAGCTTTCACATTAAACATTGTAATGAACGCGCTCGATAACGCCGCAGCGCAAACTGCCGCAATAAATGGGTAACGTAGTTTTAGATTAACACCAAACATGGCTGGCTCTGTAATACCCAGCAAACCCGTAACACCCGATGGAATCGCAATACCTTTCATCTTCTTATCTTTGCTCATCACGCCCACCGCCAACGCTGCCGCTCCTTGAGAAACGTTAGACATCGCCGCAATAGGAAAGATAAAGGTGCCGCCCGTCGTCGCAATATCCGCAAGAAGTTGAGTTTCAATCGCAATGAAGCTGTGATGCATACCAGTAATAACAAACGGAGCATAAATAAGACCAAATACCGCACCACCAACAAAGCCAGCAGTGTTGTATAGCCAGTTCAGACCATCACCCAATAGGAAACCGATATCACGCGTGAACGGACCGACGACAGTAAACGTCAGCAAACCCGCTATGAAAATCGCCAGTAATGGCGTTAAAAGGTTGTCTAAAACAGAAGGTATGACTTTACGTAAGCCTAGCTCAACCTTCGCAAGAATGAATGCCGATACCAAAACCGGTAACACCGAACCTTGGTAACCCACTTTTTGGATTTCAAAGCCAAGAATATTCCAAACCGGAATGTTGCCAGACACAGATGCGCCGCCGAATCCCCAACCATTCAGCAAGTCAGGGTGAACCATCAACATACCTAGCGCCGCCCCTAAATATGGGTTACCGCCAAACTTCTTACTGGCTGAAAATGCCAGCAGAATAGGCAGGTAAACAAACGGCGCGTTCGCAAACGTGTTGATCATGTTCGCCAAGTCTGTCAGTCCTGGGTTGGCATCAATCAAAGATTTGCCATCAATGAACAAGCCTTGAGCAGTCAATAGGTTATAGATACCCATCAACAAACCACCAGCGACGATTGCGGGAATGATTGGGACGAAAATATCAGACAGCCCTTTCACCGCGCGCTGAACAATGTTTTGTTTCTCTGCGCCAGCAGACGCAACGTCGTTGGTGGACATTTCACTCATCCCCGTCAACTTCGCCATTTCTGCATAAACTTGGTTTACGATGCCAGATCCAAAAATGATTTGGTACTGACCCGCAACTTTGAACTGCCCTTTTACTCCTTCAAGGCTATCAATCGCTTGTTCATCTATTTTTTGCTCATCTGCAACGGCAAGGCGTAAGCGTGTCGCACAATGCGCAAGTGCGGTGATGTTGCTTTTACCACCTAATAGAGTTAACAACTCTTTTGCTACTGCCGGATAATTCATTTCATACCCCATTGGATTATTATCTGAGCTTGCGAAATTTTCGGGAACGTTTGCAAAACAGATTTTTGCTCAATAAAACCAAATGATCAAAGATAAAGCAGAGAGAATGTGAGAATGATCGTCAAATTCTCTCCCTAAGAGCAGTATAGGAGGTTAGAATCGCTACTTATCAAAGAGCTTTTCATCTTCTCTTTGCAAACAATCCCAAAAACGAAAAACAGAATGGATAGGAACAATGGCGAGTCTGCATGATGTCGCCCGTCTGGCTGGCGTATCAAAATCAACAGTGTCACGGGTTATAAACGATGAATATGGCGTAAAAGAAGCGACAAAACTGAAAGTCCGCCAAGCAGTAGCGGAGTGTGGCTATGTGCCAAACCAAGTCGCTAAAGATCTAAAATCTCAAAAGACCAATCTGGTTGGTGTCATTGTTCCTCGGGTTTCCTCTCATGCCACATCCCAAGGTGTCGATGGATTAACCGATGTCCTTGAAAAAGCAGGGAAACATGTCTTACTTGCTAGCACTCACCAAGCCCACGAAAAAGAACTGGAATACATTCAGATCTTTAACCAAAAACGGGTTGAAGGGATCATTCTTTACGCCACCCACCTCGATTCCAAGCTGGTAAAAGCAATTCAAAACTCAGCCGTTCCAGTTGTGCTCGTCGGTCAAGATGGTTCCATGTTTAATATTCCAAGCATCATTCATGATGACGCACGAGTAGGGTTTGAAGCGGGAAATAGACTGGTTGCAAAAGGTTGCCAAACCATGGGTTTTATTGGCGTGCAAGGTGACGATATCGCGGTAGATAAGCAACGCTCTGAAGGATTTGTTCAAGCGCTGCAACACCATGGTTTTGAGATCGCCTTCCATGCTCGTGGTGACTTTACCATCGATTCTGGCTATTCATTGGCAAAACAACACTTAACAAAGAACCCTAAGCTAGATGGCTTGTTCTGTGCGACAGACCGTATTGCTATCGGTGCGATGAGAGCGATTCAAGAGCTCGGGTTAACACCGGGTAAAGACGTTTTAGTGCTAGGAGTTGGTGATGATGAGCTCGCATCAGTGTGTACCCCAACCTTATCAACATTTAACTATGCATTTGATAAAGCGGGTGAAAATGGTGCGAAACTGCTACTAGATAGAATTGCCAACAGAAGTTTTGAAATGAGTAAGATGGTACTAACCTTCAAAACAATTGAGCGTCAGTCCTGTTAATGAAAAAGCGCCAACTGAAATCAGTTGGCGCTTTTCTTATTACTCTTTGTCGGTTAGATCCCTTTAGAACCAAGTTTCCATTTGCAGTGCAAACAGAACTTCACCACCATCACCCATCGTTGCAGCACCCGCATCCTGGCTAATCGAGTAGCCATTCAAGTCTTCGCTCCAATCAACGTAGCTAACTGCAAAACGTAGCTCCGGACGGTCAAAGAAACCTGCAGCGGTAGACATCTTAAGCGTTGGTGCGATTGTCGCTTTGTAAAAACTGCCACTTGCTTTATCAATCGCATTGTCTAGGTCCATGTATTGGTATGAGCCTTCATAAACCATCTCAAAGTTCTGCGTAAACTCTTGCGCTAAGCGGATGTTGAACGATGCCCACGTAAATTCATCATTTTTAGCAAAGCGATCTTGGCTGTGTTCTGCTAGCAACGCAGGTGCTACACGCCAGTTGTCGCCGATGCGTGTTACACCATAGCTGAACAAGCGTAAGGCTTTTGCGTCTTCTAGCAAATCACCGTTTGAACCGATGCCTTTAAGTTCTGCACCCAATCCATCACCCATCAAAATACCAGTTTTAGAGAAGCCTTCACTCATGCCAAAGAAGGTATCGCCATGGTAGGCAAACATCGCATGTAAACCTTTGTCCGCTGCGCCTTCTACGCGAGCATTGTTATCAGCAGACGTCATGCCGCTCAGCATCAATTGCCAATTACCGAAGCGGTTGTTCATTGTCGTGATATAGTTTTCAACATCTGTTGACGAGCTATCAATCTCACCAAAATCACGACCATAGATCGAGAAGTTTGCTTTCCACGAATCGCTCATTTGGACGTCATACACACCAGCACCAGTACCAGATAAGAAAACAATATCCGAGTCAAAGAAGTGAATGTCAAAGTTATCACGGTCAAATCGTTTACCAGCCCAAAACGTCGCGTCAGCAAAAGCTCTTGATTCAGAGAACATACTCAACTTGTTTAGCTCAGCATATACCTGACGAACGTTTAATTGACTCTCGCTCGCCGTCCATTCGTTATTGGTTTCCGTACTATCTGCCAACATGATTCGGAACAATGCGCTGGAACCATCATCTGCAAAACGTTTGTGAATAAGGTTTGCTTCCACATAATGATCATCCTCTACCCCTAATCGCCCAATTGGCGCGCCAATAGCACCAGCTGCCGTCATGTAAGGACCAGTACCCACTGCACCATTCAGATCGTCATTAATCAGTAGCCCGGAACGAGCGTAGCCATGAAACTCAAAGCTTGAGGCTTTCTCATTTGCTTCTGTGGATGCTTTTTCTGTCTGCTCAAGTCTCTGTTCTAATTCATTAATTCGCTTTTCAAGAGCGTCAACATCTGTTGCTGCGAATGCAGGTGCTGTAACCAGCCCAAGCGCTACTGCCATCGTCAAAGTGTGTAGTTTCATTTCCATAGTCTCACGTAAATTTATACTTAGGTTATTTGCAAACGTTCCCAAGTAAAATTGCAAACTTATGGTGACTTTAAATACCCATCTAAAGTCTGAATTTCAGAGCGCTCGTACTCAGAGCGTATCTACCACTTGTATCAATGAGGGCGATAATATATAAACTTTTCGGGAACGTTACCGTTAAGAGGCCATTTTGTTACTTCTATCACGTTCAATTGTGTTACTTACAGAAAAATCATTAACCAGCGCACATTTGAATTAATTGTTAGCGCTAGAGGAAGTAGTTTGAAGGTGACAGGCTACAAAGAAGGGGTTTAGTGTTCATTTGAGAGAATAGTGCTCACTCGCTTCCCTATGCTACTTGATGGTAACTCATCTCTATTTGTTGATGAAAAGTAGCAGCTAAGGTTGAACGTAACTAAGAGCGAAGCGGATCTCGATACCTCATTTCAAACAACTTGAAAGGCTGTTAAGACGAGATAAACGACCTTCATTTTCTGTGAAGAGCGCTTTGTTGTTCTAATTCAAGCTAACGAAACACTTTTTTGGACAGAAGTACGTTAGAATACATACCCTAAAGTAGTCATAGATTTATTCAACCACTGCCTGAAAATGGGCCAGCCGCTCCCATTAATCAGAATGATAAAATGCCCAATAGAGATACATGAAAAAGCCAACTGTAATCACAGTTGGCTCAGTATTTCCCCTTGAACTTTTAAGCCTTATATTGACTAGAGCGTTAGTTCGGAAAGTGTTTATTTAAGAAGTCCAAAACATGAGTAACGTACTTCTCGGTATCAAAGACAGGTGCACTGTGTCCTACACCTTCTTCAATGAAAAGTTGGTTGGTAACTCCATGCTCATCAAGCTTAGCCTTAAGTATCTCACTTTGAGATAGAGGCACTCGCTTATCCAAGGTGCCGTGTAACTGTATATATGGTGGAGTATTTTCATTCACATAACTCGTCGTTGATGCTTTCTTGGCAAGCTTTGGAATATTGTTTGGAATATCTCCTAAGAAACGAGATACAGACGATTTTTTGCTGGTTTTCTTGCCACCTTTATTACTTAACTCAAGTAAATCGGTAGGGCCAAAAAAGCTTACTACGGCTGAGACCTTGTACTTTGGTGGCTCATAGAAATCTACTTGGTTGTATGCCGAGTTAGTCGCACCAATAAAGCCAGCGAGGTGCCCGCCAGCAGAGCGTCCCATTATCACAACATTGTCCGGTTTAATACCGAGCTTTTCAGCATTGTCGTACAAATAGTTCAGTGCATCATTAATGTCTTGTACTGGTTGAGGAAAGATCGCTTCTCCACTTAAACGATAATCAACTGAAGCTAGCGCATAACCTTCATTCAACACAGACTGAAGTAATAATGGGTTCTTTTCTGGGATGGCGTCTTTGCTCCCACGTTTCCATGCACCACCATGTACCCAGACTAATAACGGGTACTGAGTATTTGATTCAACCGAAGGAGTATAAAGATCGAGTTTAATCTCTCTTTCACCTACAGTTTTGAACAAGATATCCTTCTCTACATTGAACTCCCCAGCCAAACAGACAAAGGGCATAAGTAGCAGAGAGGTCATCGCAGACTTAATTTTCGTATTCATTGTTTTGTTATTCGCTTAAAAAAGTAAGTAGATTAGAAAGTCGCTTCAGCAGCTAACCAGTAGCGTCGGCCATCTTCAATGTAGCCAAACTCTTCCTCTGTGATTTGCTCATCGAACAAGTTATAAACCGCTGCCATTAACTTCACATTCTTAGTTACACGCCAGTTCACACCGAGATCCACGTAAGTAATAGAAGGTGCCAACGTTCTTGTGCTATCACTAGTGATGTTGTTTTTCTCTTTGCCTTGATAGTTCATGCGGGCCCATGAAGCAACATCATCACGCACTGCCCAATCACCATTAAGTGAGAAGATATGTTCAGGTGCTTGTACAAGAGGCAAGCCATCATCATCGTCATTAGTGTTCTTTTCACTACGAGTATACGAGTAGGTTGCACTTAGTGTAATTGACTCTGTAATACCCTTAGATACGGAACTTTCTGCACCATAGCTGTTCGCATCATCAATGTTGACGTAAGTGCGGTCGCAACTTCTGCTATCAGTACACGTCGGATCGACAAACTCACTTTCGATCTTGTCTTTGAAGTCGCTGTAAAACAAAGTAATGTTTGCAGAAAGGTCTCGCTCATTAACGTAATACAGTCCCATCTCTGTATTGATGGAGGTTTCTGCTGTTAAGTCTGGATTACCGTAAATAGAACAACGCCCTCTACAGCTCTCTTGAACCCACTCTTCGTCCATTTGTGTCAAACTAGGTGCTCGATAACCCGTAGACACACCACCTTTTAGCGTCCAACTAGGGTCAATAGACCAGACCCCGTAAGCTCTTGGGCTAAATTGCCCGTCAAAGATCTCATTGTCGTCGTAACGTAAACCAAGGGTGAGAGCGAATGTATCCGTGAGATACCACTCGTCCTCAGCAAATACTGCCCATTGCTTGTTTTTAGAGGTCAATGACAGTTTATTATCAGTCAGATCCTTTTGCTCGAAAGATGCGCCCAGTGTTAAGTAGTGAGCATTAAGAGGCAGACCCCATTGCGTATTAATTTGACTATTCTCGACTTCTTTATCTGCACCGATATTTTTTACTGTTTCATTACTGATAAATGAAGAACTTGTACCCCAAGAGTAGTTTCCGTCGTGGCTAAAACCAATAGATTGGCGTTCATATTCTCGTACTGCAACTTGAGACTCTCGCTCCACTGATTTACCTAGAGTGGTCTCTCGCTCTTGGTTATGATTGGTGAACTCCAGAGTAAAAGTGTCATCCGAGGTAGGTGTGAGGTACAAAGAAGCTCGATAGTTGTCGAGTGTCTTACCTGCATAACCACCTTCAATTTCATCTTCTTTTCTTTCCTGATACAGTCCAGTCAAAGAAGTACTCAACAGACCATCAATGACAGGGCCAGCAAGGTAAAGCTGCCCTTGATAGCTATTTCCAGATTTTGAATTTTCTTGAAGCGTCGTTTCTGCACGCAAGCTTCCGTGCCACTCTTGATAATTTTTACGCGTAATAATATTAATCACACCCCCCAAAGCATCAGACCCATAAAGGGTTGACATAGGGCCACGTACAACTTCAATACGTTCAATTGCACTCAACGGGGGAAGCCAGTCTTGTTCAGTAAACGTACTACCATTAGTTTGAGTTTCTCGACCAGACTGCTTCCTGCCATCAACAAGAATGGCCGTATATTGAGCAGGCATACCTCGAATTGAGATATCTTGGCCATCACCACCTCCTGTAACGGTTACCCCAGGTATATCACTTAAAGCATCAGTCAAATCTTTATATGAGCGATTTTCAAGTTGCTCTCGGGTGAGAACACTTATTGTTGCTGGCGCTTCTGTGACATTCTGTTCGTAACCAGAGGCTGTAACCACTACGGTTTCCATTGCTGTTGTATTGATACCAGTCTCAGGTAACTGGTCATTTGCAACAACGACCATAGGTACAGTAATACAAGCAGAAACAACTGATGTAGAAAATAGAGAGTATGTGAAAAGAGGCTTCATATTGAATAGGCTTAAAATGTAATTGCATTTAATAATTATTATCAATTAAACCTGATTATCATAATCACTGACAAGTTAATCACTATCGAGAAAAGAGAATATCACTATCCAATATACGAATAGTTAACCACGAATTACCCGATATAAGCATTTAAGCTAAAGTATCGGTTCCAACATAGAGCTGTTTAAAGATCTCTCGTACCCATTCACACATAGGATCATCGTTAAAGCGTTTGTGCCAATATAGGAAGACTTCTTGAAAGTCCAACTGTAGCTCGGCAGGTACTTCTCGAACGATCAAGCGAGGGTCTTGACAAGCTGCCTCTGCAAAAGGTGTCGGTAGATGAAATATAATCTCAGTCTCCGCAGCGATACTTGGAGCAGAACTAAAGTTATTCAGTTGCACTGGCGCTGATAAACGCTTTTTTTTGTTCGCTAACCCTAGCTCTTGGTATTTATGCTCAAACGACAATCGCTTCTCACCCTGCAAAGAGACTTGTCCAAAGTCAAATTCGGCCAAACGCTCTGGAGTTAGCTCTAAATCGGCCAGTGGATGATAGCGGCTCATAAGCAAACGGAAAGTACGCTTAGCAACAACCATTCGATAGATATTTTGCTCAGAGCTTGGCGGTTGATGAGAGGAAAGTGCGAAATGAACATCTCCAGCCACCAACGCATCAAAATGACGTTTTGGTGCTGAGTCCAAACTGACCTTAAGGTTTGGAGCCTCTTGCCGAATCTTAGCGATAACCTTAGGCATTAAGGTATTAATCTGAGGAAGAAGGCCGTAAACCTTAACGGTGCTTGATACAGTGCTCGGATCAAACGAGTCTCTATGGGCAAGTTTTTCTAAACTGGTAATCACATTATTGATGTCTTGCCTTACTGACTCTGCTTTTGGAGTCAGTTCATAGCCGTATTTCTTGCGCACCAGTAATTCGTCATTAAAGAAAACTCTCATTTTTTGCAGTGCTCGACTTACCGCAGACTGGCTCATATTTAAAGCCATAGCGGTGTTAGATACATGCTTCTCTTCGAGCAAGTGCTTTAAAACAAAGAGCAAATTCAGATCAATTTGAGATAAGTTCACGTCAATACCACCCATCAAGCTTCCAGTAGGTGGTATAGTACATAAATCTCTAGAGTTTGTGGTAAGTGTTTTCGATACTACAAGGCACTATTGAAACACAAGTCTGGTAGCAGGACAGTTTCCGTGCTAACACGAAAAGGGGCAAAAGTGTGTTTCAGTTCTTAAATGGGGAAGTGTTTTCCTCATATACCTCAACCAATACAGCTAGCCTTTCAAGTTTACAAATTAGTCTTATATTTGCTTTATCGAAAGGCATTGAGGTTACTTACCTTGGCGAGATTTTTTAAAGTACTCAATACTGTGTTGTATACGACATTCAACACTTGTACTGTTTCCCTAACGCCAGAGCTATTCATTGACATATCAACAGTTTTTTCTTTTACATCTGGCTTGCGGGCTTCGTAAACGTAATCGAGTTAAAGCTCTTTCGACACTCGATACATCTGGAGCGAGGAGAGCCAGAATGCCCTTTTCCATGTTCACGAACGGGCTCTGTTTTATTACAGAAACGATATTGAGCTTGGATAGTAACCATGAGTTAAAAACATCAGAAATCAGGTGGCTATATTAACATCTATCAACCGATTTGAGTTATGACCAATAAAAGGATAGTTAGGTTTTTATTGCGTAAATTATCGGTAAGATGAAGTCATATAACAGGCAATATTTCAGGTGTGTAGAATTATTCTATTTTAGGGATTTTGCTCTAAGTCTAAATGAATCTTTGCATTTCAATTTCAATAAAGCTTGGTTATTGATCATGTTTCTGAGTATGCGAATTATTATCAGTTATGCATATGATTGCTCATTGTCTAGTTTGACTTGTGTAACGTCACTTCAGCACGCACTACGCTGATTGTCTGTGTTTTCGTGTTGACAGTTTGGTACTAGGTAAAAATCAACAAGACTATGATTTCGAGGAACATTTTATGTTAAAGAAACTACTAAGTTGTTGTATCACCTCCGCACTCTGTTTTCATTCTTCTCTCGCTTTTTCGCAACCCAATGAGATTGCGGACAGTGCAGAGTTACAACAAGCTCCGGACATATTACCAGCCACATTAATGCTCGCACCGGACGAGATCGCCATTGCAGATCGCTACATAGTGGTATTTCAACAACCGCAAATGATGGCGAGCAACTCAACGGAATTCGAGCAATTCACGCAACAATCCGTAGACCGCATGTCTGGTTTGTATTCGGTAAAAGTGGAGTCGGTTTTTGACCACTCGATAAGTGGATTTGTCGCTAACTTGAGTCCTGAGCAACTAAAAGATCTGCGTTCTGATCCTCGTGTGGACTACATTGAGCAAGACAGAATCCTATCGCTTGACCCAATAGTCTCGGCAGACGCAAATCAAACCAATGCCATTTGGGGACTAGACCGAATCGACCAACGAAACTTGCCACTCGATAACAACTACAGTGCCAACTTTGATGGGACTGGGGTAACGGCTTATGTCATCGATACTGGTGTGAATAACGCGCATGTTGAGTTCGGTGGTCGCTCAGTTTCAGGGTATGACTTTGTCGATAACGATGCAGATGCAAGTGACTGTAATGGACACGGCACACACGTAGCGGGCACCATTGGCGGCAGCTTGTATGGTGTTGCGAAAAACGTCAACCTTGTCGGCGTGAGAGTATTGAGCTGTACCGGATCGGGTTCTACTTCTGGTGTTATTGCCGGTGTGGACTGGGTGGCTGCGAACGCTTCCGGACCTTCAGTCGCCAACATGAGTTTAGGCGGCGGTCAATCCGTCGCTCTGGATAGTGCGGTGCAAAGTGCGGTTCAGTCAGGTGTCAGCTTTATGCTAGCAGCAGGTAACTCCAACGCCGATGCGTGTAACTATTCTCCAGCACGCGTTGCTTCCGGAGTAACTGTCGGATCGACCACTAGCACGGATGCACGTTCGAGTTTTTCAAACTGGGGCAGTTGTGTGGATGTATTTGCGCCAGGTTCACAAATCAAATCTGCATGGTATGACGGTGGCTACAAAACCATTAGTGGCACTTCGATGGCGACGCCACATGTGGCGGGTGTAGCAGCATTGTATCTTCAAGAAAACAGTTCACTGTCTCCAAGCCAAGTAGAGGCCTTGATCGTTAGCCGCGCAACTAGCGGAAAAGTGACGGACACAAGAGGCAGCGTGAACAAGCTACTTTATAGCTTAACGGATGCAGATTGTGGCCAAGACTGCGGTGGCCCAGACCCAACACCGGACCCAGAAGGCAAATTAACCTCGGGCGTGCCAGTAAGTGGTTTAAGTGGTTCAACTGGTCAAGTAGCGTATTACTATGTTGATGTAGAAGCTGGGCAGCGTTTAACCGTACAAATGTATGGTGGAAATGGTGATGCGGATTTGTATCTCCGTTTTGGAGCAAAACCAGCACTGAATGCATGGGACTGCCGACCTTTCAAATACGGTAACAATGAAACATGTACGGTCAGTGCGACACAAAGTGGACGTTATCACGTCATGATTCAAGGTTACTCAAACTATAGCGGTGTCAGCATTCAAGCGAGCTACTAGTTATTCTTCTCGTTACTAAAAGAGAGCAAAGCCCGCTTTTCGGTGGGCTTTTCTTTTGGGAATACTGTGCTTTAGGGAATGCAGTGTTTAAGAGGAGACGCCCGACGCTATTCAAACGTATTGGCCTTTTGCTTCAAAAACTCAACTCGAAGCGAAATCGAAGCTTTCTATTAGTAGTACTCACATAAGTCGGGTTCCTCAAACAAAAACGCCCTTCATATAAGTAAAAGGCGTTTTTATTTTGGGTTTTGATTAACGAGCTATAATACCAACCCACCGTCAATCTTGAGCACTTGGCCTGTGATGTAGGCGCTCTTGTCTGAGGTTAGGAAAGAGACGCCATTGGCAATATCTTGAACTGAGCCCATGCGCCCTAATGGGGTTTTGCCTTTCATCATTTGAATGACTTTCTCTGGCAGGTTCTTGGTCATGTCGGTGGCGATAAAGCCTGGCGCGACACAGTTGACGCGTATCTGTGCACCCTTTCTTGAAAGTTCTTTCGCCCAGCCTTTGCTCATTGAGATGACGCCGCCTTTACTTGCGCCGTAGTTGCTCTGGCCGATATTACCATCCGTTCCCACTATAGAAGAAATGCTAACAATACTGCCTGTGCCCTGCTCTAGCATGACAGGAGCAACACGTTGGGTGAGTAAGAACACCGCTTTTAGGTTCACGTCGATCACGCTGTCCCAGTCTTGCTCTAACATGTCTGGCAACAGTGCATCTCGAGTGATGCCCGCGTTGTTAACCAGAGCATCGATTCTTCCGTGCTGCTCTACAACACTTTCTACCACTTCACTGACAGCTTCGGCATCACACAAGTTGACTTGATAACTGCTTAGCTGCGCCGACTGGCTCCATTCCACGGGCGATATGTCTAGCCCGATTACGTGGAATCCATCCTCCAGTAATTGCTCACAAATCGCTTGGCCAATACCACGAGCCGCACCAGTGACTACTGCTACTTTTTCCGGTTTCATCTTGGTCTTCCTTAAATGTTGAGATTACAAATTCGCTTGTATCCCTAGCGTTTTTTGTTTTTATGCCTAGTCGCGTTACAGCTGCGCTTCTCATACGCAGGGTCTTTTATATCTTATAAAAACTATAGAAACAGTCTGGGAGTCGAATGTGAACTAATCAAGGCAACTTGATGACTATGGCAAGATCAACGTAAGAAAGTGTGTTGGAAGGCGCAAAGTTACACGATTGGAGGACTTGGATAGAAAAGTATTGGTCTGATTAATCAAATACTACTTCATCAGACCAATATTACTTGTCTCTTAATCTCTTACAAAAGCTGGTTTTGTTATTTTCACCAGAAAAGGCTGAAGCAAGAGATTAAACAACATGCCAGCAATAAACAGGGTGATCACAATACTCGCACCACTCGGTAAGTCATAGCGAGCCGATGCGGCAATACCCGATAAGATCCCAACAATACCAATGCTGATACTAGCGACAAAGAATCGAGTTCCCTTCAATGCTGCCGCACATAAAGCTGGAATAACCAACAAAGCAAATTCTAAATAAATGCCGGTTAACTTGACCGTAATGGGCATCAGGATTGCAAAGATCAGATAAAAACCACTACCGCGCATAAACGCAGGTTTTAACCAAACCAATAGCAACATCGCAGCGGTAATGAGTGCCAGAGGCCAAACGTCTGCCCAAGTCGCCCATAACAATTGCCCATTAAGAATGCCTTGAATAAAGTCTCCGCCGTGTGGGTCTTTACTCACCAGCAGGATCGCCAGCGATGCAGACACGACAAACAAGCTGCCAATCATGGGCTCTAAATGTTGCTGGTATCGTTTCTCCATTAAGGCAATCAAACCGCAAAGCATCAAAGACATCACCCAAGGGCCAATCATTTCGCCAAAGAATGAGCCTGAGAACAGCGCGTATTGGCTCAACCAGTAGTGGCTTAGTGCTGCCCCCAATGCCGCAACTTGCGCCACCGCCAAATCTATAAAGATGATCTGACGATTAAGAACTTGTTGCCCCAGAACGATGTTGCCAACCAACGCAATTAAACCACACAAAACCGCAGGTAAAAGCCATGCATAATCCGCCATACTTAGATCCTCACAGGAACGGGCGGCACTAACACATCCAGTAAATCATCAATGACCTGATCGTACATCTCATCCAAGCTTTCACCCTCAGAAACGGTCAATGGCAGTTGAATCACAGGTTTGTCAGTATGATCTTGCAACCAGTTCGCTGGACGCTGATCCTGATGAGAGGAGTAAACAATCGCATCAAAACTGTCGGCATTTAACTTGGTGAGTGATTGCAGGTGAGATGTGGTCGGTGAAATGCCCGGTTTAGGTTCGAGATCGGCAATCTGCTTCATTCCGAGCCAATCGTACAAATAACGATACGTCGCGTGATAACCGACAACTTGCTTACCCTTTAAAGCAGCCCCTTTCTCATTCCATTCTTTAAGCTTTTTACGCCAATGAGCACGAAACTTCATACCATTCACTTGGTAACTTTGTGCGTTGTCGGGATCAATCGCTTTTAGGCGCTCCGTGACTTTACGAGATAATGGAATCATGTCATTTGCCGCAAATTGAACATGTGGGTTACCGTGAGCGTGTATATCTCCCATGCTACGGTCAACGTGAGCATGAGTATCTAACATGCGCACGAAGTCCGTCGCGTAGATCATGCTCGGCGCACCATTTTGCACCGCCGCATTGCTGCTACGAACTTGCAGCATAGGTAACCACCCCACCTCTAGCTCTGCGCCCGAACACATTGCCATGTCCGCTTGGCGCATCTTCGCAATCAAAGAAGGACGAGCTTGTACGTAATGTGGGTCTTGCTTAGCCGTTGTCGCTGAATAAATACTGGCATCTGGCGCGTGGCTTTCAAGAAAGGCTTTCCATTCTGGCTCACAAACGAAAATGTTTAGAGCCGAAGCAGGCGAAGCAGGCGAAGCAGGCGAAGCAATGATGGCAGCTCCTGCCGCCATCATCACCAAACTGCATTTATTTAATGTCAGCTTAGAACGCATGAGCACCGTGCGCTCCAAATGTCATCACGTATTGCAGAGTGAACACGTTGTCTGTCTCACTGTCTTGGTTATCAATGCGAGTGTATTGCGCACGGATAGTACCGAAGTGAGAAGAATCCCATGCGATCATCGCATCCATTTCTTTATCATTCAGCTCAGTAAAATGCATGTGGTCGCCATGTGCATGACCATCGTAGCTTTCTGCTTCGCCGTAACGTAGACCTGCTGACCAGCTTGGGTTGAAGCGATAAACACCCGAAACATAGTAAGCGCTTAAGTTGTCTGGTGACTCTGCATCGTTTTTATATTTGCTATCTACCACACCGTCTAACAGCATGTATTCAGCCGATAGCGTGAAGTTGCTGTATTTGTAATTACCGTCTGGTGCCCATTTCCAAACAAAATCAGCACCGTAAAGGTTCGCACCTGTCACTGCTGCGCCATGATGGTGATCGTGCTCATGCTCTTCTTCATGACCGTGGTCGTGATCTTCGAATTCTTTAACCTTGCCGTTTTCGTTACGCAGGTAACTTAAACCAAACTGCCAACTTGAAGATTCGGAGAAGTCACTACCAAGCTTCAGCGTCGTGGTGTACACGCCAACTTCAGAACCATCTTCGACAGAAGACATTTTGCTACCACTGAGCGCTTCTACACCAAGTTTTACATAAAGGTCGGTTGGCAACACGATGTTTGCACGTACACCATCATCGTAGTAGTGCGAGCCAAGGAAAGTACGATAAGCAATTGGACGCTCAACAAAGCTATCGGTGTGCATGTGTTGGTTGTTCAGGTAACCAAAGTCAGATAGGAATCGGCCAGCGCGCACGTTTACACCATATGGCAATGCCAAAGTTTCGATGAATGCCTCTTCAAGCTCTAATTCTGTCTCATCACCATGACTTTCAAGAACCGCGGTCAATGCGCCGTAAAACTTGTCGTCGATATTTGATGAGAAGTTTAATTCCGTATGGCCTAGACCAAAGCCTTCTTCGCGCTCAGAATTATGACGTTGGCCATCTTGGTAGTAGCCATCAACAACAACACCAATCTGTGGGTTCGATAGTGTGTCGGCAAAAACAGGGGATGCAAAAATGCTACCGATCACGAGAGACACCAATTTCTTATTCACTACTATTTCCTTTTTGTTATGTTATAACATTTAATTTTGCGATGTTATAATATAACAATTCTCATTACACAAGCAGAAATTTAAATTAGGCTCCGATTTCATGTTCGTACCCAATCCATGAATTGGGCTATCAACAAATGAATCAATTGATGTTTTTTATACGTATACTAATGAGAATTAGTAATTAAATAAGTAACGGAATTTCAATATGTTGAATATGGATTTTTCAAAAAGAATCGTGATAGATACTGCTCAACAGGAGTGGATCGCCAGCCCTTCCAAAGGTGTGTGGCGCAAACCTTTGGAACGAGAAGCCAAAGAATCAGGGCATACCACCAGCGTCGTTAAGTACGAGCCAAATTCGCAGTTTTCGACTCATCCTCACCCTCAAGGAGAAGAAATATTGGTGCTCGAGGGGGTATTCTCTGACGAATACGGTGACTATCCTGCCGGCACTTACCTTCGTAACCCTCCAGGAAGTCAACACGCACCATTTAGCAAAGAAGGCTGTGTGATTTTAGTTAAACTAAATCAGTTCGAATCTGAGGATCTTGAAACAGTTCGCATTAATACAAACCAAGCGAGCTGGCAGAGTGGTGTCGGTGGGTTGCAAGTCATGCCGCTGCATAATTTTGAGCACGAACATGTCGCATTGGTTAAATGGCCAAAAGGTAAGAAGTTTCAACCACACCGTCACTTTGGTGGTGAAGAAATTTTTGTGTTATCGGGGGAATTTAAAGACGAGCTAGGAACCTATCCTCCCTACTCTTGGATACGCAGTCCACATATGAGTGAGCACTTTCCTTTTGTAGAGCAAGAAACGGTCATTTGGGTAAAAACAGGCCACCTGCCACTCCAAGCTCCTGCTCAGCAATCCTAATGTTGGAATACTTGGCATCGTCCCTTGAAACTAAAATCGGCTCGTAGATTACGAGCCGATGATCATTGCGTCGCTAAGAACCCATAATTCTCGAGTGGAGCCAGTCTTTGAGCTCAGCCCGGTTATGTTTTAACACGTTCATTTCGTGATCATCAATCGGGCTTCCTTGAAGTTCTAGTACGCGGATTTCCTTATCTAAAGCATTGTAGTTTTTAACGGTTTCAGCAAATGATGCATCGTTTTCGGTAAGCTGAGTAATGGTATCCAAATGTTCTGGAAATTCATGAGTTAATGAGTGATTTTCACCTAACATAGAGACCTCTTGGCTAGAGTTGTTGATGTATTTATCCGCTCATTTTTTGAGCGACACACTTCTAACCATAGCACTTCAAATAGCACAATATCGTCGATTTGAGCACACTTTTACTGAACTTCTTAGTCATGGTTTATCACTCTTTTAACCGCGCGACTCCGCTCGTTATTATTCTGTGTTTTATCAATAATCGACTACATTTAATACACTTCTCATAAAAAGGTACATCTAAATGAACAGCATGAAAATTGGCTTGATCAGTGCGTCAATAACAGTTGCGTTGATTGGCTGTAATTCAGACAGTGACTCTGTCAGCACAATGACTCCGGTTACCTTGTCTGTATCAGATGCCCCCATTGATGACGTATCAGAAGTGGTTATCGCATACAACAAAGTGGCATTTCTCCCTTTGGATGGTGGTACACCACAAGTTTTTGATGTGTATAAAACCGACGAAGACGGAAATTTCGTTGACGAAAATGGTAATCCTCTGCTCGATAATGAAGATCCAATACCATTAAGCGTTAACTTACTCGACTTCCAGGGCAGTAACGCTCAAGAGTTAGTGGACGACGAGCTGATACCCACTGGCAATTACAAACTCTGCGTGTTTGCGAATGATGGCGATCATCCGGATTATCCATCCTATGTTGTTGATGAAGCGACCGGCAATCAAATACCACTGACCGTAAAAGGTAATGGGGCTTGTCCGCAGGGGGTCGGAAAAGATCCGAATTCTGGGGTACTGTTCTTTAATGATACCTTCGCAGTCAACCCTGACAACAACGAATTTGTGGTGGAGTTTGACCTGCGTCGTGGCTTAAAAGACGGAACTGGGCAAAACGAGGGCTACAGTATTCAGCGCACCTCAGTCACTTTAATTAACACGGTTACAACGGGTGAAATTCAGGGAGATATCGCAACATTAACCTACCAAAACTGCGAAACGGATACCCCAAGCGCAAATGGGTATGCACACGCGGTCTACCTATATGAAGGAAATATCGCCGAAGAGAACATGGGGCCATTTGCAGGCGCAGAAGGCCAAATAATGCCAATCGCAGCGGCGAACGTAGTGGAAGACATTGATGAAGCAAATTACGAATATGAATTTGGCTTTGTAGAGCCCGGTACGTACTCCGTCGGCTATACCTGTACCGCAAATGACGATTCTGTAGATGGTATTGTTGCAGGTGAAACCTTTAGCATTTATCAATCTACCAGCGGAATTAGCGTCTTTGTTGGTACCGATACAAACGCAGACTTTTAATCTCTCTAACACTGCAGACCCTGCATGGGTCTGCTTTTTTGCTATTCCAACTGAGCACGGATTATGGTCTTTGTGACTTTTAAACCTCTTCCCAATAAGGTGGCGTGCCATAGTATTCAGCAAAGTAATCAATAAAGGCACGCACCTTAGGCGCAATTAAACGAGAGCTTGGGTACACAGCCCAAATCCCAGCATCCATCGCTAAAGGGTGATCTTCGAGTACTTCCACTAGCTGACCACTTTGTAATTCTTGATAAACACTCCAAACCGAGTTGATAGAAATACCTAACCCGTTTACCGTCGCGTCTCTCATCGCATCACCATTATCGGTTTTAAAACGACCAGAAGTTCTTACATTGAACATTCCATCTTTTGTATTGAATGACCAATTATTCATTCCAACTAAGTTAATACATTCATGATTCTTCAAGTCTTGGGGCTTGTTAGGTCTCCCAAATTGTTCAATATAATCTGGTGATGCAACGATAATACGACGATCTGGCGCAAGCTTTCTTGCGACCAATGAAGAATCTTTCAACTCAGCGACACGAATGGCGACATCAAAACCTCCCTCAACCAGATCAATAATGGAATCAGAAAATCGGCAGTCCACGGTTAACCCTGGGTAACGCGCCATAAAACCTTTTAATGCGGGCACAATATGCAAGCGACCAAAAGTTGCAGAGGCGGTTATACGTAATACTCCCGTTGGCGCACTCTGCCCTGAGCCAACAGCTCCCCTTGCTGCCTCCACTGTTGCAAGGACCTCCTCCGCGTGAGGTAAAAAAGCCTGCCCTTCTTCAGTTAAGGAAACTTTGCGTGTGGTGCGATGAACTAAACGAACTCCTAAGCTGTCCTCAAGTTTGTTGATGTGCGCACTAGCGACAGCAGGAGAAAGTCCAAGCTCCTGACCAGCCATGCTGATGTTGTGTGTCGAAGCCAAACGGACAAATAGCTTTACATGATCGATGTTCATTTAATTTTCAATTATTTGTAAAAAATCATCATATAGAGCTTAGCATTTTATTCCTTACGGATAGTAAATAAAGACTCCAATTAGAAAAAGCTGATGGGCAGATAGAAGTCCAGCTCAAACGCCTCATCATGGCTAAGGAAATGGTTTTTATGATAGTGAACATAAGCGGGAGTAGAACGCTGCTTAAAGCCTGAATTCGGCAACCACTTCTCTAACACCATACTCAATTGAGGAAGAAGCTCTCCATATACCCCTGTTAAGCGAAAAACAGCATGCAAACCACCCGGAATCGTCATTTGATTCACGACACCGCGTACTTTAAGCGGCTTATCAATCGCCATACAAGCTACATAGCGGCACTTATCGAGCTCAACCCAAGCGGGGTTGGAGTGATGCAAACCGTATTGAACCGAAAAGTCCCGATTCTCAGAGCTTGCCCACGCCTTCAAAATCAGCCACGCATTGCGAATGGAACGGCTATAACCCTCATGCCGCACATAAGCCGCAAAGCGTTGTGGAACCTCCATAATTTTAGGTTCTGGCAACTCGCGTTTAGCAACCCGATGATAACCCGCAGCCACTTCCGGATCTTTTAGATACGGCTTTTCTGCGACTTGTAAATCATGTTTTCGCCACGCGCCAGGAGACATAGCGAACGTTGCTTTAAACGCTCGGCTAAAAGAAGATACCGAGCTAAAGCCGCACTTGTTAGCAATGTCTAACACCGATGAGCTGGTATCAAACATCAGTTGATTGGCGGCGTATTCCATTCTTGTGCGACGGATATATTGATGGACAGACTCCCCTACCACATCTTTAAAAATACGATGGAAGTGCTGTTCAGAATAGGCTGCTACATCTGCTAGCTCTTTAGCCGATAAATCTCTGCTAATGTCTTGGTGAATGTAAAACAGCACGTCATTGATTCTGGAAACTTGTTGATGGCTCACGGAGTAAACTTTCGCTCAAATAGCATAAATGGACATGTTTAACAGCATAAATGGACACACCAAGCTTGGCAATTTACCTATACTATTTCTGACATAAAAAAAGACAATTACGAGAAGCACAGCACATGGAAATCGCACAGTCATTACAACAAACTAAGTCATCCTACATCCGAGAGATCCTCGCAGCAGCGAGCGATAAGAACGTCATTTCTCTTGCAGGTGGCTTGCCGGACGAAAAAACCTTCCCGATCGACTTAATGAAACCGACGCTCGAAAACCTCGCGAATATGCCAGAGGTGTTTCAATACGGCGCAACAGCAGGCTACGCCCCGCTACTTAACTTTTTGACCGATTATTACCAGCTGCCGGAATCTCATTTGGCTATGATCACAACGGGCTCTCAGCAAGGGCTAGATTTGATTGCGCGTGCGTACGTGAATCCGGGCGATAAAGTGGTGATGGAAGCACCGAGCTACCTTGGTGCTATGCAAGTATTCGGTCTAGTGCAAGCCAACATCGTGACCGTTTCACAAACCGAGTGTGGTCCAAACCTTGAAGAACTCGAACAATGCTTTGCCACGCAGCAACCAAAAATGTTCTACGCCGTACCCGATTTTCACAACCCAACGGGCGTATGCTGGGCGCTAGAGACTCGCCAAAAAGTTGCCGAGCTTTGTATCCAATACGACGTGGCATTCATTGAAGACGCACCATACCGCGAGCTGCGTTTTTCTGGTGAAGCACTGCCGCTAGTTTCGGATTTCTGCCCGCAGCACTCCATCGTATTGCGCTCTTTCTCCAAAATAGCTTCACCAGGCTTGCGTATTGGTGTAGTTACGGGCAAGAGTAGCTACCTTGAGCCACTCATCAAAATTAAACAAGGTGCCGATCTGCACTCTAGTATTCCTATGCAAGCTTTGCTGCATGGTCTACTGCAACATGACAACTTCGAAACGCACATTTCAACCATCTGTGCGCTTTACAAATCACGTTACGATGTCATGTTTGCTGAACTGCAAAAACAGCTGCCAGAAAGTTGCGTACTCAAACCCGTCGATGGTGGTATGTTCGTTTGGGTCGAAATTCCAGAATGCGACACCTTCGAACTGGCGAAAAACCTTCTCGCAAACTGGGTTGCCGTAGTGCCGAGCCCGGTCTTTTATCCAGAAGGTTCAAAGGTAAAAGCCGCTCTGCGTCTTAACTTTACCAATGCTACACCAGAAGAACTGACGACAGCTGTCTCTCGACTCGCGGATGTCCTCAACACGTTGTAATTGAGCGCGAGTGTAAGAACCTGCCTTTGAGATTCGAAAAAGTCTCAAAGGCAGCATCAAAAAAGTTCCCCAAAAAATTTATATTTTTCCTTCAAATCAACTCTCTACAGTAAGTGCCTGTTTTCTCTTGAACCTCTCACTCATATAAAAATGAGAACTCAATCACGTATTTGATGGTTAGAAAAGTTACGTCTATCTTTCAGTCAAAGACATCAACTTCGCAGCGTTAATGCTCTCAATTTCAGACACTTTATCAATCGTGGCTTAGCGGTTGATAAACGACTAAAAAAGCATCTGTGGGCAGACCCACTACGAAGGGTTGACCAGAACCATTCTGAATGTCGCGAGCCAATCTTTTGATTGGCAATTACGTCAGTGAATCGCACCAAATGACAGAGGGGTTATCAGGATGAATACTCGAACCACGACAGGACTCGTCACCATCGGCTGGTCCGTTACACTTTCACTTTTTACCGCATTCGCCGTGTATGCCAATACGTCGCCAAACTGTAGTGACGTATTAGCGGGCAACACAACCGCCGCATCGCAAAAAATGATGGTTCTATTGGGCGAAGACATCACCAAATCCAACCGTATAACTACGGTGATTCCAGCCGAAAACAATCCATTTGTGACCGAAGAACTGGTTTCGGTTTCTAACGACGTATCGCCAAACGGTCGTCTTTCACAAAAGAGTTTGGAAGAGATTCGGAAAGTCCGCTCAAATCTAGAGAAAGCAGCACAGGAAGTAAGCCGATTACAGGGCACTTTTGAAGTGGCTTTCATCAGTTTGATTGATGGTTACTGCCAATTTTCTAATCATAAACGTACTCAACATGCCAAAATCGACTTTGACCATTTGGAAGGCCTCACTTTGTATTCAATCCCCGCTTTAATAGCAATGGTCGATCAGTCGTACTACATGGCAAAGAATCGAATCGCTAATGAGCAGAAACAGTTAAGCGACATTGAAAAAGAGAAACAGAGGCAGAAACATCAAGCAACTGCGGCGGCAGCCGCTCGTTACCAAGACGGTAACGTACTCGTAAGAGTCGAGAACTTTGATGGCGCTAATGTGACATTTTCCGTTACTAACATTGGATCACAAGGATCATTACAACCAAATTTCAACACGTTTAATGCATATCGCACAGAAAGTGGAGAATTAATCTACAAGTCAGAATCTTTATTACACCTGGCGGATACTGCAGGTAACACACTTGAAACAATGGGTATCGCTGAGCTCTCATCACAAGGTGGAAGTGACATATCGATCTCTCCTGGAGAAACCCGAAAATTCGTTACTAGCATTGCTTCAGAAGTCGCGCCACATACGCAGTTGAGCTTAGAGTTTCCAGCCAAAGTGCTTAATACCGAGCGAGACTTTACATTGTCGTTCTCTGATACATCAGCGGTAGCGACAGCAAACGTTAATTAACGCAAAGTCTCCAGTATTTGTAGAACGCATCAAAGACAGGCGAGCAGCGCCTGTCTTCAAGCCAATAGCTACTGTTTACACTTGTAAGCATTTGCAAACATCGTCACTGACGTAGAAAAGCTCAACGGTTGATATAAGTACAAGGTATCTGCGCCTAAATCCGCCGCCTTGATGCGCATTTGGTTTAGCGTCCCCCAAACCATGTCTTTATCGGCGTGAAGCCAATAGTCGTAAAAGTGGCCTTCTGAGCCGATCACGGTACCCATTAGTTCACAGTTTTCAATCGCATTCACATTGTCCCAAAGCACCTGTACTTGCTCAGATTCTTGAGTTGGGAACGTCACACATCCCGTTAATGATGCCGCTAACGCGAGAGTCATCACTCGCTTTTTCATACTTATATCGCCAAAAATTTTCATAGATGGCAGATTTTATGAATGGCTGATGTGATGACTAGCAAAAACTTTTTATCGCGTGTTCAAGCAGAATTAATGGACAACGGAAAAGATCCAAAAGGTGATCATGCAGCTAGCGAGCAAAAGCCTAATCACTCAGACCTAGCAATAAAGCTGTATCTGAGATACAACAGTAACGATTAAATAGCCGCGAGGGATAGAGTTTGGTTGTTAAAAATAAGCTAATTCGCTACACAGCTACGGAAGTCGCTGATGCATTTGACAAAGAAGATGAGCTCATTAAACAAGTTCAGTCCAACCAACTCTCGCAAGTGCTATTGCTTTGGCAAGTAAAAAACCCAACGCTCGTGCTTCCCGCGGGTAAGAAATGGCCAGTGTCTAATGAGTTAGAACATACGTTAAATACGTCTGGCTGGAAACTCTTTTCTCGTAAAACCGGTGGTGCCCCAGTCCCTCAGGTGCCAGGTATTATCAATCTATCCCACATTTACCACTGGCCAGAAGGCAAGCCTTACAACATCAAAAAAGCGTATCTCGATTTATGTGCGATATTAACGGTTTTCTTTGAACAGCTCGGCGTGAAAGTGGATGTTCATGCTACACCGTATTCCTACTGCGATGGCGAGTACAACCTCAACATTGACGGGCAAAAAATCGTGGGAACCGCGCAGCGCGTTTTACTTAAAAAAGGCGGTGGACAAGTGGTGTTATCACAAGCATGCATTCTGATTGATGCCGACGTCGAGAAGATTGTCGTACCAGTACGAATGTGTAATCAGCTTTGCGGTCATGACGATGATATTCGTGGTGATGTCCACACACCGCTCTTCCATCATATATCCGACCGCCCATCGGTAGATTCGCTCTTTCAGCAATTGACGAGTGCGTTTTTAACGCATGCAAAAGCGGAGTAATGAAAGGATCAAGCGTCCCCCTTGCTCCGAAAAGCATTCGATAAACTCAAACTGCATGCCGTGATAACGATGTAAGAATGGGCATCGCCAACGTAAAACCATTCAATCGATCGATCAAACCAGTTATCAGTTTTGCCTGCCAAAAAGAAATGAGATCCAGTTCAAATATTTATCCATGACGGAATTAGTTGAAGCCTGCGCGTAAAAGCCTCAGAATGTCGCACTTTTCGTACCGATTTGTTTTCGGCGCGTTGTTATCTAACTCTACAATTGAGAATCATACATATGGGTTTTACCTCGTTAGGTCTATCTGCTCCAATCCTTAAAGCTATTCAAGAGAAAGGCTACGACACCCCTTCGCCAATTCAGGCAAAAGCAATTCCTGCTATTTTGGAAGGGAAAGACGTAATGGCAGCAGCGCAGACTGGTACAGGTAAAACTGCAGGCTTTACGCTACCGATTCTTGAGCGTTTATCGAACGGCCCTCGCGTTCGTGCTAACCAAGTTAGTGCACTTATCCTGACGCCAACACGTGAGCTTGCGGCTCAGGTGCAAGAAAACGTGTTTATGTACAGCCGTCACCTTCCACTAAGCAGTGCAGTTGTTTTTGGTGGTGTGAAGATCAACCCGCAAATGCTGCGTCTTCGCAAAGGTGCGGATGTGTTGGTCGCGACACCAGGGCGCCTGATGGATTTGTACAACCAAAATGCGGTGAAGTTCGACCAACTGGAAGTGCTAGTGCTGGATGAAGCAGACCGTATGTTGGATATGGGCTTTATCCGTGACATTCGTAAGATCCTAGCTCTGCTACCAAAACAGCGTCAGAACCTACTTTTCTCGGCAACTTTCTCGGATGAAATCCGCGACCTTGCGAAAGGCTTGGTGAACAACCCGGTTGAGATTTCAGTGAACCCGGCGAACTCGACGGCGAGAACGGTTGAGCAAAGTATCTACCCTGCAGACGTGAAGAAAAAAGCACCGATGTTGGTTAAATTGATCAAAGACGGCGATTGGAAGCAAGTGCTGGTGTTTACGAAAACGAAACACGGCGCAAACCGTCTGGCGAAGTTCCTGATCGAACAAAATCTACCGGCTGCTGCCATCCACGGCAACAAGAGCCAAGGCGCACGTACCAAAGCACTGGCGGATTTCAAATCGGGTGAAATTCGTGTGTTGGTCGCGACGGACATTGCTGCGCGCGGTATCGATATTCCGCAATTACCGCAAGTGGTGAACTTTGAGCTACCGAAAGTGGCAGAAGACTACGTTCACCGTATTGGTCGTACTGGCCGCGCGGGCGAAGTAGGTAAAGCGATTTCACTGGTGTGTGCGCTAGAAGCATCTGAGTTGTTTGCGATTGAACGTTTGATTCAAGAAGTACTACCACGTAAAGAGTTGGAAGGTTTTGCGCCAACCAATGTGGTGCCAGAATCTAAACTGGATACGCGCCCAATCAAACCGAAAAAACCTAAGAAGCCGAAAAAACCAAAAGCGCCAAATGCTGCGGGCGAAAACGCTCCGGCAACCGAAAAGAAAGCAGGCAATGGTGCAAACAAACCTAAACGTCGCTTCAACGGTGGTAACAACGGCAACAAAAACAGCACCAACCAGGGCGGTGCGGGCAAGCCTAAAGGCAACCGTGAAGGCCAAGGTCGTGCAAACAGTAAACCAGATGACCGTAAACCTAACGGCAACAAACCAAATAGCAATAAACCGAGTGGAAATAAACCAAACGGTAATAAGAGTGGCAACGCTGGTAAACCGTCTGGTAACCGCAAGCCAAACAATGCTAAGCCTGCAGGAAACAAACCGTCAGGTCAGCGCCGTAAACCTCGTCCGCAGGCTGCAAACTAATCTGTAAACGGCCACCGATAGCAAATACAACAAAGCCGCTGATAATCTCAGCGGCTTTGTCTTTCTTAGAACACAGTTTTCTAGAACACTGCTTTGTTAAAACAGCCTACATTAAAGGTGTGATTCGAATATCTGCGATTTGCGCTTCGTTTTTTTCACCCTCAATACCACCAGCGTAAATGTAGGTTTCATTCGATTTGAGGTAACTCATATTGAAGTGGTCCTTCAACGCGATCTGATAGGTTTTTCCCTGCTCCAACGTCACTTCTATTGGCGTTGAGTAACGCATACCTTGGTTTTCACCAATATGGCCCATCTGCAAGTAACCTTGATCAACCACTTTACCTGCATCATCCAATACCTCTAACAGTTTCACGGTGTTCGTGATGCCAGTATTAAGTTGCCCTAGGTTATTGTTGTACCAAGCATCAAACTGGTAAGTGCCCGTTACAGGGGCTGTAAACGACTCTGAACCTTTTACAACGCCACTCTCTTTGCTCACCGTAACCACTGAGATATTGTCTTTGAGTGGCTGATATTCGCCATCAAGTTTGATGCGGATCTCTTCACCGACACAAACTGGTTGGCTTGGGTTAGAACGGAAGCCTTTATCGTTAATGCTTTCAGCCAAATAACAAGCAAAACCTGTTGGCGTATCGGAATAAGATTGAGCAATCACGTTCTTTTGAATCAGCTCGCCATTGCGATACAAGTTCACGTTGTACTTGCTCGTCACGTCAATCGAAACCGAATTATCAACGCTTTTTACCACCAATGTTGGCTCTTGCGGAGAATATACGCGGCTATCTTCACTCACATACGGTTTCACCCCAGAAACTAAAGTAATGCTACTATCTACATTCACAAGCGCGCCCAGTGTCACGTGGAAATGCCCCTCTTCGTCCATCGTGACATTTTCAACTGGGTAGTAACCTGTTTCATCTTTGCTTACTTCAGGCAAGTCAATCGTTACCGAGTAGTTCTTTCCTTTGAAGGCAAAGTTTTCCAACGTGATTTGTTCAGACTGAGCCAACAAATTATTGCGCACCCAACTTGTGATAAATGGCTTCACTTCCAACTTACCTGTTTCGGTATGGATGCCGAATAGGGTCTCTACCACCATGTTCAAGTAGCCACCCACAGACCAAAGCTGACGCTGAGAGTTAATCACTGGGCCATCCAAGCTTGGATCTTCACCATGATCACTATGGATGATGAATGACTTACCAGAAAGCCACTCTAAGTTTTCCATGTTGGATAAATTAGTTGCCGTACCACGAACCAACGATTGAATGGCATTGTTCACTGCTGCCACGTTTTGTGTTTGATGCGCGGCGCGCAAGCTGTACGCGGTAACAAATGGCCAAATTGCGCGGTTATGGTACACAGGCACGTCCGGTTGCTGAGGGAAGTAAACCGGCACACCAAACTCACTGTGTGGGTAATTGGCCATGATTTGTTTCGCCTGCGCATCACTTGCCACACCACTGATGATCGCAAGTGCTTCGCCCAACATGTCATATTTGTCGACCGCGATGTCTTTGCCATTATCAAACAAATAACTTACGTACATACCGCGTTCGGCATTCCAAAACTGCTCGTTGATAGCGGTTTTTAGCTGTGCAGCCCAATCGGTGTATTTGACCGCGTTGGTTGAATCGTACTTCTCTGCCAACTTAGCCGCGAGCTGAATCGCGCGGTAGTGAACCACGTTTGTCGATAACGCTTTGCTGCTACCAATCGTATTGACATCGTTTGGCGTCCACGTTGAATACGTTTGCTCACGCCAATCGAGGAATGATTGCTCACCAGTGTATAAACCGGATTTCGCATCAAAAGCCGCCAGGCGATCGGCTTCAAGTGTATTGCTGATCGCTTTGTAAGCGCGCTCAGCAAATTGGTTGTACTCTTCCCCATCCAATGCCGAAAGTAAGCGTTCTGCACCAAGCGCCCAAGTCGTGCGGTCGGTACTGATTGGCCAACTGCCGCCCGTGCCCGTGTCTTGCACAATCTGCTCGCCATCGTATTGCTGATCGGTCGTGTCGCGGAAAGCAGACAATTTGAAATTCAAACCATTTTGCACGCGAGTTGGATTCATCAATGCAAGCGAAAGGTCTGCTGCGTACGCCAAATCACGCGTCCATACGTAATGCCACTTCGCGCCCGTTTCAAAAACTTCCGCTTTGATTGGGTTGTTGTAGTTGTAATTGCCGTCTTTGATTTCAGAAACGGCAAGCTGGTCTAGCTCTTTCATCGTCAATGCAAACAACGCGTCAAACGCGACATCACCCGACACCACTCGCGGCCCTGTTTGCTCATTAATCACTAAGCCTTGGTCGAGCGCATCACGCAATTCTGTCGTCGTTGAAATACCAAATTCACGCAGCTCCGCTTTAGGATCTTTCACCGAGAAAATCACGGTATCACTCGAGTCATCGTAATTGGCGAACAGTTTCACTTCTTTGCTCTGATGCCCTTCATGCACCATTGCAGGGTCGAGAATCGCATCAGAGTAGTATTTTTCCGCTTCTTCTTGCGTTGCTTTCGTCACAGTCATTGTCGCGCGACTTTCATCGGTAAAGCTCACAGAAAACTTGTAATACCCTTTGTCTTCAAACGTGATCTCAGAGTTGCAATCATCGTTCATACACGCTTCATTCGTGTCTGGTTTTGGTAGGTACTCCTGAGCTTTATCGAACGCCGCGGGCTCCTCAAAATAGGTGTATTGGATCTGCCAACCCGGATCAGCAATCTTGAACTGATTGCTACCTCGAGCGACGCGCAGTACGGTTTCGTACTCGTTATTACCCAAATAGTTTAGCTTGGCATGCTCTGCCGTGCCCCAATCCCCATTTAAACCACGTAAATATAAGTCGGCTGAAATAATTGGTTTGTCGACTGACACTGGCGCATCAGAGGAATCTGACCCACATCCAGCAAGACCAATACAAGACGCGACAGCAAGCGCAATAAAACTCGGTTTCATGTTCATCCCTTAGATTGTTGTTTTGGTGACAGTCTAAAGAACACCTTTTTGAGGGGAAAATAGGAAGTCAGGAGCGAGCTATAGATAACATCTATACGTCAGACCCCAACAGTGATGTAGATCTATGAAATGCGCATAATTTCAATCAAATGAGATTACAGATTTGTGATTTATAAATGAAATTGTGCAAAATACCCCTCGTTCTTAGAGGGGAAAGAAAATGGACAAATCTCTGCAGCAATTTTTACTGGTTGCACGCTGCCAAAGCATCAGCGCTGCGGCAAGAATGGCAGGGTTAAGCCAGCCAACGGTAACAAGCAATTTAAAGAAGCTGGAAGAGAATCTCGGCGTAACGCTGTTTGAACGCCATCCTAATGGCATGGTGTTGACCGAATACGGACGCATCCTCTATCGCCATAGCAACGCGATGCAGCATGAATACAACCAAATGATGCAAAGTATTGATGAACGGAAACAGTACCAAGTCGGAAAAATTAAAATGGGTACTGGCGATGCGTGGTGGCCGCTATTCGTCAAACAAGCACTCAATGAACATCTGACCAAGCAGCCTTCGGCATCTACGCACGTCGAATTTGGCAACCACTTAGGCTTGATGGATTCATTAATCAACGAACAGATTGAATTCTTCATCGGCCACGAGATTGTCGGCTTGTCGTCTAAATGCGATGTTACGTTTATTCCACTATTTCAAACGGTTGATGCCTATTTTGTTTCCTCAAACCATCCACTGCTAGGGAAAACCGTCACCGAAGAAATGCTGCACGAATACCCCGCTCTTTCGGTCACTTATGACGCTAAGAAATTCGCTCACGTCATCGATAACCCAATCCCGAAACAAAATGAACGCGAAAGGCAGCAACTGGATGACAGACCGACTTACGAAGTGGATTCTCTGCTCGCCAGTATTGATGTACTGAAAGAAAGCGTCGCGGTGATGTCTTATACCCGCCATCTGCAACCGTATTTGGAATCCTTTGGCTTACGATGCTTAACCATGGAAAACGAACCAAACCCTGGCACCGTCGGGATTTATCGCCACCGCCGAGAAACCTCTGAATCGCATCTAGATCTGATTGCTGGCATCACTCAGCGCGCTAAATTGCTCAACTAGAAAGTCCAAAAACAGGCGAACTCTTTTCGGTTGATATTGGCGGCTCTGATAAATGACATGCAGATCCGCTTCAGCGCCTTGCGAGAAGGCGCTGAAGTTTTTCATATACCCATCCAAAACCGTTACTAAACATTGTTGTTTGAGGTCTTGCTGAATATCTAAAATCGATTTCAACGCAATCCCCGCACCGTCCAACGCCCATTGTCGAATCACTTCACCATCATCAGAAAAGCGCTTTGGCGTAACCGTGATCGTTTGGTGAGACTCTTCATCTTTAAAGTGCCACGTTTTTAATTCTTCATTGCTGCGCACCATGGCTAAGCAGCGATGATCCGCGAGATCTTGTGGACAGTTTGGGACACCTTGCTTCGACAAATAATCAGGTGACGCGCACAGCACGCGTTGACTCGACGCCAGCCTGCGCGAAATGAGATTGCTGTCTGCTAACTCGCCGTAACGAATCACCAAATCGAGCCCCGATTCAGCCAAGTTCGATAAATTGTCATTAAGATAAAGATAAGGCGTCACATCCGGATATTGCTCAGAAAAAGCCGACACCATCGGCGAAATAATTTGTTTGCCAATATCTCGTGGAGCTGAAATTTTCAACGTTCCGCGCACTTCCGAAATACCCGTTTGCAGTAAGTTTTCCGTCTCTTTCACGCTATCAATGATGTTCAGACAAGCTTGATGGTACATTGCCCCTGCGTCCGTGAGTGATACGTGGCGTGTGCTTCGGTTGAGCAGCTTTACGCCATAGCGTTCTTCTATCGCTTGCAGCCTTGCCGTTACCGTCGCCGGAGACAAACCTAACTCCCTTCCCGCCGCTGCCAGACCTTGATGTTGAACGATGCTGACAAACAACGTCATATCCGAAAACTTATCCATCTTCGCGCCCTTATTATTTGGAAAAACTGAATAATCAATTCAGATATAACCCAATTATCAAATTAAGTCGAATCCATATACTGACCCTATCAACATTGTTTAGACCCAGAACGTTATGTGACAGGGCAAAGTTAAACGCCGTAACGCTGTTCAACGCACAACAACACGCCCTGCCCAGCCAAGAGATAGGAAACAAAAAATGAAACTGTACATTTATGAACATTGCCCCTTTAGCGCCCGCGTCCGTTTTGTTGCAGGCATGCTGAATATTCAACTCGACGTCATCAACATTGCTTATGACGACGAGAGCACCACCACAAACATCATCGGCGCAAAACAAGTTCCTCTTTTGATCAAAGACGATGGTGAAGCCATGGCGGAAAGCTTAGACATCATCAACTACTTCCTTGAATTGGCATCTTCCAATGAAAGCAGCCAACCCTCAGCACCGGTTTTAGACTGGCAAAAACAAGCGTTTTTACCGCTACAAAAAGTCGGATATCCGCGTTGGTCAAACATGACGTTACCGGAATTTGCAACAGAAACCGCTAAACAAGCATGGCGTGCAAAAAAAGAAACCGAAGCGTTAAATTTTGAAGCCTTGATTAACGATACACCAGCGATTGCGAAAGAAGTCGCCGCTTTGATAGAACAAACCAAACCCTTGCTCAACCTAAGTTCAGAAAAGCAAACGTCACTGGTTGATCAAGCCATTATGTTTTCCATTCTACGCGGCTTTTTCAGTGCGCCCGAAGTGCAATGGGATCCAGCCGTACTTCACTGGATGGCAACCGCTCGTAAAGCGACCAACGTGCCAGTACTTATCTAAGGAGCGCAACATGAAACAAAGAACAAATAAGCTGTTTGAACCAGCTCAACTGAAAGCGTTGTCACTACAAAACCGCATTGTCATGGCACCAATGACCCGCGCACGCACCACTCAGCCGGGCAACATCCCGAATGAGATGATGGCAACGTATTATCAACAGCGCGCTTCTGCCGGGCTGATCATTTCCGAAGCCACACAAATTTCGGACGATTCTCAAGGCTATTCGTTCACACCTGGCGTTTACACCGATGCGCAAGTGGCGGGCTGGCAAGGTGTGACCCAAGCGGTCAAATTACAAGGCGCAGCGATGTTTTGTCAGCTATGGCATGTGGGCAGAGTGTCTCACCCAACATTCCAAAATGGTGAACAGCCTATCGCACCATCTGCGCTCGCTCCGGTAGAGACGCAAGTTTGGATTGCAGATGAACAAGGCAACGGCAATATGGTCGATTGTGTTGAGCCACGCGCAATGACACAAGCGGATATCAACCGAGTTGTCGGTGATTTCGCGAACGCAGCCAAACGCGCCGTTGAATCGGGTTTTGATGGTGTAGAAATCCACGGCGGGAATGGGTATCTGATCGATCAGTTCTTAAGAACCAACTCAAACCATCGAACAGACAACTACGGCGGTTCACGAGAAAATCGTATCCGTTTTCTTATCGAAGTGGTGGATGCAGTTATCGCCGCTGTTGGTGCGCATCGAGTTGGAGTGAGATTGGCACCATTCATTACGTTTAAAGATATGGACTGCCCAGATATCGTGCCAACGATCCTAGAGGCATCAAAACAGCTACAGGAGCGCGACATTGCCTACTTGCACTTGTCCGAGGCCGATTGGGCCGATGCACCAACGATTCCTGAGACGTTTCGAATCGAACTTAGAAAGCGCTTTCGCAACGCTATTATTGTTGCCGGTCGCTACGATCCTCAACGAGCAAACGAAGTATTAGAGAAAGGTTACGCGGATCTTGTCGCATTCGGACGGCCATTCGTAGCAAACCCAGACTTAGTCTCTCGCTTGCAACATCACCATCCGTTGGCAGAACTCGATGGCTCAACGTTGTTTGGCGGAAACGAACGAGGCTACACCGATTACCCTGCTCTGCAACAGGAATGCGCAGAACAGGCCTAACAAAAAAGCCCCAACCTAGCTGCTACGGTTGGGGCTGTCACCAAACTAAAATTGGTTTTAGCTAGCTTAATCTGGCTAAGAGTTAAATCACTTCTAACGCGCCGCTGCGCCAAGGTTCGATAACGACTTTGATGTGATCATTTGGCGTCATTAACTTTGTAAATGCGTCTTCGACACCATCGATTCCCACTTTGGCGGTGAGCATTTTCTGCCAAGGCAACTTATGTTCGGCAATCGCTTGTAGGCATTGCTCAAACTCGTGCGGTTGGTAGTAGTAAGAGAATCTCAAATCGAGCTCTTTTACCGTCGCGTACGCGTAGTTGATGATTGCAGGTGTAGTATGGATACCCGAGATGACGATTCGCGCTCGGGCAGGGGCGCGGCGCAGAAAATCGTCAATCAAGGTATGCTTGCCCACACACTCATAAATGACCAGACGTGAGTTCATCGCGTACTGCTCACCAACGGCGATCTCGTCTTCCTTGGTCGGGTTGATCAATCGATTTGCGCCAAACTCACTAGCAAGTTGCAGTTTCTCTTCCTGAAGATCGACCGCAAGAATATTGCTCACGCCACGTTGTTTCAGTGCAGCAATCACCGCCAGCCCTATAGGGCCGCAACCGACAACCAGCGCGGTTTCTTCCGTTTCGATTTCACTGCGATTGACCGCGTGCAAACCGACCGCCAGCGGCTCGGTTAACGCCGCCGCCTCAGACGGCATTTCGTCTGGGACAGGCAGCAATAACGCTTCATCAAGCAGGAAGTACTCAGAGTAAGCACCATAAGTACCCGGAGTAACACCAACGCCTGCGCCATTTTGACTGAGCAACATCGGCACAGAGGTGACTCGGCTACCAACGGACAACGTTTGCTGCGTACCGGCACCGTATTCGACAATTTCCGCACAGAACTCGTGCCCTAACATCACTTGAGCGTGCTCACCGGATTCATCAGGCATCAACCCGAGCTGGTGGAATACATCAAATACCTCATCCGCGTGTCGAGTAATGTGAAGGTCGGAGCCACAAATGCCACAGGCAAGGCTGCGAACCAACACTTGTCCCGCTTCGGGTTGAGGGATTTCGACTTGCTGCAGGCGGACTCGGCCATCCTGCATTACAATACTGTTCATCTGTTGCATGGGGTTACTCCGCTAGCTCATCGCTTAGGCCAGCAATCGCACCCGGTTTGATATAGCGCGCAGTGAAGCCTTGCGCTTTGGCAGCGGCAACCACCACTTGCTCAATCCAACCTGCATCCATAATGTTGATGAAGTTACCCTCTTCGTCAAAGTTAATGTTCGCACCTTGGATCACCATAAAGCCATCAGCACCACCCGACTCTTCTGGACAGTGAAAGGTATGAATCGAACCACCTGGCTCATACAAATAACTACCAGCGGTTTGGGCTTGGTCTGGGTATTCAATGTAGTGCCAAGCGCCACTCAGTGTATAGAAATGCACCACACCAGTATGGAAGTGCTTAGGTAAAGTCACGCCCGGCTTGAATTTGGCACGAATCACCCAAGTACCGTTTTCTGGGTCAAGAAACAACGGGTAAACATCCACACCCGGTAACGCGTCTTTGATGAGCGACTCCTCATTGGTATTAAGAGTTAATAAGAAATCTTGGTGCTGAATAACTTCTGGTAATGACATAACTTACATCCTCGCTATTGCTGTAATGTGGCGTACTCGCCTATCCCATAAGTGGGTACTTAAAATTCTCGAAACCGTCAGATGCGCTAATGGTGCAGCCGTTGATACAGTTGGCTTTCTCGCTGACCAGAAACGCCACCACATCAGCAATCTCTTCTGGTTGTGTGAAGTTTTGACGCATCTGTTCTTTGCGGATGTGGTCCCACAGGCCAATCTCTTCGTATTGCCTTAACATCGGAGTATCAACGCGTCCCGGAGCGACAGCGCAAACACGAATACCCAATGGTGCGAGTTCTAATGCGGCGCATTTGGTCATCATATCGACTGCGGCTTTACTGACGTTGTAGGTAAAGGTCATCTCAGACGCCATTCGTGCGTAAACAGAAGAAGTATTGAGGATCACGCCCGGCGTGCCTTGCGCTTGGAATTGTCTTCCAGAGGCAAGAATGCCGTAGTAAACGCCATTTTGGTTGACCTTAGAGATCGGCTCAAAATCGGCAATTGGGTCGTGGTCAAGCAGAGGTTTCGGTGCACCGATGCCCGCGTTGTTAACCATGATGTCAAGCAAGCCAAACTGTTCAACCGCGTACTTCACCATAGCTTCAACTTGTTGGTAATCGGTGACGTCCGCGACAAAGGTTCCCAACTGCTTTGGGTCAAAACTTGTGTACATTTGCAGTGATTGTTCTGAAATATCGACAGCAAGCACTTTGGCTCCTTGCTCTCTCAGCTTTGCAATGATGGCTTGGCCAATTCCACCAGCTGCCCCAGTCACAATGGCCGTTTTATTGATAAGTTCCATACACCTTCTCATCCACGCGTTGTTGTTATCAAAATGTAACCTAGATCAACTCACTGACACTCACTTGACCTTTTGCGAAGTAAATTTGATACATTACGATTTACAACCTGTTAACATTTAAAAATCGAGACATGTATATCGTACGAAGTGGCGCTGCCGATAAATTTGATAGCTTGGTTTCCGAACTGGGGCAGAATCCGGTTGAGATTATGGCTGCCGTCGGGCTGTCTGCGGCGCAGTTTCGCAATCCCGATACGTATCTCGCCTACCCTAGGCTGGCTGAATTGCTGGAGGAAGCGGCTGCTCGTTGTCAGCAACCGCTGTTTGGCGTGTTGCTCGCCGAGCGTCAAAACCTACAGAGCTTGGGAGACTTGCCAATGCTGGTTTCCCGGGCGCAAACGGTCGGTGAAGCCTTGGCGCGGGTGAATGATTTTCTCTATCTGCATTCGTCAGGGGTCACTCTCAACATGACGCCACAAGATGATTGGGTACGGTTGTCGCTCAATATTGATGTGCACAGCGAACGAGGTATCGCACAGCTGATGCAGCTCAGTGTGTCGCATCTGGCGATGTTTATTGCCAGTCTGCTTGATATTGAAGCAAGTCACTTCGCGCTACATTTGACTCAACACGCAACATTGGAAGTAGAAAAAAGCAAGTTTGCCCAGCAGAACAAACTGCGTTTCAGTGATAAGTTTGACGGTATCCTACTTAAAGCGACTCTGCTTAACGCTAAGAACCACCAAGATGAAGACGCACTAGAGCGCCATTTTCAACAGCACCTCAAAGAGCTGCAAACCCGTTACCCCAACAATCTCAGTGACCAAGCAGCAAACATGATTGGCCGTCTGCTCTCAACCGGAGAATGCAGCGTTGAGCGCGTTGCAAGAGCATTGGACCTGCATCCGAGAATGCTGCAAAACAAGCTGAAACAACAGGGCACAAATTATCGGCAGCTTTTACAACAAGTGCGTCAGGATTTCGCCGAACAGCGATTGCATGAGAATATTCAGAGTATTACCGATATCGCGTTGCAACTGGGCTATGCAGAAACTGCGGTCTTCAGCCGCCACTTTCGCCGTTGGACGGGGAAATCGCCGAGACAATGGCGACAAGAAAAAACTCAGTTACAAACGTTTAAGCCCATCAGATAAAAGCATAGATAACCTATCGCTCAGACCAAAAAGTGTGAGGTGGGAGGGTTGGTATCGAGAATTTCAGCAATCACAGATAACCCGTGTTTGATGTAGCCTCGGTTTGTTTCTGCTCCCAAGCTGATTCGCACGTAAGGCATTGGCTGATTAGTATCGAGAACAAACGGTTTATATCCAGTGATCTGCACCCCTGAACGCTTTGCCGAAGCAACCAGGTCATCGCTATTCCACTGCTCGGGTAGTCTCAACCAAATGTGCTGTCCATTCGGGTGCGAGCTATAAACATGCCCTTCTAAAGCGGCTTTTGCTATTCGCTGTCGCTTAGCAAACTCATTGACTTGAAAGCGAATAAGTCGATTTAACGTACCGTTTTCGATCCACAAATGAGCGACTTCAAATGGTAATGGAGTCGCAGACCAACTCGTTGCCGCTAAACGACCAATCGCGTGCTGCAAAAAATGACGTGGGACCGTCAGATAGCCAGTGCGCATGCCTGGCGCTACAACTTTGGTTAAACTGGTGACATAGAAAGCTTGTTCGGGTAACAATGTGGCAAGGGGTGGGACACGGTTAGGTTCTAGTGCTCCATACACGTCATCTTCAATTACATAGATGTCGTATTGCTGCGCAATATTCGCTATCGCCTCTCGGCGTGCAACATCCATATGCGCACTAGTCGGGTTAGCCATGCTCGGTGTGCAACACAATACCTTGATTGGTTTGTGTTTACATGCCCATTCAAATGCATCCGGCGTTATACCAAACTCATCCATTTCAAGTGGTTGCAACTTAAATCCAAGCATTCTCGAGCGAGAGATCAAGCCATGATCAACCAAGTGACCACAAGCAACTACATCACCGTGTTCAACAACTGTGCTTAAAGCCAACGTTAAACCATGGCATGCACCATTTGTGAGTAATATTTGATCGGCACCTACATCCAGCCCTTGGCTACTTAGAAATCGTGCTCCTGACTCAATATGATGAGGCTGACCTGTTACCGGCTTTGCTTTACTGATCAAACCACGATTGTTTGTTTGCCCAGCAATCTCCATTAACGCCTGATTAAAAAGCGTAATGTGGCGATCGGTCACCACTGGATGTGCAATCGACATATCAATTTCATCCGGCGTTTCTTTCATCTCTTGTGTCAGCATGAACTCCGTGTCCGTACTTTCATCCACAAAACCTGATTTGACAAAAGTACCATTCCCAACCCAAGACTCGATCGCCCCTTTTTTCTCTGCATAACCATATGCATGGCTCACCGTTTGTACGCTGACGCCAATTTGCTCTGCAAACTCACGATGTGTGGGTAATCGAGTCCCCGGTTTTAGATAACCACTGCGGACACATTCGACAAGATAGTTACCAATGGAGATGTATTTAGCGGTGCCTGGCCGAATGATCGGGTTCAAAGAAATTGTCATGACACAATATTTTAATTGATTCATTTTTAACGCTCATTGTAACTTCCATTTAACAAATGGCGAACTTTAACTCACAAAACGAGGTGAAATGCACAAAAATAAACCACAATTGTAATGATTGACATGAAATGTATGGGTTAAACAAACATGTTAAACAGCATCGTTCAATCCAAATACAACCCCAGAGGTAAATTGCAATCATTTTTAACGCAGATCTGGCTAGCTGGTAGAAGGTAGAAATACCTCAGCGTCTCCGAAGGCCCATAAGGCGTCGGATTTCTAACAAGGAGAAAATATGAGAGGCGTTGCTTTGCATTTTACACTGGATGAGTTCCAGGATCGGTTAACGAAAGTTCGGCAATCAATGGAAGAAAGAGAATTGGATGTCCTTATCATTCATGACCCTTCTAACATGGCGTGGCTGACAGGCTATGATGGGTGGTCTTTTTACGTGCCACAATGTGTCGTTGTTGGTCCATCTGATGAACCCGTTTGGTTTGGACGCTGCCAAGATGCCAACGGAGCATACAGGACTGCGTATATGTCGGCAGAAAACATCACCTACTATCCAGACCATTATGTAATGAATCCGCCGCTACACCCGATGGATTTCCTGGTCGAAGCCGTACTGGCTCCGCGCCTTTGGGATCGTGGTCGTATCGGTGTAGAAAAAGATAACTATTACTTTAGCGCCACCGCTTACGAATCACTCACTACGCACCTACCGAATGCTCAACTTCTCGATGCAACCGGACTAGTCAACTGGTGCCGCGCCGTTAAATCCGATCAAGAACTGGCATACATGTACCGTGCCGCTCGCATTGTTGAAAATATGCACCGCGTCGCGTTCGACATGATTGAACCAGGATTACCGAAACACCACCTTGTTGCCGAGATTAACCGCCAAGCCGTGCTCGGGCATGAAGACCACTTTGGCGATTACACCGCGATTGTGCCGCTTTTGCCATCAGGTTCTGATGCTTCCGCACCTCACCTGACTTGGGATGACAGACCCTTCAAGAAAGGCGAAGGGACGTTTTTTGAAATTGCAGGGGCGCACCGCCGTTACCATTGTCCACTCTCACGCACTATTTTTCTTGGCGAGCCTGACGACAAGTTCAAACGAGCCGACGAAGCCCTAACTTTAGGACTTGAAGCAGGCCTAAAAGTGGCAAAGCCCGGAAATACCTGCGCCGACATCGCCAATGCACTAAACCAGGTTCTCGATAAAGCGGGATTCTCACGCGAAGGTGCCCGTTGTGGCTATCCAATAGGTTTGAGCTACCCGCCAGATTGGGGGGAACGAACCATGAGTTTGCGAGACACCGATAAAACCATCTTGAGAGAAGGCATGACATTCCATTTTATGCCGGGGCTGTGGTTCAAAGATTGGGGGTTAGAAACAACGGAAAGTATCGTCATTACCCATGATGGAGCAAAAACATTGTGTGACTTTCCACGCCACTTATTTGTTAAACACTAATTTTTCAAACCTTAAGCTCTGTTGAGCCAGGTCTGAGAACTAAAAGGACTTGATATGCAAAAAAGCTCGATCACAGCCACCATAGACTTTGACCGAGAAGGTGTACAGCACGGCTTTTTAACGCTGCCCTATTCACATGACGACTCCGCTTGGGGCAGTATTATGATACCTATCACCGTGATCAAAAATGGTCACGGACCAACCGCACTGCTTACTGGCGGTAATCACGGAGACGAATACGAAGGCATCACCAGCCTGCTAAAATTGACGAACTCGCTTCAGGCAGATCAAATCCAAGGTCGTGTCATTATTGTACCCATGATGAACTTACCTGCGGTACAAAATGCCTCACGTACGTCGTTTATCGATAAAGGGAATTTAAATCGCAGCTTTCCCGGCAACCCCATAGGCACAGTGACCGAGAAAATTGCGGATTATTTTACTCGTTACCTAGTTCCTAAGTGCGATTTTGCGTTAGACATTCACTCAGGTGGTAAAACGTTAGATATCGTTCCGTTCGCCGCTGCCCATCGTCTCGACAATCTCGATCAAGAAGAAGCCTGCATATTAGGTGCAAAACTGTTTGGCGCACCTTACACCATGATCTTGCTCGAAATGGACGCCACCAGCCTGTATGACACTGCCGTGGAGTCTCAGGGAAAAATCTTTGTTACCACCGAACTAAGAGGAGGCGGAACCAGCACTCCAGAAACCATCGCTTATTCCGACCGTGGCATTCGCAACTTCTTACGCTTCTCAGGCAACTTGCCCGGTGACTACGAACAACCAACCCAACCAACTAAGTTATTAGATATGCCTGATGCAAGTTGTTATGTGCAAAGCCAGCACCACGGCATCACAGAATACTTATTTGATCTTGGCGATACCGTCAAAAAGGGAGATGTATTAGTGAGAATCTTCTCGACCGAGCGCACAGGTACCGCCCCCGTTGAGTACAAGTCACAGCGCAATGGTATTTTCGCGGCGCGTCGTTTTCCTGCTATGGTGAATATCGGTGACACTATCGCAGTTATAGCCGAAGACTGCGGCGAGATAGGCTGATTGAAAAGCCAACTAAAGAAATCAAAACAAATGGCATACCAGAAGCAAACTGGAAAGCACCTTATAACAGCGACCAGTCATCAGCCTTTATGAAATGATTAGTATTCAACAGGGAGACTCATAATGCGCCTCGATCGCTACGACGTAAAAATTCTACAAATACTTCATGATAATGGTCGTATCACCAAATCTCACCTTGCCGAGGCCATCAACCTATCCGTGAGCCCTTGCTGGGAGCGCGTCAAAAAACTGGAAGAAGCAGGCATCATTGAAGGCTACGGAGCAAAAGTAAATACCGATATTTTGTTCAAACGAACGTCAGTTATGGTTGAAGTTACGCTCAAAGAACACAACGCCCAAGCGTTCAAACGCTTCGAGCAACTGGTTCAACATTCACCAGAAGTCACTGATTGCTATGCCACGGGCGGTGGTGTCGATTACATCCTTAAAATTCAGTCAGAAGATATCGACCAATATCAGCGGCTTATCGACAACTGGTTAGACTCAGATGTGGGCATTGAGCGCTACTTTACTTACATTGTGACAAAAACAATCAAACGTGATGCGGGCACATTCGAAGTAAACCAAAACGCTTTGTTATAAAAGGGAAAATGCGCATCAGGCGTTAACAGAAAAAACACCATATTTAACGGCACTAAAAAGAAAGTTCTGACGTTTTAAACCTCGGTATCAGAAATTATTTCGGTCACTTCTCCATTACAGTTTCATTATGGACAACGATGCTGGGAGAAGGACTCATGACAGCACTGCACAGCTTACACGCTGAAGAATTAAAAGCCTCGCACGACATGATGGCGATAATGAAAGACGTACGTTTGGTGAGAGGTTTAGCGTACGTGAATGGCAAATGGGTAAGTGGTGATCAATTTCATCCGGTGGATAATCCAGCAGATGGCACGGTCATCGGTTACATCACTAAGCTATCTCAGCAACAACTCTATCAAGCGATTGATGAAGCCGACCAAGCCTTTCGTCAATGGCGAAAAATGCAAGCAGAAGAGCGCGCTGAAATTCTCATGCGTTGGCACGACCTGATTCTAGAATCAAAGCAAGATCTTGCTCATTTGATGGTGATGGAGCAAGGAAAAACACTAGGTGATGCTGTAGGTGAGATTGACTACGGCGCATCCTTTGTTCGTTGGTTTGCCGAAGAAGCACGCCGCTGTTATGGCGAAACCATCCCAAGTCATATTCCGAATGCGCAGCTATCAACGGTGCGCGAGCCAATTGGTGTCGCAGCACTGATTACGCCATGGAACTTTCCTAATGCCATGATCACACGCAAAGCCGCAGCCGCACTAGCAATAGGCTGTCCGGTGCTCATTAAGCCCGCCAGTGAAACGCCTTTTTCTGCGTTAGCGTTGGCAGAGTTAGCAGACCGAGCTGGCTTTCCACCTGGTGTATTTAACGTGATCACTGGCGATGCGGTGATGGTGTCACAAACCTTGTGTCACTCCGATAAAGTCAAAGCGCTCTCGTTCACAGGCTCAACTCGAGTAGGCAAACTGTTGCTACGCGACGCGGCACAAACCGTGAAGAAGTGCAGTATGGAGCTCGGTGGTAACGCTCCTTTCATCGTGCTGCCAGATATGGATGTCGAGCAAGCAGCCAAAGCCGCCGTGGATGCGAAGTTTCAAGCCGCAGGACAAGACTGCTTGGCCGCAAACCGTGTTTTCGTCCCTGACGATAAGTACGAAGCGTTTTTGGAAGCGTTTGCCAAAGAAATGAGCCACATCGTTTTGGGCAATGGTTTAGACGAAAAAACCACCATGGGACCACTTATTAATCGCACTGCGGTGGATAAAGCGCATGATTTGGTGCGTGACGCGCTCGACAAAGGCGCACGATTGGTAGCGGGATACCACCAGCCCGTACCAGGCGAAAACTTCTTCGCGCCGACATTGCTAGCCGATGTCACCCCTGAAATGGCGGTGTATCGCGAAGAGAATTTTTGTCCTGTGGCAGGCGTATTGCCTTACCAAGACTTAGATACCGTGATTGAAATGAGCAACGACACTGAATACGGCTTAGCTGCCTATGTTTATGGTCACGATATCCACCAAATTTGGCACTGCATGCGCGGTTTGGAGTTTGGCATGGTGAGCGTGAACTCCGTCAAAATGACAGGGCACCCTATCCCATTCGGCGGCGTGAAACAGTCTGGTCTTGGACGAGAAGGAAGCCGTCACGGATTTGAAGAATACAGCGAAATCAAATACTGCTGCTTAGGCGCTTTACCAACCGTCAGTGGCAGTTGAGACACGAAATATGGATATCCAATTATTCGAGGAGAAGGATCATGAGTAACAAAACCCAACAACTTTTAGAGATCGATCGTCAGAGAGTATTTCATGCCTCAACCCACCTGAAGCAGTATGCGGCCGGGGAGCTTCCGGGAAGAATGATCTCGAGCGGAAGCGGAATACGCATCACCGATTCAGAAGGCATCGAGCTGATAGACGGCTTTGCCGGGTTGTATTGTGTAAACATTGGCTATGGCAGGACCGAAATGGCCGATGCGATTTATGAGCAAGCCAAAGAACTGGCGTACTACCACACGTACGTCGGTCATACGAACGAAGCGCTCGTGACACTGTCAGATCGCATCATCAAAATGGCGCCTGAAGGCATGAGCAAAGTTTACTACGGCATGTCAGGCAGCGACGCGAACGAAACTCAACTTAAGTTGGTATGGTATTACAACAATGCTCGTGGTCTACCAGAGAAGAAAAAAATCATTTCGCGTAACCGCGGCTACCATGGTTCAAGTATCGCGTCCGGTTCAATGACAGGTTTGCCGCTGTTCCACGCCCATTTTGATTTACCACTTGAGCGTATCAAACACACCATCGCGCCATATTATTATCGCCGTGAAGACGAGAGTATGTCTGAGCTAGAATTCTCTCAATATTGCGCAGATCAACTCGAAGCGATGATCTTGGAAGAAGGCCCAGAAACGGTAGCAGCAATGATTGCAGAACCAGTGCTCGGTACTGGCGGTATTGTGCCACCACCAGCATGGTACTGGCAGGCGATTCGCAAAGTGCTCGACAAATACGATGTGCTCTTGATTGCGGATGAAGTGGTGTGTGGCTTTGGTCGCCTCGGCTCCGATTTTGGCTCACTGCACTACGACATGAAACCAGATCTCATCACGGTAGCGAAAGGGTTAACCTCAGCGTATCAACCGCTGTCTGGCGTGATCGTCGGTGAACGAGTTTGGAGTGTGCTAGAAAACGGCACCGACCAATGGGGCGCTATCGGACACGGTTATACCTACTCTGGTCACCCAATGGGAGCGGCAGCCGCGAACTGCAACCTCGATATCATTGAACGTGAAGGCTTGGTAAAAAACGCGGCCGAAGTCGGCGCTTACTTGCAGCAACGCATGGCGGAGACGTTTAGCGATCATCCATTGGTCGGTGATACTCGTGGCGTTGGCTTGTTGCATGCGTTGGAGTTTTCTTCAGACAAGCTCCGCCGTGCACACTTTGATCCAAACTTGAAAGTAGGCCCGCAAATCGCGGCTGCCTGTTTAGAGCAAGGCTTAATCGCTCGCGCCATGCCACATGGTGACATCCTCGGATTTGCTCCACCGCTTATCGCGAACCGTAACGATATAGACACCATTGTCGACAAAGCGCATCAAGCGGTAAACAAAGTGATGGATAACCTTGTCACATCTAAACAGTGGCAGCCATAACCCACCTAGATTTCAGTAACGCTCGCGGGCTTTGGAGAAGGCCCGCTTTGCACTTTCCATTAAAGAGATAACAAGCCAACCAAACATTTTAGACCCATAGAAAGCACTATTATTTACTACAAGTGGCAATAGTGGGTAAAATGCCCAAAATTGCGCACTAACTGGATAAAACATGGCAAAACTTACCCTTCAAGAACAAATGCTGAAAGCTGGCTTAGTTAATGAAAAGAAACTAAAGAAAGCGAAGAAAGGCTCTAAAAAATCACGCGTTCAAGCACGCGAAGTAAAAGCGGCGGTTGAAGAGAATAAACGCCAACAGTTAGAGCGTGATAAACAATTGAGCGAGCAGCAAAATGCTGAGCGATTAAATAAAGAGATCAAAGCGCAGATCAATCAATTGATTGAGATGAACAAGATCGACTTAAAAGATGGCGACATCAAATACAACTTCACTCACGGTACGCTAGTGAAATCACTTTATGTAGATTCACTTATCCGCGAGCAGTTGATCAAAGGTATTTTGGCAATCGCAATTGTTGGTGAAAGCTATGTTGTCATTCCACGTGGAGTAGCGAATAAAATTGCTCAACGTGATGAGTCCGTCATCATCGAACAAAAAGAATCTGAATCGGACATTCCAGCAGAAGACGACCCATACGCAGATTTCGTCGTGCCTGACGATTTGATGTGGTAACAATAAATAATCGATGCATCAACTAAAAGAGCCGCTGATGTAACATCAGCGGCTCTTTTTATAGAAAAATAATCTACAGAGATGATGTGTTGTTATTGCTTACTTAGTAGCCAATTCGCCCCTGATGCGGCTAAAAACAACGAACATCCGCGATTGAAACGTTTCGCCATTTTTGGATTTGAAAACCAGTGTCTCAAGTACAAACCAAAGATGGCATAAATTGAAATGGCGACCATTTCTAATATCAAAAACGTCGATCCAAGGGCAAAAAACTGCTCTTGAACGTTGGCACTGGCATCAACAAATTGCGGCAAGAATGCAGTAAAAATAAGAATCGCTTTCGGGTTGCCAGCAGCAAGCGTAAATTCTTGCTTCGCAAGTCCTGCGTAGTTGCGCGAATTGTCTAAGTCAGAGATCGGGCTGGACTCTGAGCGCCAAAGGTTAAACGCAATCCACAGTAGATACAGCGCCCCTACCAGCTTTATTGCCAAAAATAGCATTTCTGACGTATACAAAATCACAGCCAGACCTGATGCAGACAACGCAATCATCGCTGAAAAAGCAGCAATTCTGCCTAAACTGGCCGTAAACGCGGCCCTAAAGCCGTAACAACGAGCATTATTCATTGCCAATAAATTGTTTGGGCCTGGAGCCATATTTAGAGCAAAGCAAGCAGGAATAAAAAGGAGAAGCTGCCAAATATCCATAATAAAATGGTCTTAGTGAGTGATTTTGATCGGTACCCTAACATCTGTTAATAAAGTGAGTAAACCACAAACCGATCTTAAAGCAACTCAGCATCAAATCGTGCCGTGCGAGCTTGAACTAACGTGCAGTTCGTTTCAGCCATCAGCTCCGCTAAGGTGATGTTTGGGTTTTGTCTCACCAAACGTATCAACTTCACGTCCAAAGGTTCCAATTTGTCTTGGTGAGCAAGTAGAGCTTGTTCGATTTTGTTGATCGCAAATCGCATCGTCTCTGCTTCTTCGTTTTTGAGATGCTCTAAAAACGCTTTTACATCCAAAGCCTCGCCCGAGATTTGCCAGTGACGAGATCGTCTAATTCGCTTAAGATCGCACTGTTTTTCTGCTGCGAGTGTTTTCGCTCGCTTGGCATGGTCGCCCCCAATACGGTGAATCAAGGATGGGAGCGAAATCGTAATCTTCGTCTCTTTCATGGCCTTTTCTTTCATCGTCTTAGCCCTCAACCACCGACACATTCTCGCCAACCCAAGCCAACAACTGTTTTGCCGCTTTGGATAACACCTGATTTTGACGCACGATGTAGCCGAAATCAGTGTTTGGAAAACTTGGCAAAGGCGTAACTTCACGAGAAAGCTTTAATCTCGGATCGAGCGAGAAATCCGGCACAATAGCAGTCCCAAACCCCGCTTCCGCCCAGTCGATTTGTGCTTCTACACTGCCCACTTCCATCACGCGATGCTTAGGCAGATTTAGCTCAGGTAAAGACGCATCAATCAGCTCTCGGGTTCGAGTATCGTGCCCTAGCAGGATTAGCGTCTGGCTCTCTTTTCGATTGTCTTGCCACTCAAAAATGTTATCGCCAAACGCACACCAGTGAATTTGCGTGAGAGGCGTAAAATGCAGCGGTTGACTCTCTTTTTGTGCGATAACAAAGCCGATATCGGCACGCGCACTTTTCACCAAATCCACCGCTTGAGAAGATGTGGTGTTGAACAATGCCAAGTCGATCCCCGGATATTCACTTTTGAATTGCTGAAATGGTTTGATAAGCAGTAAACGGGAAACAATATCGCTCGCCGCAATAGAAAGCGTCCCCTGCGTAAGATCGTTGATGGCATTGAGATCTGACTGACAAATTTGCAGCTCATTGAGCATCCGCTGCGCCGTAGCTAACAAACGCTTCCCCGCTTGCGTCAACTGCACGGGATTTCGCTCAATCAATTTCGTGCGCGTGGCTTGCTCCAACTGCTTGATATGCAAACTTACGTTCGGCTGCGTCATGTGCAGTTCCGTCGCTGTTTTACCAAAGTGTTTTACCTCTGCAAGAGTGACGAAGGTTCGCAGCCAGTTCAAATCTAACATTGCCAATTCCGATATGAGATTCTTATCAAGTTAATGAGTATAATTAATTTCTCTTATTATGGCGAACGTCTTAAGATTTTTGCATCTGTTTTTGGAGATTAAATTATGTCGTCTATCGTTGTTGTGGGTGCAAACTGGGGTGATGAAGGCAAAGGCCGCATCGTTGACTTTTTGGCAGAGCAAGCTTCTGCGAGCATTCGTTTCCAAGGTGGTAACAACGCGGGTCACACCGTGGTTAACGATCTAGGTACGTTTAAGCTGCACCAGCTACCAAGTGGCGTATTCAACCCAGACTGTTTGGCAGTGTTAGGTCCGGGTATGGTTATCAGCCCTGCGTTGCTGTCTCAGGAGATTGCGGAAGTTGAAGAAGCGGGCGTAAAAGTGAATATGTGCATCTCTGATCGCGCAACACTGTGTCTACCTCTACACGCACTAGAAGATACGCTAGAAGAACAACGTTTAGGCGACAAAGCATACGGTTCAACTCGTCAAGGTATTGCACCTGCGTACGGTGACCGCGTGATGAAGAAAGGCATCCTAGTTGGTTGGTTGAAGCAACCAGAAGTATTGGTTGAACGCCTTCAATTCATGATGGATTGGAAACTGCCGCAACTGCGTGCACTTTACCCGACGTTCGAGTTTGAACAAACCGCTGAAGAACTGGCGAACTGGCTGCTAGAAGTCTCTGCACCTTGGCGCGATTCAATTTGCAACGTAACGCTTCCTCTAAAAGAACTACAAGCGAAAGACAAAACTCTATTGTTCGAAGCGCAGCTTGGCGCGGGTCGTGACCTTGTTTACGGTGAGTACCCTTGGACAACATCTTCTAACGTTGTATCAATGTACGCGGGTATCGGTAGTGGCCTTCCGGCACTTCGTCCTGAACGCGTTATTGCGGTTGCAAAAGCATTCAGCTCATCAGTAGGTACTGGTACGTTGATCACTGCAATGGAAGAGCAAGACGCTTTCCGCGAACTTGCTGGCGAGTTCGGTGCAACTACGGGTCGTCCACGCGACATGGGCTACTTCGACGCAGTCGCTACGAAGAATGGCGTTGAACTGCAAGCCGCAACTGAAATTGCACTAACGAAAGTAGACTGTTTGACTGGCCTTAACGATCTGAAAATCTGTGTTGGCTACGAAGGCGACCACAGCAAAAACCCAATCTGGCCTCAAACTGCCTCTCTTGCGCCAATCTACGAGAAGATGGAAAGCTGGAGCGAGGACATCACAGGTTGTCGTAAGTTTGAAGAGCTTCCAGTAGCAGCACAGAAATACGTTCTACGCATTGAGGAACTCATGGGCGTACCAGTAAAAATGGTGTCTGTGGGTCCTGGTCGTGAACAAATGATTATGCGATAAGATGTGAATTAACACATCATTGGCAAGCGGCTTTTATCTGTTCCGGGGTAAAGCCGCTTTTTTTTACACTGTAAACTTTGGAAAATTGCACGGCTAAATTCATGTTTAATAACCTCATCACGAGACTCCTACCTCCTTTATTTATAAATCAATAAATTATAGGACTTAACACGTTGTGCACGTTACTAGCACATCTCACTTGTTAAAGAAGCACGTCAATTAGGTTAACTGGTTGATTTGATATTCTTTAAATGATTAGTTGATCACGATCTTCATCTGCAATTTGTTGAACTAGTACTCAAAAAATCTAACCCGCTGTTTTTAGGATAGATGAGTTCCCCAACATCCAACCTAACAGCAGGTGATTCCCATGACGAAAAATCTTTTCCGCCTCAGTACGATAACCCTTGGTTTGTGCCTTAGTTCTTTGTCTTTCGCGCAATCCGATCTTCCGAACATTAAAATTCTTGCCACTGGCGGCACCATAGCAGGCGCAGGTCAATCTGCAACAGAATCAAACTACACAGCAGGTAAAGTCGGCGTTGAATCATTGATTTCTGCGGTGCCGAGTATGACCAAGATTGCCGATATTTCTGGAGAGCAAGTGGTCAGTATCGGTTCACAAGATATGAATGATGAAGTGTGGCTAAAATTATCGAAAAGAGTTAATGAGCTACTCGCTCAAGATGATGTTGACGGCATCGTCATTACTCATGGTACGGATACGTTAGAGGAAACCGCTTACTTCCTTGATCTGACCGTCAAGAGCAAAAAGCCTGTCGTGATCGTCGGTGCAATGCGTCCTTCCACCGCAATGAGTGCTGATGGACCAGTCAACTTATACAATGCAGTCGTAACAGCCACCGATGAAGATTCAGAAGGACGTGGCGTGCTAGTCGCAATGAATGACACGATTTTCGATGCGCGAGATGTGACAAAAACCAATACAACCTCCGTCAGCACTTTCCAGTCACCCAACTTTGGTGCTATCGGCTACATTCATAATAGCGATGCCAAATATCAACGAAGCCCAGAGCGTAAACATACGACAGAAACCCCACTCGATGTATCAAAGCTTACTAAGTTGCCTAAGGTCGGTATTGTTTATAACTATGCAAATGCCTCCAATTTGCCAGTGAAAGCCTTTGTGGATGCGAAGTTTGACGGCATCGTAAGTGCTGGTGTCGGTAATGGTAACTTGTACCACACTGTGTTTGATGAGCTAGAGAAAGCGAGTAAAGATGGCGTTGTTGTTGTAAGAAGCTCCCGAACGCCTAGCGGCTCAACCACTTTGGATGCTGAAATTGATGACGAAAAATACGGCTTTGTTGCCGCTGGTACATTGAACCCGCAAAAAGCACGTATCTTACTGATGCTGTCACTGACTCAGACCAAAAACTATCAAGACATCCAAAAGATGTTCCAATACTATTAATTCTGTCTAAGGTTCATTTGATAGAGGAGGTACACACCTTACCTCCTCTTACACATAGCGACATGAGCGTCTCTTGTTAGCCAAACAAGCGACGCTTCATTCCTGCTTTTTCCAGAATACGCGTAGTAATTTCCTCAACAGACAGAGAGGACGTATTGATATATGGGATCGCCTCTCTTCTAAACAACGCCTCAACAGTGTCTAGCTCCAGCTTGCACTGCTCTGTGCTAGCGTAATCACTTCCAGACAAACGATTCTCACGGATTTCAGTCAAGCGCTCGGGATCGATCGTCAGCCCAAACAACTTATGACGATGGATCTCAAACTCAGGTAACAAACGCATCATCTTCACATCTTCCGCAATAAACGGATAGTTCACAACACGTAAACCAAATTGCATCGCCATATACAAGCTAGTCGGCGTTTTTCCACTGCGCGACACGCCAAGTAAGATGATATCAGCTTGCTCCAACCCTTTTAGCGTAATGCCATCATCATGCGCCAATGTATATTCAATGGCCGCAATACGGTCGAAATAGGTATCGGAATCTTTCCCCACGCTGCGAGAACGCTGCAACTTAGGCTTTGGTGCCATCTGAATGTCGTCTTGCACTTTCTGCACAATGCTTTCCAAAACATCGTAACTGTATGCCGGCGCTTCAAGCAGCATTTCACGTACTTCTGGAACGACAATTGAGAAAAAGACCAGAGGTTTGACGCCATTGCGCTGGTAGGAAGTTTCAATTTCTTTGACTACGTCAGTAGCTTTGTCCTGGCTTTCTACAAACGGAAAGGTTTTTTCGTTAGGAATGAACGGAAATTGACCGAGAACAACATGCCCTAATGTCTCACATGTTATCGCCGTACCGTCAGAAACATAGAATACATCACGACTTTGGTTATTTATTTGCATTTCTGTTTAATTTTTCAAAATCTTTTGAGTAGGATGGTACACATAATATTAATAAATCAGTTTGGCTTTCAGTTAGGTTCACCACAGCTTTAAAAATTCTTTTGAATTTTTTTCAGCCAGAACGTAATCGTTTGCCTTTGATATCAATCTAAATGAAGCAATGTATGGTCAACGTGTAATAACAGCCAACATGCGATTGTTTAGATCGATTTAAGTCCCCCTACTAAGCTGCAATGTTTCTGGAGAAAGACATGCAAAAGAACACCCTCTGGTTCAATGGCCTATCCATGGATGATGTCGACAAAGTCGGCGGTAAGAATGCTTCACTTGGCGAAATGGTTTCTAACCTAGCAAACGCAGGCGTTTCTGTACCAAATGGTTTTGCGACAACCTCATACGCGTTTAACCAATTCCTTGACCACGAAGGTTTGGATGAGCGTATTCACCAATTACTCGATGAACTAGACGTTGAAGATGTAGAAGCTCTGCGTAAGACAGGTGCAAACATTCGTCAATGGGTATTAGAGGCCCCTTTCCCTGCGGACCTTGAACAAGAAATTCGTGAAAATTACCAAGAACTGATCGAAGGCAATCCTGAGCTTTCAGTCGCAGTTCGTTCATCTGCTACGGCAGAAGACCTACCTGATGCTTCTTTTGCTGGTCAGCAAGAAACGTTTTTGAACGTGAAAGGCATCGACGCAGTACTAGAAGCAACTAAGCACGTTTACGCTTCTCTATTTAACGACCGTGCGATTTCTTACCGCGTTCACCAAGGGTTCGACCACCGTGGCATCTCGCTATCTGCGGGGATCCAACGTATGGTGCGTTCAGATAAAGCCTCGTCGGGTGTTATGTTTACACTAGACACTGAATCGGGTTTCGACCAAGTTGTCTTCATCACCTCTTCATGGGGTCTAGGCGAGATGGTCGTTCAAGGTGCAGTAAACCCTGACGAGTTCTACGTTCACAAGCCAATGCTTGAAGCAGGCGAACACCCAATCGTTAAGAAAACATTTGGTTCTAAGTTGATCAAAATGATCTACTCAGATAACCAAGAAATCGGCAAACAAGTTGATATCGTTGATACTTCTGATGAAGAGCGCAACACGTTCTCATTGAACGACGACGAGATCAAAGAGCTCGCAAAACAAGCAATGATCATCGAAAAGCACTATCAGCGTCCAATGGACATTGAATGGGCAAAAGATGGCATTGATGGCAAGCTGTACATTGTTCAAGCGCGTCCTGAAACCGTATGTTCACAAACGGAACAAAACGTGATTGAGCGCTACGAGCTACAAAACAAAGCGGATGTTTTGGTTGAAGGTCGTGCAATCGGTCAGCGCATCGGTAAAGGCGTGGTTCGCTTGGTTGACTCTCTGGACCAAATGTCTCTAGTCCAAGAAGGTGACGTGCTAGTTACAGACATGACTGACCCAGATTGGGAACCAGTGATGAAAAAAGCATCTGCAATCGTAACCAACCGTGGTGGCCGTACTTGCCACGCTGCCATCATCGCTCGTGAGCTTGGTATTCCTGCAATCGTTGGCTGTGGCGATGCGACAAGCAAGTTAACCGATGGCGCAACCGTGACCGTATCTTGTTCTGAAGGTGAAACGGGCTACGTTTACCAAGGTGAACTTGAATTTGATGTAAAACGCTCTTCTGTTGATGAACTGCCACTGCTACCAACAAAAGTGATGATGAACGTGGGTAACCCTGATCGTGCGTTTGACTTCGCACAAATTCCAAATGAAGGTGTTGGTCTTGCTCGTCTTGAATTCATCATCAATAAGATGATTGGTATCCACCCGAAAGCATTACTTAACTTTGATGCACAAAGCGATGAGCTAAAAGCAGAAATCACTCAGCGTATTCGTGGTTACAAAGATCCTATCGATTTCTACGTAAGCAAACTGACAGAAGGTATCGCAACCATTGCTGCGGCATTTTGGCCGAAACGCGTTATTGTTCGTATGTCTGACTTTAAGTCTAACGAATACAGCAACTTGGTTGGCGGTAAAGCATACGAACCGCATGAAGAAAACCCAATGCTTGGCTTCCGTGGCGCGTCTCGTTACATTTCTCCAGTGTTTGAAGACTGCTTCGAGCTAGAAACTCAAGCAATCAAACGCGTTCGTAACGAAATGGGTCTGAAAAACGTTGAAATCATGATCCCATTTGTGCGTACACCAAGCGAAGCAGCATCAGTGATTGATTTGCTAGCGAAGTTTGATCTGCGCCGTGGCGATCAGGGTCTTAAAGTCATCATGATGTGCGAACTGCCATCCAACGCGGTCCTTGCCGATGAGTTCTTGAAGTACTTTGACGGCTTCTCGATTGGCTCAAACGACATGACTCAGTTAACGCTTGGACTTGATCGTGACTCTGGCGATGTTGCACATCTATTTGATGAGCGCAACCCAGCGGTTAAGGTGATGCTTCAGATGGCGATTGACGCGGCAACAAAAGCAGGCAAATACGTTGGTATTTGTGGTCAAGGCCCATCAGACCACGACGACCTAGCGGAATGGCTAATGGATCAAGGAATTAGCTCTGTATCACTAAACCCAGATACGGTTATCGATACTTGGTTAAAACTAGGTAAAGTTAGCAGCAAGTAACACACGATAAACTCTAGCCCTCACACTCCCCTTGTGAGGGCTTTGTTATTCACACGTCATTTCACAATCAGTTCGTGATTCCTCTCTCAAGTTCGTCATTTAGTCAATTTCATTATCAAAGTCTGATGACCTAAAATGAATGGTATATCGATAACTCCAGAGAGAATTTGATGAAAAAGCCTATCGCACTCCTTACTACATTGATGCTCCTGGCATCCCCTGCTTATGCCGATTGGGATGAAATTTCCAATAAAATGTCTGAGCTTGGCGACGCAGTTTCTGATACTGCACAAGATGCTTGGGACGACACCAAAGCGTTTTCAAAACAAGCGTGGCAAGATTTCACGAATTGGTCCGAGGAAGCGATCAATACCGCAGGCGAATGGACAGAAGCCAGCATCGAGAAGAGCAAAGAATGGATAGATGCTGCCGACAAAAAAATTGATGAGCTGATGGAAGGCGATACGCCAGAAGAAGCTCGCCAAGCCGTGGACTTAATGGCAGATAGCGCTTTGCTCAAGTTATTTAATGAAAAGCCGGAGGCAAAAGCTATTTACGACAACGCGTACGGCTACGCGGTCTTTGATTCTCGTAAATTATCTTTGCTGTTTCACACCAACTCAGGGTCAGGAGTCGCAGTGAATAAGGAAACAGAAGAACGCACTTATATGAATATGTTTGGTTTGGGCGTTGCACTTGGGGCTGGCGGCAAATTTTACCAACAAGTGGTTCTGTTTGAGAGCAAAGAAGATTTTGATACGTTCGTCAACGAAGGATGGGAGGCCACAAGTGAAGCCTCTGCTGTTGCGGGCGAAGATTCAGAGCAACTTTCAAAACAATTTAACAGCGGCGTCGCCGTCTATCAGTTGAACGCTAAAGGTTTACTCATCGATGCTAACGTGTCTGGTTCTAAATATTGGGTTAACGAAGAGCTCACTAACTCGCAGTAATGCATAGCAACTAATCGCTTAAATAAAACCGTTGTTATGCACCCTTATCAATAAGTTAACGTGGATATGATTCCTCAAAACTGAGCACTTACGCAACTTTCTCTATGGAAGTCACCAGAAGATGGCGACTTCCCTTTCTCGTTGGATTGCTTTTGGTTATGCTTGCGCAAAACCACCTGCAATTCGGTATCCCATGCCTGACAATAACTTTAATAATCTGCTAGCAGAAGCAATTTCTGCTCTTAACACGCCTAACTTTACTCCTAAACTTATGCGTGTCATTCGCACTCTTTTTCATTTTGATTGCGCAGTTATTTTAGGTTACCGAGAAGGTAAACATCCTATTTATCTCTACGACTCAATTGAGAACGAGCGAGAGTTACTTTTTCAACGCTACCTTACTGACTCATTTCAAAATGACCCTTTTTTTCTCAAACTAAACGAGACAAAGCAACAAGGCGTATTTACGCTCAAAGACGTGGCGCGTAAAGGCGTTGACTTCACCTCATACTGCGAGCAGTTCTATCATCAAACAGGGTGGAAAGACGAGCTTAGCATGCTAGTCGAAGTTGAATCTGGCCGTTGGGTCATGCTGTACTTCGGATATATGACTGATGGAAAATACTTTTCTCAGCAACAAATCAATAAGCTAAAGCCCTATTTCCCGATAATTCAGTCGCTTTGTCAGCAGCATTGGAAACAAACGGAATTTACCTTTTCTGAGCCTGCTTTTGCACAGAGTGCTTATTCTGGCAGTATGCGATTAGCCATTGAGCAAGCTTTAGCAACGTTTGGCGTAGAATCACTCACCCGTCGCGAACAAGAGGTGGCTTCGCTTCTCGCTCAAGGGTTTGACACCAAAGAAATTGCCGCGCGGTTACACTTAGTTCAAGGCACGGTCAAAAATCATCGAAAGCGAATTTACTCGCAATTAAATGTGTCTTCATTGAGTGAGTTATTCCAGCTTTTCCTCAATCACCTCATTCTCCATTCAAGATAAAAACTGTCCCTTAAGGGATATATCGAGAAAAGGTGTCGCGTTTTAGTCTAAATGTAACAACCACTAAGACAGACAAAAAGAATGACGACACCATTACTGCAAGATTTACAAGATCGTGGCTTGATTGCACAAGCCAGCGATTTGGAAGAAATTCAGACACTTCTCTCACAGCCACAAACCGTTTACTGCGGCTTCGATCCTACAGCTGGCAGCTTGCATATCGGCCACCTCGTGCCTTTGATTATGCTTAAGCGCTTTCAAGATGCCGGACACCAAGCTGTTGCCTTGATTGGCGGTGCAACGGGCATGATTGGCGACCCAAGCTTTAAAGCGACTGAGCGCAGTCTGAACTCAGAGGAAATCGTCTCAGGCTGGGTTAACGATCTTTCTAATCAAATTCAGCAGTTGATGAACCACCAACTGACCAAGCCGATGATCATGGTGAACAACGCTGACTGGATGAAAGTGATCAATGTGATCGACTTCTTCCGCGATGTGGGTAAGCACTTCTCGATCAATACTATGGTCAACCGAGAATCGGTAAAACAACGCCTGCAACGACCTGACCAAGGTATCTCCTTCACCGAATTTAGCTACGCCCTACTGCAATCGTACGATTTTGCCGAGCTAAACCGTCGATACGGTTGCCGTTTGCAAATCGGTGGCAATGACCAATGGGGAAACATCGTCAGCGGGATCGATTTAACTCGCCGTCAAAATGGTGAGCAAGTATTTGGCTTAACTCTGCCGCTGATCACCAAATCCGATGGTACCAAATTTGGCAAAACCGAAGGCGGTGCAGTATGGCTAGATCCTAGCAAGACCTCTCCTTACGCGTTCTACCAGTTCTGGCTTGGCGCAGAAGACGCCGACGTTTACCACTTCCTGCGTTACTACACGTTCTTGAGCTGCGAAGAAATTGCCAGCATTGAAGCGCAAGACCAAGCAAGCCAAGGTAAGCCACAAGCACAACGTATCCTCGCTGAGGAAATGACGCGATTTGTTCATGGCGAAGAAGGCCTAGCTAGCGCCGAGCGCATCACTCAAGCTTTATTCAGCGGTAATGTGCAACAACTGAGTTTGGGTGAATTAAAACAGTTGGAGTTGGATGGTTTACCAAGCATTCAGAGCACACAACAAGATTTGGTTGAGCTGTTGATTGAGTCGGGCTTAGCAAGTTCGAAGCGTGTTGCACGCGAACACATCAGCAACAACGCCATCAGTGTAAACGGTGAAAAAGTGGGGGCTGATAACCCGAGTTTAAGCTTCCCACTGTTTGATCAATATTGGTTACTGCAACGCGGTAAAAAGCACTTCTGCCTCGTAAAGCGTGCCGCGTAGCAACACTCGCAGTACAAAGCCTATAAAAAATTCCCCTCACCACTTTCGTGATGAGGGGAATCCAAATTTGAACGATTTTAAGCCTAACAATAGGCAAAGACGTTGCTTATTGCGTTCTTAAACGTTGCCAGTACTTTTCGTAAATCGCTAACGTTTCTGCGCCAACATCATTAATAAACTCGCCTTTTTTCATGTCTTCTGATGAAGGGAAAATAGTACGGTTATTTTTCAACTCTTCTGGCAATTTGTCACGCCCAGCGTTCGTTGCCGACGCATAACCCAAACTGGTCACGATTTCCGCTTGGTTCTCTGATTGGTACATAAAGTTAATAAATTTATGCGCCAATGCTTTGTTTTTACTGCCAGACGGAATAGTGAAGTTGTCCATCCATAATACCGCGCCCTCTTCCGGCATCACGAACTTCAGCTCAGGCATTTCAACCTGTCCTTGGAATGCGTTGCCGTTCCATTGCATGCCGACCGATGTTTCACCGGACACGTAAGGGACTTGCGGCGCATCTGAGTTATACAGTAATACGTTGTTTTTCAGCGCAACTAGAGAATCAAAAGCCTGTTCGATTTCAGCTTCGTCTTTTGTGTTCACGCTATGGCCATTTTTCTTCAGCGCCATACCGAACACGTCGCGGACGTCATCAATCAACATAACTTGTTGTTCGTATTGAGACTCCCATAAGTCAGCCCATTTTGTCACTGGTTGCTCAACCATGGATTCGTTGTAGCTGATCCCTGTAATGCCCCAAATATAAGGCAGCGAGTAATCATTTTTCGGATCGTGCGCTTGGCCAAGTAAGCCGTCCATTGTGTCTTGCATGTTTGGCACTTGAGCGTGATCTATTTTCGAAAGCAGTCCTTCTCGACCCATTTTTTCAATGAAGTACGCAGAAGCAAAAACCACATCGTAACCAGAACCTTTTAGCAATTTTAGCTTGGTGTACATTGATTCATTATTCTCAAAGGTCGAATAATTAATCGTAACGCCTTCTTGTTTTTCAAACGCTTTTAACGATGCTTCCGGCAAATAGCCACCCCATGCATAAACGTTCAACGTTTTGCTATCTGCATGAGCAAACATGCTGAGCACAAGAGCACTCAGCCCCAATCCTTTGATGATTAATTTCATGGTATGCAATCCAACCAGTCCAGCGACGCGCTGGGATTCGGGTGCATAATTAGGTAATTGTTACCCAATTGAAAGAAAATTTAATTAATCTTTAACAGCAAAAATATTTATCGAATTTATAAAATTAACGCATGTTTTTAATAGCGACTGTGCATACCAAAATGATGAGACATTCCATCTTCCATTCGGCCGCCTTTCCAGCCACCAGAGCCGAGTAAATTAAGCACATCTTGAGCGGTATAGTCGGCACCAGAAAAGAAATCATGCGCCACGTCTGAGCGTATTGCTTGCAACTCTGGTTGGTTTTCCAAATCAAGATGTTGCGGATCCGCATATAATGCCAACGCAATTTTTTGTTGGCACGCGCTTAACTCGCTGGTGCTCGTCTTTACCTGACCAACCGAAAAGTACTCACGACTGCCGTATCCCACCACCAATCTGGTACTCATTAGTTTAATCACTTTCTTAATGCGGCGACGTTGTATAAATCTCAACATGTTTTGTTATTCCTGTATTAAGTTGGCTATGGTCGTATTCTTTTGTTCGAATTAAAACACTCTGTTTTATCCGCGAAATTTCTCTAGCGCTTTTCGCGATGATCGGTTGTATAATACGATCCTGAAATATTTTGTTACGTTACCTCGGTAACCCCTGAGACTGCAACATGAACAACAGCAGATGGGTCGGCTTTATAGGCGGCACGATTGTCTTACTTAGTACCTTTATCCTCTTCGGATCTTCCTTCCACGCTGCTTGGTACCGAATCCCTGCGGAAGCCATTCATGGTATCGCCTTCACTTTGGCTTTTGGTTTAGGGTTAAACAGCCTGCTGGCGTACGCGACGGCAGTGATTACTCTTGCTGCACTATTCTACATTGGCTTTGTCGTTAGCTATCGGGTCCATCAGAAGCTTAAATAAACTTCTGTCTCAACCTGAGCTTAATAACGGATACTTGGTAACTAAAAAGGGAGCAAACGCTCCCTTTTTAGTTATCAGCATATAGATGTTCTATGCCTGCTTTAATCATTAAGGTGGCATACCCTCAACGACTGCTGCATACCTGAAACATCATCACCTAAATACTCAACCGTCATTGGAACCTTGGCCAACAGAGTAAAACTAGAGTCACTGAACCTTCCATCAGCGTCACTCTCCAAATGAACAAAAAACGCAGGCTTATCCGCAATCAATGTAATTCGCCTCCCTTCAATAGAGACACCTATATTGGCTTTCGCTATCGGCAAGGTTTTTAGCTCATGAGTACTAAACCATGTGTTGCTTATTCTGTCTTCACCGATTTGCGCTTCAACATAGAAGAAGCCTGACGTAAGTTCGTCCTTCTCGATCGATTCATCCAATTGCCACAAAATCGTATTGCTGTCTGCTATGACTGTTTGTTCTAAGCTCCAACATTGCTTTTCTTCCCCTTGCCAATCTACCCACTTGAGCAATGCGTTGACGCTTGCGGACTCTTTGGCATCATTGAGCAAATGTAGGCTCAACTCGCCTGTATGCTCGGAAAATACCAAATACTGCGGCGCAAAAAAGCGTTTTGCATGGTAGTGCAACTGCTTCCATCGACCACTGTATTCCAAACTAGACCAAGAACTGACAGGCCAATTGTCGTTGAGTTGCCAGTACAGCATGCCGCGACAAACTGGAGAAATGGCACGCCAATGATCGCATGCAGTTTTGATCGCGATTGCCTGCTGAACTTGACTTAAATACAGCATGCTCTCAAATCCAGAGGGAAAACGAAAATAGCGCGTGAACATCTCTGTGATAATACTATTACCACGAGGGTTCTTCTGATGTTGTTCGAAAGCTGGGGATGTAATATTCCAGTCTTGCTCAGGGACAAACCGCTTAACTTCAGCAAAAGATGGCCAAGATTGAAAACCAAACTCAGAGCAAAAACGAGGATTCACGTCAAGGTAGGCACTGAATGATTTTCCTGAATGCCAAACGTCCCAAAAGTGCATATCGCCTTTACTATCATCATGCCACGCATCACCGAAATCCAGTTCACCATTACATGGGGAACTTGGCCAGAAACGGCGAGTGCTATCTTGCTCGGTAATCTCCTTCTCAATCATGCGGTTGAGGCGATCGTAGTTAACCGTGTATTTGACTTTACTGCGCTTAGATTCGTCATACCAACCAATAGCTCCAATCACTTCATTGTCACCACACCAAAGTGCGATTGATGGGTGCTCCTTGAGCCTCGGGATTTGGAATCTAAGTTCTTCTTCTACCTCTTTTAAAAACTCGTCGTTTGATGGGTACAACGAGCAGGCGAACATCATGTCTTGCCACACCAACAAGCCAAGTTCATCACAAAGGTTATAAAAGATTTCACTCTCGTACTGACCACCGCCCCATACGCGAATCATGTTCATGTTGGCGTCAACCGCACTTTGCAAAAGGTTGCGATAACGTGTTTCGCACTCTCGCCCCGGCATTGCGTCAATAGGGATCCAGTTGGCACCTTTAGCATTAATCGGTACGCCATTGACGATAAATTCCATTGCAGAGCCGTGCTCATCAGCTTGATTATTTAGAGTTAACTGACGCAAACCAATGTTGTGCGTTAACTTTTGCTCTCTGCAAGAAATGGTAATGGGATAGAGATACGCTTCGCCATAACCCGATGGCCACCAGCGTTGAGGCTCCAAAATGTGGAACTGGCAATGATAGTGACCACTTCCTTTTGTTTGAATACATTGACGCTCACCATTAAATTCAACCATCATTTCATGGCGTTGACTGTCCGTTTCCACTTCAACTACTACATCAAGAAACACACTCCCATCGGCTTGCCATTGCTGCTCTGTCGAGAAGCCTTTGAGCCAAAGCTCATTCACAATGTCGATTTGAATGGGGTCGTAAATACCCGACACCATCAAACAAATGCCCCAGTCCCATCCGGAATGGCATTGTGTTTTGCGGATCAAGTTCATGTGTGGAATTTGGTTGTTGCCCATTGCCGATGGAATAGGAAATGGCAATTTTTTTGCTCTTGCGATACCTTCTAAATCCACCCGAGCAAACTCAACCCGAATCGTGTTAGTACCTTGCTTTAAATGCGGTTTAATATCCACACGTTGCTGGGTAAACATGTTGCTGCAAGTTAGTGCTAGCTCACCATTAACATAGAAGGTTGCCAAGGTATCTACACGAGTTAGCGTCATCCAAATTTGCTTGGCAGACAACGTAAACGCGTCGACTTCAAACTCACGTGAGATATGCCACTCACACTCTTCAATCCATCGAACTTTGTTTTCATTATCGGCAAAATAAGGATCTGGAATCTGCTCTGCTTGTAAAAGCGCCGACACATTATCGCCGGGAATAAACATTGGAATTTCAAGATTGGGGCGCTGTGGCGAGGTAAGCATCCACTGCCCGTTAAGTTCGAAGTGAGCCATCGAGTTAAACCTTAGCTTGGGAAAAACATGTTTTCTCAATGTAATCCTGATAATCCCATGCAAAAACAAGGGAAATGTTAATTACATACGAAATGCGGTGCATTTCACGTAAAAACTCTTTCTTTTGATCTCTACCCAAAAATCAGCAACTTGGCTAACCTGTTAAAAATTAATCGAAATCTAAGGTTATATTTGCAACTTCGACATGTTAACATCATCGGCTTTTTGAACATCCTCACACTTTTCGTTGAAACGATGTGAGGGGAAATGCACGGCTTCATAGCCCTAAAAAGCGAAGTAATTATGTCAAATATGACGAATGCCGCCTCCCACACAGCGCCTATTCAGGATGCTGACTATTCTGCTATTCATCCCCCATCTTTACTCAAGCGCCTCGAACTCACCAATCCTGTCTTTTGGTTGAGTGGTAGCTTCCTCACTCTATTCGTTTTACTTGCTCTAACGAATACCGACTCTCTAACCGCAATGGTTAACACCGGCTTCGGCTTTGCTACTAAATATTTCGGAGCTTACTGGCAAGTACTGCTTCTTCTGAATTTCCTAATTGGTTTGGCTCTTGCGTTTGGTCGCACTGGTTATGTGCGCCTAGGTGGTCTAGCGAAACCTGATATTGATAACTTTAAGTGGTTGTCAATCGTACTCTGTACTCTACTTGCAGGTGGTGGTGTGTTCTGGGCCGCAGCTGAGCCTATCGCGCACTTTGTGACTGCTCCGCCTCTATACGGGGAAGCCTCACCGAAAACTGCCGCAATCAATGCCCTATCTCAGTCTTTTATGCACTGGGGCTTCTTAGCTTGGGCGATCCTTGGTGGTCTATCTTCCATTGTCTTAATGCACTTGCATTACGATAAAGGCCTGCCTCTTAAGCCGCGTACTCTGCTTTACCCTGTGTTTGGTGATAAAGCCATTAAAGGCTGGATTGGTGATGTTGCTGACGCATGTAGCATCATTGCAGTAGCAGCAGGAACCATCGGTCCTATCGGCTTCTTAGGTTTACAAATTAGCTACGCGCTAAATTCATTGTTTGGCCTGCCAGATACGTTCGTAACGCAAAGTATGGTTATTATGGCTGCGATCCTGATGTATACCCTTTCCGCACTGAGCGGTTTGAGCAAGGGTATTCAAATCGTCAGTCGTTACAACATCATTTTATCTGTATTATTAATTGGTTACATCCTGTTCTTCGGGCCGACAAGCTTTATCGTTGATGGCTACGTGCAAGGCGTTGGTCGTATGGTGGATAACTTCTTCCCTATGGCACTTTACCGTGGTGATACAGGCTGGCTAAGCTGGTGGACAGTATTCTTCTGGGGTTGGTTTATCGGTTATGGCCCAATGATGGCGATCTTTATTGCTCGTATCTCTCGTGGTCGTACAATTCGCCAATTAATCATGTCTATTAGCATCGCGGCACCGCTGATTACTTGCTTCTGGTTTAGTATCGTTGGTGGCAGTGGCCTTGCGTTTGAACTTGATAACCCTGGTTTGATTTCATCTGCGTTTGAAGGCTTTAACTTGCCCGCAGCACTGCTAGCGATTACTGGTGAATTACCTTACCCAATGATCATTTCGGTTCTGTTCCTGATCTTAACGACAACATTTATCGTGACGACGGGTGACTCGATGACTTACACAATCAGTGTAGTGATGACGGGCTCAACAGAACCAAACGCAGTGATTCGCTCGTTCTGGGGTCTGATTATGGGTATTGTCGCTATTGCGCTTATCTCAATGGGCTCTGGTGGTATTTCTGCATTGCAGTCTTTCATTGTAATTACTGCCGTGCCTGTGTCTTTCATTTTGCTGCCAAGCATTTGGAAAGCACCCGGCATTGCAAGCAGAATGGCGAAAGAGCAAGGCCTCGTTTAAACCGCCTCTCTAACCAATATGCGAAAAAGGGCCTTTCATTGGGCTCTTTTTAATTCTGCGCTTTATCCTACGCTATCAATGCGAATCATCACTGCGTCTGGACGCCAATACTCGAATTCGCAGTCCATTAATTTGCCATCTTGTTTGTAGTTTACCCGCCGAATTTTCAGAACGGGTTGTCCTTCAGCTAGGTTCAACGCCTTAGCGACATGAGCAGGAGCTGACGTTGGAATTACATCAAAACGAGAGCGCTTTGTCTCGTAACCATACTTCTCACGATAAATGCCCGTCAGGGACATAGTGAGGTTCTCAGACAATATACCCTCAAACAGTGCCGCTTTGAGCACGTTCTCAACAAACAATACCGCTCGCCCATCAATAAAACGTAACCGTTCAATCACATAAATTGGGGTAATTCGCTCAACCTCTAACGATTTGGCATACTCACCTGCGGCCATTTCACTTCGCACGTTGAGTAGCTTAGTTTCTGCAATACGATGCTGCTCTCGAATCATCTGATGGAAGTGAGAACGAGACAACGGGTTGTAACAGATACGCTCAGGAGATACATACCAACCCCGGCGCTCTTCTCGATAAATAAGACCTTCAGTTTCTAAAGACACCAACGCATCTTTGATAGTGATTCGAGTCGTAGAAAACAGCTCACTGAGCTCTCTCTCTGACGGCAGTTTTTGTCCTTCCGACATGATGCCGGAAAGAATCTGCTGTTTTAAGCTGCTTCTAATTTTTCCTAATTGGGTACCAAATTGTCCGGTGCCTGTCGCTCTCATTCTGATCTAGTCCAACGATAATTTGACGAATAACATAAGGCGTTTACGTAACAAAAATATGACATTAATCAACAGAACACATACTGAACGTATGAAATATAAGTGCCATATAAAATCAGCAAAACTGTCAAATTACTTGCGCTAAATCGTCACATTCCATCCATAGCATACAAAGCGAACTTACTGACCTAGTCCAGAAGGATGGAGACAATGAAAACTTTGCTAAGTCGTTCAATTACCGCACCAGCGGCAATCATTGCGGTAACGCTCGCTACGCCAACAGTAGCGAAAGAAGCCGATATTGAATCTTTGGTAGCAGCAGCACAAAAAGAAGGGGCGGTTTACAGTGTGGGTATGCCTGACAGTTGGGCAAACTGGAAAGACACTTGGGCTGATTTAAAGTCAAATTACAACCTTAAGCACCAAGACACGGATATGAGCTCGGCTCAAGAAATCGCAAAATTCGAAGCTGAGAAGAAAAACGCGACCGCAGACATTGGTGACGTAGGCTTTGCCTTCGCACGTGTAGCGGTTAAAAAAGGCGTCACTCAGCCATATAAACCAACAACTTGGAATGACATCCCAGATTGGGCAAAAGACGAAGATGGTCATTGGGCACTTGCTTACACTGGCACTATTTCTTTTATCTCCAACAATAACCTCGTAAAAGACGCGCCAAAAACGTGGGATGACCTATTAAAAGGCGACTACAAAGTGACCGTAGGTGACGTAGGCGTAGCAGCACAGGCAAACAACGCGGTTCTCGCCGCAGCGTTCGCCAACGGTGGGGACGAATCCAACCTCAAGCCTGCGCTCAAATTCTTTTCTGAACTCGCGAAGCAAGGTCGTCTTTCATTTACCGATCCGAACATCGCCAACCTAGAAAAAGGCGAAGTTGAAGTGGCGATCATGTGGGACTTCAATGCATTGAACTACCGCGACAAAATTGACCGCGACCGCTTTACAGTGAGCATTCCTCAAGATGGCTCTGTGATTTCTGGTTATACAACCATAATCAATAAATACGCGAAGAACCCTAATGCAGCAAAGCTTGCTCGTGAATACATCTTCAGCGATCAAGGGCAAATCAACTTAGCAGAAGGTTATGCGCGTCCAATCCGCACCAACATCACACTGCCTCAAGCAGTGCAAGACAAGCTAATTGCTAATGACCAATACAGCAATGTTCACCCAGTGACTGACTTCTCAGCTTGGGAAAAGTCCGCACGTAAGCTGCCACGTCAATGGCAAGAAAGTGTCTTAATCCACCAGCAATAAGAGTAAGTCGTTATGAGCAATAAGGTCATCCTTGTTGTTCTAGATGGACTGAACTATCAGGTAGCCCGTGATTGCATGGGCTACCTCAATGGTCTTCTAGAACAAAGTCGTTCCCAACAAGAAACTCGCGCAACGCTTTATCCTGTGCAGTGTGAGCTGCCCTCTATGTCTCGCCCACTTTATGAGTGCATTTTAACGGGCGTTCGCCCTGTAGAAAGCGGCATCGTAAACAACAATATCGTTCGTCTATCCAAACACGATTCCATTTTCAGTTTGGCAAAAGCCCAAGGAAAAGTGACCGCTGCGGCTGCCTACCACTGGGTAAGTGAGCTTTATAATCGCGCGCCATTTGAACCTGTTCGCGATCGTTTCACGCATGATGAAACCCTGAATATCCAGCACGGCTACTTTTACCATTGGGATCATTATCCTGATGAAGCCTTGTTCCTGGACGCAGAGTATTTACGTCGCAACTATCAACCTGATTTCTTACTGATCCACCCGATGAATATCGACGATACAGGACATAAGTTTGGCCTAGACTCTCGCCAATACCGCAATTGTGCGCGAGGTGCAGACATTATTCTTTCCAACTACATCGATCAATGGCTTGCTGATGGGTATCAAATCATTGTGACCAGCGATCATGGCATGAACAACGATCTTTCTCACGGTGGGATTTTACCTGAAGAACGAGAAGTTCCCCTGTTTGTCATTGGTGATAAGTTTACCCATCAAGATTGTCATATTAAGCAAACTGATATTTGTGGCACCGTTTGTCAATTGCTAAACCTTGACCACACGAAGCCATACACTCAGGAATTGTTAGCACTATGAGCAGTTCTGTCCTCTCCCCTAGCTCTAGCGAATCACGCTCAAATTTGGCAAGTACTTGGTTAAAGCGCTTTAAGCCAGCCATTTGGTTGGCGCCTTTCGCGCTGTTTTTCTATCTATTTCAACTCGCACCGATGATTTGGGTGCTGTTAAACAGCTTTATCTACGATGGCGAGTTTGCCTTCGATAACTACATTGAAGTGCTCGACTCCGCCTTTATGATGCAAGCGTTTGGCAACAGTTTGTGGTTAGCTGTATGGTCGAGCATTTTTGGCTTAGCCATTGCGACTCTGTTGGTCTCTTCTCTACGCAGAGTCGATTCTAAAGTCCGCGACGGTGTGATTGCGTTTACGAACATGAGCAGCAACTTTGCAGGCGTACCTCTGTCATTCGCTTTTATCATTATTTTGGGCACCAATGGGGCGATTACCCTTTTGCTCAAGCAGTATGGCTTACTCGGTGATTTCGACCTTTATGGTAAATGGGGTCTGCTGGCCATTTACATCTACTTCCAAATCCCGCTGGCGGTGTTGTTGCTCTACCCTGCGTTCGACGCGTTGAGTGATGATTGGCAAGCAGCAGCTGCGCTACTGGGAGCCAAAACATCACAGTATTGGGCGAAAGTCGCGCTGCCAGTGCTCTCACCAGCCTTATTCGGTACCTTTATTATCTTAATAGCCAACGCAATTGGCGCTTATGCGAGTGTTTATGCGCTGACCTCCGGTAACTATAACGTCATCACAATTCGAATTGCGAGTCTGGTATCGGGAGACCTGTTCCTTGAACCTAATCTCGCCGCTGCAATTTCGGTGATTCTAATGGCGTTACTTGCCTTTATCACAGTGATTAACCAATGGCTCATTTCGAAAAGCTATGCAGGTAGGAAGTAGTCATGAACAACGTTAATACTCGATTCCATAAAACGGTGGTTTATTCCATTGTTGGGATCATGCTCATCCCGATTTTAGCGACCTTTGTCTATTCGCTTTCATCACGCTGGGGCGCCACGGTGCTTCCAGATGGTTTCACTTTTGATTGGTACGTTAAATTGCTGACCGACCCACGCTTTTTGCAAGCGTTTGGGCGTTCGCTGTTTATTTGTATTGCTTCGCTAACCCTCAGTGTGATTCTGGTTCTGCCAGCGATATTCGTGGTGTTTTACTACTTTCCAAGGCTCGATAAGCTCATGAACGTATTGATTTTGCTACCATTCGCTGTACCACCAGTGGTGTCCTCCGTCGGCTTGCTTCAACTTTATGCTGACAGTGAAATCTCCCTTATCGGTACTCCTTGGATTCTAGTAGGTACTTACTTCACCATAGCGTTACCGTTCATGTATCGTGCGATTTCTAATAGCTTCGAAGCAATTAACCTTAACGATTTAATGGACGCTGCACACTTGCTAGGAGCAAGCACAACCAAAGCGTTTTTGATGGTCATTTTACCTAACCTCAAAAAAGGACTGATGGCATCGCTTTTCCTTTCATTTTCATTTCTATTGGGAGAGTTTGTGTTCGCCAATATTTTAGTCGGCACACGTTATGAAACCCTGCAAATCTACTTGTATAACATGCGTCAGACGAGCGGCCACTTTACGTCTGCCTTAGTGATGACCTACTTCCTATTTATTTTTTTACTGACTTGGTTGGCAAGTCGTTTCAGCCGAGGAGTCAAACAATGAGCTACGTAACAGCGAAAAATCTAACTAAACGTTTTGGTGATAACACCGTATTTGAGGATATTCACTTTAACATCGAGCAAGGTGAATTCATTACGCTTTTGGGCCCTAGCGGTTGTGGTAAATCGACACTACTTCGCAGCCTTGCTGGGCTTAACCCTGTCGATGGAGGCGAGATTTGGGTAAACGGAGAAGATATCACGCATCAAGTCCCGCAAGAGCGTGGTATTGGGATGGTCTTTCAATCGTATGCGCTGTTTCCCAATATGACCGTCGAAGGCAACATTGCATTTGGCTTAAAAATGAAAAAGCTTGCGAATGATGATATTCGACGTGAAGTGGCTAAAGTCATCAAACTGGTGGATCTGGCAGGTAAAGAAAAACACTATCCGCATCAACTTTCTGGCGGTCAGCGCCAGCGTGTCGCACTCGCTCGAGCGTTGGTGGTGAAACCTCGCATATTATTGCTTGATGAGCCACTTTCTGCGCTTGATGCCAAAATCCGCAAACACCTTCGTCAGCAAATCCGAGACATTCAGAAAGAGATGAATCTCACCACTATCTTCGTAACTCATGACCAAGAAGAGGCGATGATTATGTCTGATCGTATCTTCCTAATGAGTAAAGGGGAAATTGTTCAAGCAGGAACACCTGAAGAAATTTATACTCATCCTGCTAACGAGTTTGTGGCCGGTTTCATGGGGCACTACAACCTTGTAGAGGCCAATAAAGCCAAGCAACTCTTCAACATTGATACCGAATGGAAAGTAGCGATTCGCCCAGAGTCTATATATGTAAAAGAGCAAGGTCGTCAATATGATAGCCACATCTCAGCGCCACAAGTAGGTACGATCACCAACCACCAGCTTCTAGGTAATGTTATTCGCTATCAAGTGAACGTTGAGGAGTGTGAGCTCACTGTTGACTTGCTTAACCGCTCTTCAGAACGCTTACTAGCGAATGGCAGCCAACTAGAGCTACTCTTTAACCTAAACGAAATTCAACCAGTGAGAGCCTAAACATGTCCAAACCTTTGTATGTTTTTGATATGGATGAAACCCTAATAAACGCTGACTGCGCAATGATTTGGAACGAGTTTATGGTTGATAGAGGCATCGCGACTGATCCTTTATTTATTAAGGAAGATCAGCGTCTAATGGCCTTGTACTCTGAAGGAAAAATGGACATGGAAGATTACCTAGCGTTCTCCATGAAGCCACTAGAAAACATGCCGATTGAAGAAGTAAACGCCTTGGTTGAAGAATGTGTTGAAAGCCATATTTTGCCTAAACAGTTCCCTCAAGCCAAAACCCTGATTGAGCAACTGTCTCGTGATGGTATAGATATGGTTATCATCTCTGCCAGCGTCACTTTTTTGGTGGAAGCCGTTGGTCGCCGTCTTAATATTCCAACCGCACTCGGAATTGATTTAATCGAGAAAAACAACCGTTATACTGCTGAAATCGACGGTATCCCGAGTTATCGTGAAGGCAAAGTCACGCGATTAAAACAGTGGCTAGAAAATCAGCCTGAGCCTTATTCCGAAATCCATTTCTATACCGATTCAATCAACGATTTACCGCTTTGTGAATACGCGAACTACGCTTATCTGGTAAATCCATGCCCACAACTAAAAGAACACGCCAACAGACCGAATTGGAGTGTGTTAAGTTGGGGGTGATCTAGCCTCAAAAGACCGTTTTTCCTAAGTAAATACTTTTCTATTTGTTCAAAGAGCAGTTCTTTCTGCTCTTTTTTACTTCTCTTCATCACAAATTAATCACTTGATTAAATACTGATTAATTTTTCACATGTCGCATGAGAAATCAGCGTCTTATAATTAATCAAATGTTTAATATTTTGAGAGAAGATTGTGACGGAAGCGCATCGAAGGGCGGGAAGACCCACAGATAATATCGACGCACGGGAAAAACTGATTTTCCACGCGCGCGAACTCTTCACCATTATGGCTTATGACAAGGTCTCTACTCGCCTAGTCGCGCAGAAAGCAGGCGTGAACGTGGCGATGATTCGTTACTACTTTGGCAACAAAGAAGGCTTGTTCGAGACCATGTTGCGCGAAACACTGTCACCGATGCAAAAGCAGATGCAGACGTTGGTATCCAACAGTAACGAGCAAAACTTTCTCGATCTAATGCGCACCTACTACCGCGAAATGATCAAGGTACCACAGTTCCCACGCTTAGTTGCCCAAGTTATGAATATGCCCCCATCGGAAACCCAACGCAAACTGCTCGAAAAAGTCTTCGCAGATATCAGTAAGCCAATGCAAGGCGTGATCTTTGATAAGTTGATCGACAGTGGCGTTTTACGAAAAGACGCCGACCCTCAACTTTGTCGCGTCTCTTACATCAGCTTGATGGTATTTCCTTTTATGGCACCACCAGCACTGCTCGCCATTCATGGCATTGAACTTTCTGAAGCCTTCTTGAACCGATTATTCGAACACAACATACAACTGATGAAACATGGATTTTTAGACTCGGGCGAACAATATGAAGATAAATAAAAAGCTGCTGTTCTTTCCTGCTCTTGCGGTGGGGGTCGTCATTCTGTTTTTGGCGATTAGCCTCAAACCAGATTTGCCCGTAAAACCCGCTGGAGATCGTGCACGGTTGGTCGAGACGATTCCACTTGAGCTCAAAGCCATTGCTCCAGTAGCCATAGGGTTTGGCAAGATCGCCCCAAAAGTGGAATGGAAAGCGATAGCCGAAGTGACGGGGAAAGTGGTCTACCGCCATCCGCAGCTGGAAAAAGGACAAGTGTTGCAAGCAGGGACAGAAATCTTGCGAATCGACCCACTCGATTACGAGTTGAAACTGGTTCAAGCTCAAGCCGATCTCAAATCTGCTCAAACCTCTCTGGCTAAGCTGAACCAAGAAGAAGCGAATCTCAAAAGCACACTCAAGATAGAAGCCAACCGTCTGGTTATCGCCAACAAAGAGTTAGACCGTAAACAAAACCTACGTAAGAAAGGCTTAACCTCGCAATCGGATGTAGATCAGCAAGAGCAAAGCGCGCTCTCTCAACGTAAGTTAGTACTGGATATTGAAAATCAAATTGGTTTGATGCCGGATGAGAAACGAGTCGCGGAAGCCCTAGTTAAAGTTAATGCATCAAAAGTGGATGAGGCCGAACGCTCGCTTGATAAAACCATCATCACGCTTCCTTACGATTTGCGTATTGCTGACGTAGAAATTGAGAAAAAGCAAGTGGTTAACCTCCAACAAACCATGGTGACAGGACATGGTATTGATGTCATGGAAGTGGAAGCTCAACTATCCATTCATGACATGCAAACTTTGGCGGCGAGCATCGGTGAGTTTGTCCGCGATGAATCTGGTATTCCACAACCTGATATGAATGCGATTCATGCCAACATTGAACTCAGCAGCGGTAACCTCTCTGCAAGCTGGCCTGCGAAAGTTGCACGCATCAGTGAAACGGTTGATCCAAGCCAAGCGACGGCCGGTGTGATTCTGGAAATTGAACAAGACTACCGTGCATTAAACCCAACGTCTGCGCCTCCATTGGTGAACGGCATGTTTGTGCGTGCCTTGATTGAGGGACAAGAGAACCCGAGTTGGGTCATCCCAGAGCGTGCGCTTCATGGCGATAAGATTTACCTGATGGGAGATGACAACCGTCTGCAAGTCGTCACGGTTGAAGTGTTATATCGCCGCAATAACCAAGTGGTGATCGATGGTGAACTAGAGCAAGGTCAGAAGCTGATCATCAACGATTTGCTGCCTGCGATTAACGGCATGCTATTGAAAGAGTCACCTGAACAGTCAGAAACGGCTATTGAGGAGTCTGATTCATGATCCGATTCTTCGCCAAGCATCCAACAGCAGCCAACTTGCTGATGCTAACGCTGCTGATATTGGGGATTTCTTCACTTTCCACGATTAAGCGTGAAACTTTTCCTGAGTTTGATCCGCCCTACATCCTAGCCGGTGTGGTTTACCCTGGCGCTTCCCCTCAAGAGGTAGAAGAGAGCATCTGTATCCGAATGGAAGATGCTGTCGATGGCCTTGCCAACATTAAAGAAACTCAGTGTGAAGCGATTGAGGGTTCTGCGCGTCTTATCTTAAAACTGAATGAAGAAGCCGACATTGGGCGCATGTTGGTTGATGTTCAAACCCAGATCAACTCGATAAACGACTTCCCACAAGAGATTGAATCTCCTGTGGTCCAAGAGCTCGATTGGAACGAGCCAGTTGTGGATGTCGCGATCACCGCAGATACCACATGGCCAGAGCTAAAAGCGTATGCCGAACAGCTTAAACGCACGTTAAAAATCGATTACGATGTCTCTTTGGTTGAAGTTGCAGGCTTCTCTGACCACCAATACCGAGTAGAGTTAGATACTCAAGCCATTCGCCAACTTGGCTTGAGTGTGGGTGATATTGCAGAGCAGATTGGTCGTCAAAACGTCAAGTTGCCAAGTGGTAATGTCGAAACGCCAGATAAGAACTTTCTGATCCGCTTTGACGAACGACGCGTAACGCCGGAAGAGCTTGAGACTATCGTCGTGGGATCTGGTCCAAATGGATCAATCATCCGTCTAAGAGATATTGCGACGATTACCGACCGGTTTGAATTGGACGAACAGAAAGTCCTCTTCGATGGTCACCCTTCTGCCCTACTAAAAGTCAGCAAAAACAAAGAAGATGACGCACTGCGTATCAAGGAACGGGTTGCTCAATTTGTCGAAGAACAACAAGCTATCGCGCCAGACGGTGTGATGCTACAAATGACCAATGACCTTTCATCCGTACTTTGGGATCGCCTGACCATGATGGTCAAAAACGGTTGGCAAGGTATCATTCTGGTCTTCGCCACCATGTGGTTGTTCTTTAGTTTTCGCTATTCCTTTTGGGTCGCAGCTGGTTTACCCGTTGCCTTCTTAGGTGGGTTATTTTTGATGGCGCAACTTGGCCTGTCCATCAACATCATGTCTTTAGTCGGGCTACTCATGGCCATCGGTATCATGATGGATGACGCCATCGTTATTGCCGAATCGATCGCCGCTCACCTCGACCGAGGAGAAGAGATCGATGATGCCGTAATTAAAGGCGTGAAAAAGGTACTGCCGGGGGTAATTTCTTCCTTCCTAACCACAGTGTGCATTTTCGGTAGCTTGTTATTCCTGCAAGGTGAAATGGGTGCGGTACTTAAAGCAGTTCCTCAAGTTCTGATCCTCGTATTGAGCTTAAGTTTGGTGGAAGCCTTCTTGATCCTACCTAACCACCTTTCTCACTCACTACACAAACAGAAACAAGAGCGAAAGACACCGAAGTTCAAACAAAAGCTGCTCGCTTCTTTTGAAAACTTCCGCAACACCACCTTGGTCAACGCAGTGGATAAAGTGGTCGAGTATCGCTATGCCTTTATGGGGGGCGTAGTTGCATTACTTCTTATCTCCGCTGCCACGTTAGTAGGTGGTTTACTCAAGTTCCAACCCTTCCCTGAGTTGGATGGCGACATTGCAGAAGCGCGCATTATTCTTCCTCCGGGTTCTTCTCTGTCTCAAACGGAAGCTGTCGTCGATAAGATCGTCGCTTCCGCTCAAAAGCTAGATAAAGAATGGACAGAGAAAGTGGAAGACGGCAATCCATTGGTTCTACACATCACCAGTCAATTCAACGCTAACGCCGACGCGAATGAATCTGGCCCTCACATTGCCACGGTACGTCTGGATTTGCTGGGCGCCGAGAGTCGTAACACACTCATCGATGAATTTATCGACGCATGGCGTGAAGACATTGGTGAACTTGCGGATCCTATCTCACTGGTATTTAAACAACCGACCATGGGGCCGGGTGGACGAGCGATTGAAATTCGAGCGAAGCATGATGAACTGGATGCGCTCAAAGCCGCCTCTATCGACATTCAACAATACTTAAATGAGTTTGACGGTGTCCATGGCGTGTTGGATGACATGCGTATGGGTAAAGAAGAAGTCTTGGTAAAACTGCGTCCGGGCGCAGAAGCTTACGGGATTAACGGCCAACTCATCGCCAATCAATTGCGTGCAGCTTTCTTTGGCCAAACCGCAGACGAGATCCAAGTTGGGGTAGAAAACATTTCAATCGAAGTTCGCCTCGATAAAGCACAAGCCGGTGACTTACAGCAATTGGCAAACTTTCCGATTATCTTGTCCGATGGCAGTCAAATCCCCCTCGCAACCATTGCGACTTTGGATTTCCAACGTAATTACGTAAGAATCCAGCGCATTGATGGCTTGAGGACTGTGAGCGTATTCGGCGATATCGACAATACGAAAGCCAACTCAACCGCCATTATTCGTCAGTTCCAACAAGATGAAGCACCAAAGCTTATGCAAAAGTATCCTGGTCTTCGCTTTGATTTTGAAGGCGAAGCCAAAGATACCGCTGAAACTGGGGCATCAATGGGTAAAGGCTTCTTGCTTGGTTTGTTTGGCGTGTTTGCGATTCTGAGTTACCAATTCCGCAGTTATTTGGAACCATTCGTCGTCATGCTTGCGATTCCCCTCGCCTTTATTGGCGTGGTATGGGGACACATCCTACTCGGTCACTCATTGAGTATGCCAAGTATGATGGGCTTCGTCTCATTAGCGGGGATTGTGGTGAATGACTCGATTCTGTTAGTTCAGTACATACGCCATCATGTCGATGAAGGGGATAATGTGCACGACTCGGTCGTCAAAGCCAGTCGGGAACGCTTTAGAGCAGTATTCCTGACATCAATGACCACTGCAGCAGGTTTGCTTCCGTTACTGACTGAAACCAGCCTGCAAGCACAGGTTATCCAACCACTGGTTATCTCCATCGTGTTTGGTATTTTCGCATCCACTCTGCTGGTGTTGTTTATGATCCCTGCTGCGTATGCCATTTTAGCTGACTTCGGCCTAGTCCATAAGCACGAAGAAATCTAAAACGACTGATAAGTAAACTTATCAAAATGAACAAGAGCGGCTTAGGTCGCTTTTTGTTCAATACCAATGCGTTAAAAAACACACAATCACTTAACAAACAGAGGGTTATTGTGTCTCATTAAGTGTAAATATGAACAGTTAAGGATTAAGTATGTTGAGTTTTATATAACCAAATCAAATAACCAACACAAGATTTATAATATGTTTTATTGTCAAAAACGGCATTTCACAGAGTAAAAATACACACAGGCAACACATTCACAATTTAAACTCACGATAATGAAAACATTGATTGAAGAATTAACATTTTAACAATCATTACAACAATGTTAACTTTAGCCTCGTTGGTCGCGCTGGTGGTAAGCCTCTCACCAAGCCTATTGTCAGTTTTATATGGACGTTCGACCACCTCCAAAATGAATAGACACCCAATTTGGTGCCCTTTTTTCGCCCGTGAAAGCATTCTTCGCGGGCTTTTTTCTTTAAGTTAAGTATGAACGCTCTGGATCAACTTTTTTTGCCAACCTTTCGGATTTGGAGGTAGTATGCGAATCAATAAGCGGAGACAGTGCTAGCAACTCTAAAACGTTTTTTTCAAAGATTTCATCCGCGTGTCTTACCCAATCTAAAAACTTTTTTTGAGCAAATATAGGCTCGATTTCATATAAAAATTCAATACTAAAGTAAAACTCATTTTTGATAGGCAAATTGTACACTCTTCGATAGTCTTTTTTATACTCCAAATTTCCTTCTACATATTTTGAAAATGTATTTTCACCAATCTTGATATCTTGGCATTTGATTGGAGGATAACCACGAAGAAACTCTCCTACAAGGAACTCTTCTTTCGCTCTCTTTTTTTCTTCGTTTATCGGGTCTATTCCCCAACGATGATTTGCGTACGCAATGGCATCATTCATCAACTCTGTATGATCACCTTTTTGAGAACCGTCAGGTGACTCTACAGCATGATAAAAATCCACGTACTCTTTCTCTATAAATGAGGATAGTTGATTAACACTAGTAATATTTTCATCTAAAGATTTAATCCTTAACCTAATATATAAACCACCTTGTTTATTGATTGGTAATAGTGGATTTATTATTTTCTTTTTAAAAGAGAAATAAATCGTGGCCAATTTTATAAACTTTTCATGCCGCTCTACTTTTGAATCAATATTGAACCGTTGTAATTCAATAAAATCTTGGTATACATGACATTCATATATATTGTTCGGACATTCAAATGATAGTACTAAGTCATCTATCTGGAATACATTATGTAACAAGTGTGCAAAATCTGGTTTCCCTCTAAACCCATCTTTAAAGATTTTGATAAAATTCATATTTATATCTCTTGTTATTTAAATATGTATTGATATTTGTGATAAGCTCTATACTAAATCCATTGGCTTTATGTGCGCCATGGCGTACAAAGGTAAATAGACATCCAATTTGATTCATTTTTCTCTCATGGCTACATACTTTGCTAGCTTTTCTTGACGCTGTGTTACTCTGCCTTAGTTTTTTCGTTCAATCCCTTTACCGCTTTGGCTATATACGAGTCGATGAGCGGAGACAAATCCAGTAATTCCAATACTTTTTTTTCAAAGGTTTCATCCGCACTTCTCACCCAATCTAAAAACTTCTGCTTAGCAAACATCGATTCGTACTTATACCAAAACTCGATGCTCAGGTAGAATTCATTTTTTATGGGTAAATTGTATACTCTTCGTAATTCACTCTTATACTTAAGATTACCTTCTGAGTATTTTGAGTATTTGTTTTTTCCAACTTCAACTAGCTCACACTTTATTGGTGGATAACCACTTAAGAAACCTCTAATTAAATATTCTTCTTTTTCTCTTTTTCGGTCTTCACTTTCTGGAATTTCTCCCCATTGTTTATTCACACGCTTAGTCAATTCTTTCATCAAGTCTGTATGATACCCCCTCATAGAGCCTTCACTTTGCTCCGGGGCATGATAAAAATCATAATACTCTCTCTCTAAAAATGAAGACAATTGACTAATATTATTAATATCTTCTCCAGCAGATTTAACCCGTAACCTAATATATAATCCACCTTGTTTGTTAATAGGAAGCAAAGGGTTTAATATTTTCTTCTGAAACAAAAAATATACCGTAGCTAACTTTACAAACCTTTCATGCCTCTCTACTTTTGATTCAACATCGAACTGTTCTAAATTAACAAGATCCTGGTATACATGTCCTTCATATATGTTGTTCGGACACTCAAATGACAGCACTAAGTCATCTATCTGAAACGCATTATGTAACAAGTCAGAGAAATCCGGCTTTCCTCTAAAACCATCTTTACACATTTTAATAAAACTCATATGTCTATCTCTTACTCTTCAAATATGCATCAATACCTTTAAACGAGAGCCTGCAATATGAGTTCTAATTCAAGTAAAGGTAAGCCACATACTAAGGTATTATGAAGGTCAAAAAGGAGATCGGATCTTTTCTAAATTTTAAATATCTAACATCACCTCCACTTTACTGAAATCTACACTTTTGAAAGTTACATCCGCTCCATCCAGCAATAGCTCATCAAACACGCCAACTATTGATAATAAGCTTGAGGATCTGATCTCCACCCATGAAATGAGAAACAAAAAAGCCAGCCTTAAAAGGCTGGCAAGTAGAGCAACAAGGTCAGTGCTTACTGCTAACTAACACCGAACTCGTATTGGATTCATTTTCGTCTGTTAGTCTCTTTTAGCGGCGTTTATGACTTGCTTGCTTTCTCTTTGTGGCACGTTACCTTTACTAACTGTTCTTGCTCATCTTTAATGTTTTTCACGATACGCTCATCACGTGCGTGAATGGCATCCATGTTCATTTGCTGAATATCTGCTATAGCTTCATGTTTCATTTCAGAAAAGTCCTGACGTAAATCTGAGCTCCACTCCTCTTTGTCTAAAGTGTTAGCAGCAGCGATTGGTGATGACATTACAGCAATAAGACTTAGAGTAGATAGAAATACGCTTTTCATAATAAGCTCCTTGAGGATTAGCAGTTAATTTTAATTACAATTTATATATTGCACATACGATGCCAACTTTTATTTTGTTATTTTTCAATAACTTAAATAAAACCTCATATTCAACGTTATCTTCGTCTGGTAAATTTCGCTAACCAAGTGTCAAATTAACCATGCAAATTTAAAACATTAGAAACATACATATTAGAAATACTTTGTCAGGCAGTTTTCTCATCAGATAATTACGTAACTGCCCACTAAAAAATCACTTTGAATCAAAATGCGGAAACAAAAAAGCAGCCCGAAGGCTGCTCCTAATCGTTAACATCAAGCTTGTTAAGTCGATAAGCTTGCTTCAATGCTCGACGTCACTGGCGACTTTCTGAAACGATTAATCAAACGATGGATAAACCTCTTAATCGATCTGAAAATATTTTTAATATCTTCAAGCATTAAATACAAACAAGGCACCAACACTAAAGTCAGAACCGTTGCGTACAACACCGCAAAGCCCAAAGCGACAGCCATCGGTATGACAAAACGCGCCTGCAAACTCGTTTCAAACATTATCGGCAATACACCCGCAAACGTCGTTATTGAGGTGAGCGTGATAGCTCGAAAACGAGCACAACCCGCCTCAACAACCGCTTGTTTGATGTTCATACCCTTTTCTCTTACTTGGTTTACGTAATCTGTCATAACCAGAGAGTCGTTGATAACCACGCCAGCAGCGGCGATCAAACCAAATGTCGACATCATACTGATGTCTAAACCTAGCCAGAAATGGCCCCAAATCGCCCCCGTCAGACTAAACGGAATGACGGACATTACAATCAAAGGTTGGGTATAACTTTTTAACGGTACAGCTAACAAGATGTAGACGATGATCATGCCTGCAATAAAGAACAAAATCTGTTCATTACGCTGCGCAGCCTGCTCTTCAATATCACCGCCCAATTCTGTTTTCACAGTTGGGAAGGCTTGCTTCATATCCGGTAAGATATTGTCGTCAATGACCTTAACGATTTCTTGAGGTTCAACCAATTCTTCGTCTATCGAACCATAGACATAAACGGTTTGATACCCGCCTTCACGTCGAATGCTACTCACGCCCGGCTGCTCATTGATCTTCACCACATCACCCAACATGACCTTCTTACCTGCTGGTGTGGTAATCACAGCGTAACGCAATGATGAGAATGCTTCACGCGTCAATTGCGGGTAACGCACCATAACTTTAATTTCTTCACCATCACGAATAATGCGCTGTGCTTCGCCACCATAAAAGCTGCCACCAACTTGCTCTGCGATCATGGTGAGATCCAGACCGAGATCGTACGCTACAGGCGCAAGAGACAGGAGTACTTCTTTGCTTCCAGAATCAATAGAAGATGAAATATCATATAACCCTTCTTCCTGCTGTAAACGCTCTATCAAGTAACGCCCAGCCTCGTTGAGCTCATTGATGTTAGAACCAAACAACAAGTAACCAAACTCATCTCTGTCACCACCACCCGCACTCTGCTCGCGGATTTTGATGCTCTTCATACCTGGAATAACAGGCATAGCTTCACGCCAACGTCGAGCCAGTTCAAATGTATTGAACGGGCGTAACTCTTCATCAACCAGAGGTACTAATACACGACCTTCGGTGCGGCTTCTGTTGTACGACAGCACATCACGAATCATTCCTTGACCATGTTCCGCAATGGTCTCAGATTCGATCTTTTGCATGACACGTTCAATAGTCTTGAGTGCACTGATTGTCTGCTCACTTGAAACGGTATCATTCATTTCAATAGTGATCGCAGGATAGTCGGTCGGCACTTTAGGATTAGGGATCACCCGAACATAATTCGCGTTGATCAAAGCCGCGCTGATCAGCAGTAAACCACAGAACACCGCAAACACTGTCCAGCGCCAATGGGTGCATGTTGTTACAAAGTTACGATACGGACCGTTTACAAAACCAAAAAAACGTTGGTTAAATCGGTCACGCCAGCCACCTGGTTTAACTGGCTTAAAATGAGTATGCGCAAGGTGTGCAGGAAGGATCAGCTTCGATTCAATCAAACTGAAGATCAAACAAAGAATCACGACCCCCGCGATACCATAAAAGAAGGCACTATCAATACCACTAGACAACAAGAAAGGGGCAAACACAGCAATTGTGGTTAACACACCGAAAGTGGCTGGTGTGGCAACACGTTTTACACCACGAACCACGTTTTCGACGCCACCGCCTTTTTCTTCAATTTCGCTGTAAGCGCTCTCTCCCATCACGATGGCGTCATCAACTACAATACCGAGCACCATAATGAAGGCAAAAAGAGACACTATGTTTACCGTGATCCCTAATGCAGGCATCATCATTACAGCACCGAGGAAACAGACAGGTAGCCCAATCATTACCCACATAGCCAAGCGGAAACGTAGGAAAATGGTCAGCATAATCGCGACTAATGCAGCGCCTTGCAGCAAGTTTTTCAACATCATGTCGAGACGCCCATTTAAATAATAAGTCGTATCAACTAAGACTTTGAGCTTAACATCCTGCGGCAATGTCTTGTTTTTTGCTTCAATATAATTACGAACGGACTGTGCAACAGGGATAATGTTCTGATCACGAGTTGCTTCAACAGACATGTAGATCGCATTTTGCCCTGAGTATTCAAAATAGCGCTCTTCTTCCGTAAAGCCATCTTTGATCGTGGCGATATCTTGCAGTAAAACCTTCGCACCATTTGCGCCAAGCTTTACAGGAATATTTTTAAACTCATCACCACGGTAGTATTGGTTTTCAATCCTTACTGCAATCATCCCTGAGTTTGTTTTTACTTCGCCCGCAGAAAAGTTGGCAGAGTAACGGCTGATCGCGCTGCTGATATCGCTCAACGTCAGGTCGTATTTACGAAGAACAAGTGGGTCAACTTCAATCGCTATTTCTTCTTCTGGCGCACTCAGGTACACCAGCATGACGTTTTCTAACTGAAGTAATTCATCTTCGATTTGCTTAGCAAGCGGTTTAAGCTCCTCGAGCGGTCGGTCCCCAACTAACCCCATTTCGATTACATCTTGGCGCCATTCAACTTGGTAGACATTGATTGGTTCCATACCCGCTGGTAAGTTAGACAAGGTATCAATACGTTGGCTTACATCACCCAAGACACGCTTGATATCGGCATTAACGTCTACCTCGATGGAAACATACGCGCTACCTCTAGAGGCCGTTGAGACTGCTTTTTTAATCCCGGTGACGTCTTTAATCGATTCCTCGACCTTAACGAGAATACTCTCTTCTATCTCTTGAGGAGAAGCGCCAGGATAAGTCGCACGAACATCAATGTAGTTCACCTCAATATTCGGAAACATCTGCCTTTGAATAAAGAGAAAACTCACCACACCCATGATAATGATGAACACCATCAAAAGGTTGGCAGCGACGGGATTATTCGCAAAATAGGCAATTAAGCCCTTTTGTTTAGTATCTTCCATGACATACTCCTACTTACTGTACGACGGTTTCGGAGTCGTCACTCTTTTTTGCGATTTGTACCGCCATGCCTTTTTGAGGGTACTCTGGTAAGGTCAGTACCAACTTATCACTTTGCTCTAAACCTTCGCCAACCAGCAAAAACTCACCTTCTGCTCTCAAAACCGTGACGGTTCTGGGTTGAAGTTGATTATCGCCATTCACCACCCACACGGTACGGTTTTTAACTAATTCCTGTGGCAAGCGGTAGATGTGCTTAAGTTCCTTACCAGTGAAGCTCACTTCAACGTAGGAGCCGAATTTAATTGGAGGCTGCTGGTTATCGACACCGTATGGGTCCGCGATTTGAATGACCATGTTAATCATTCGGGTAGCGCTATCAATCATGCCTAGATCACGAACTACTCGACCTTCTCTAGTGGTAGAAAACACACCTTGCTGCGTCACTGTCGCAGTGAGTTCACCAAAGGATTCAGGTAAAAATGCACTATCAAAACCGGCAATGGGTACGTGCACCTCTGCCACTTCGATGTTGTTTAACGTGGCAACTCGAGAACCAGATGTAACAAATTGACCAACACCAATATCACGCTCAACAACCAGCGCATCGTAAGGTGCAACGACTTTGCAATTTTCTAACTCTCTTTTTGCTCGTTTGAGTGCCGCTTGAGCCGACTTCACTTGGGCTTGTGCGCTCAAAACGTGAGGTTTGCGTAAATACAGATCCGTCACTTGCTTATCGCTCAGTCTCTTTGCCTGACGTTTTGCCACTTCGGCTTTCGCTTGTTCCTCAATCAAGTTTGCGCGTGCACTAGCTAAATCGGCTTCAGCTTGTAAAACCGACGCTTCATAGTTGTCGCTTTCAATTGTGAAAAGAACCTCTCCTCGTTTCACGATGCCACCCGTTACAAAATTCGGGTGCCAACTTATCACTTCACCACTGACTTGCGCGGAAAGGTGTGTTTTTTCAAAAGGGACTAATTCACCGTGACTGGTAATCACCACTTTGTGATCAGTAGGAAAAAGAGAAGAAGCCTGAACAGTAGGTTCTGTAATTGCATCTTTGGTTGACTCTTTTTCCGGCGCAGTTGCGGCAATTGCAGCATATCCTGCATAAGAGCCTCCAACGACGACGAAGGGTAAAAGCCAACGTAATATGGGTTTTGCTAACATCGAAAATCCTTTTTTATTGTTGTTTTCAACACCACACTTTTATTCAGTCCATTGCTCCCGGTAAGCATGGTGGTGAGAGAATTGAATTTGAATAAACATCAAAGCGGCACTTGCCTAGTCTTTTAAGCAGCTAACTAGATAGTTATTGCCAATTCAAAGTTAATAAAATTAACAAAAAATTAACCAACTGCGCAAGTTGCTCTGACTTAACTTTTATTCTAAACAGCAAATGACATGCCAAGCATTTATTTATTAAAAATCATATGGTTATATAAAAACCATTATTTTATCCAGTGTGCTATTGGTCATAATCACCAGATATTAGTGATTATGACCAATACGGCCATAATGATAATTAAAATAAATGATTATCTGCGCTCTAAAAGTTGAACTTAGTGCAGGCTCTATGGCAATTCATTGATTAATCGCTCGTTATCAAACGGTTCTGGGTGCATGTGGCGTCAGCTTAAGTCTATAATTTGGAGTAGGTAACACTCTGTAAGACAAGGAAATGTGCTTTGTTACAAACGCTCGCTAAGTTGCTCTTCCCCTCGCTGCTCACTCTTTTATCGGCATGCTCATCCGTATCGTTGAATGACGCCAGTGAAAAGTCCACCAGCTTTCAGCTCGGTTATCAAAAGGATTCTGTTCTTGCGCAGTACTTTGAAGCTTACGGGAGAGATCCTAAGTCCATAACTGGCTTTGCACCGTTAAATCAGGGACACGATGCTCTTCTGGCTCGAACCTCTTTGATCGAGTCCGCCCAGAAAAGCCTTGATCTTCAATACTATATTTACCGCGGTGACGAAACGAGTCAGCTAATAACGTGGCGCTTGTATGAAGCGGCAAAGCGTGGTGTTCGAGTAAGGCTGTTGCTTGACGATATGCAAAAGCGAAACGACGATGTGATGGCTGCCCTCAATGCACATCCTAATATAGAAATCCGCTTATTTAACCCGCATCAGTATCGCGACTCCCGTTGGTTCGCTCTTGCTAGCGATTTTGAACGTCTTAATCGTCGTATGCACAATAAGTCTCTGATTGCAGACAGTGTTTCCGCCATTGTCGGAGGTAGAAATATCGGCAATGAATACTTCTCTTTTGAATCGCAAGTTGAGTTTGGTGATTTTGATCTTCTGCTCTATGGTGAGGCGGTACAACAAACTGCCGATCAGTTCGACCTCTACTGGAATAGCGCCTATTCGATACCAATGGAATGGATTACACCGAATTCACAGCAAATTACCGACCAAGCGATTCAAAAGCAGGTCAATAAACTCCGGTTAGAGGAAAAGTTTTCAACCGGCCGCTATGACTTCACTCAACTGGATATGTACCAAGATCTAAAACAAGGCAAACTCAAGCTCTACTGGGGAGAAGCGAAAGTATGGTTTGATCTGCCCGATAAAGTCGCGACCCGAGAGAGCCAACTTATTGATAATTTGTCGGAACTGGTTAAAAGTGTTGAGGATTCATTTGTGCTCATTTCTCCCTATTTCGTTCCAACTGAAGCAGGTACTCAAGCATTAAGTAACGCGGCCAAGCGAGGCGTTGATATCACGATTGTGACCAATAGCCTCGCGTCTAACGATGTGTTTGCCGTGCATGGTTGGTACGCAAAATATCGAAAAGATCTACTCGAAGCTGGAATCAAGCTTTGGGAAGTAAAAGCGAGCGCGAAACTCAAAAGTAAGTGGAGCCTCACGGGGAGTAGCAGAGCAAGTTTACACGCTAAAGCAATGACGATTGATAACAAAACACTTTTCGTTGGTTCAATGAACTGGGACCCACGTTCGGCAGCTTTGAATACCGAAATGGCCGTTGTTATCGAACAGCCAGAATATGTGCAAATGTTTCTAGAACAACTGCCGAATCAACTGTCGAGTAACGCCTACGCCTTAACTCTGCGCGACGGGGACATTGTCTGGATCGACGTAAAAACAGGCGAAGAATACGAGTCCGAACCAGAAGCAGGAGTATGGCGAAAAATGGGCGCTTGGTTCTCCGGAATATTACCGATTGAAGATCAGCTATAACAGTTGCCAATACTGCAAACCTCCCCAGTCACGCAAAACAAAATGGACGCTAGTTTTGGGCAGGGGACACAACCAACATAAGGAAGTTCAATGTCAGCGCAATGGAATGAATACTATCAGAAAATTTTAAGCCAACCTCACCGCCCAAACGTGGAAAATGCCGTAAACCAACTTAAGATAGAAGGCAAAGTCGCTCTTGATATTGGCTGCGGAATAGGTCGAGACAGCCACTTTCTCCTCGAACAGGGATTTAAGGTTCACGCATGTGATAGCAATGAAGATGCAGTAAAAACTTGTTTAACACGCTTTGAAGGTAATAAGCGATTTTCAGTTTCGCAGTGCTGTTTTACTGAATTTAATTACCCTCAGTGCAGCTTGGTTATCGCAAATGCCAGTTTGTTCTTTTGCCCTGACAAAGGCTTCAAACAAGTCTGGACAAAAATAGACAGCGCATTACAACCGGGCGGTATCTTCTGCGGCGATTTCTTGGGAGTGAAAGACTCCTGGGTGACCTCCGAAATGCATCCAAACATTACCGCATTAACAAAAAAGGAAGTGGAAAGCTTATTCGAGGGTTACGACCTCATTTCATTGCATGAAAGAGATGAAGACGGGACCACTGTAGTAGGAAGCCAAAAACATTGGCATATGTTTAGTGTGACCGCTCGAAAGCGCTAAAAATGGTCTCTCAATAAAGAAAGCAGCACTTCAAATCAGTGCTGCTATCAGAGATTAATTGACGGGATACACCACTTCAAAACGCTCTAAAACCAGCGTACGTTTCTCATGCCAATCGATGTTCAACTCATCGCATTCAGCTTTAAAAAATGCAGTATGAGAATCACGCCACCAGTTTAAGGTTCTATCACCTTCGCCTTCTGCGAAGGCAAACTCTGCGGTTACATCCTCATATTTGCATGTACTTACGTCAGTAATTCGTATCACGCAAACCGGGTCCCCATCCCAATTCGTCACTACTTGTAAATGACCGACTTGGGGCATGGTTTCACCATGTTCTCGATACCAAAGCTCCAAACTGCACGATGCAGTTTTCTGTCCAATACGAACCAAATCTGCGCATACATTCGCGTTGTATTCGTCGGCACAATAATAGTCAGCACTGACTGATGGTACAGCTTCCCTTTGTTCTGGTGATAATAATTCTAGGAATTGTTCTAAGTAATCCTTAGCTCGCGCGTCCATGCTCACTCCATTAATCATAAATTCGCAAGGAGGATAAAAGATATCACAACAAATAACCACCAGGAACAAACTGAAAAACAACAAGAATATGACTTCTACGTAGACGACTGTTATTTCTTTTGTAATAACTTTGCTAAACGTTTGTGCTATTTGCTATTGTTGCATGGTCTATCTGTACTCTTCTCGTGAAAGGACGTTATATGCGCTTATTTATTGGTATTTTTTTCTCGCTGATACTTGCCTTGCCAACAATGGCATCGGAGGAAAAGTATTCAGAATCGGATCTGTTAGATAGACCATTAATGGAACGCTATATTTTAGATGAACTAAAAGCGCTACGTCAGGACTATCAAAGCCTAGAAAAGCGAATGATCACAGAGATCACCGATCGCGAGCTAACGGTCGCAGATAAATCGTTGAACTATGCCAACGTGACCGTTACATACTTCTTCTACATCATTGCTGGTGTCGCATCGCTGATTGCCTTTGTCGGATGGCAATCTCTGCGCGAGTTTAAACACAACACCAAAGAGATGGCTGATAAACGATTGGAGAAGATCGCCCAAGAATACGAGAAAAAGTTTGTCGCCCTTGAGCGAGATTTAAAACGCAAAACTCGCATTATCAGTGAAAACAACAAAGAGATTGAGAAAATCAACGAGATCCATAACTTATGGCTACGTGCACAAAGCTCTCAAACTCCAGAACAACGTATTGAAATCTATGATGAAATCTTATTAATTCGTCCAGGTGATTTAGAAGCGTTGACTTACAAAGCCGACGCAGCGATGGAAATCAACGAATACCATTGGGCACTTAGCATTTGTAACCGCGTACTTGAAGTCGATTACACCAACGGCCCTGCACTGTATCAACGCGCGTGTGCATACTCTCGCCTTGGTATCGAAGAGCAAGCTATTGAAGACTTGGAACGCGCAATTGAATACAGCCCATCCATTCGTGATTTACTTGCCGAAGAACGAGACCTCGAATTGCTGCACGGTAATGAGCGTTTTGAAAAGCTCTTACATCTAGCAAGCGAATAATGGAATAAACAGCATGAGCAGCCACTTTAATCTAGAAGACGCTAGCCAAGTATTGGTTGGTGCTTTTGCCCTAGCAGTCCCGATCTCATTTTCGGAGGAGGCGTGGCGATTGGGTGAGAGCCTACCAATGGCAAACTTGCTCATGCTGTTAAGTCTTTCTGTCATTTTCCTCAGTTTTTTCGCGTATCAAAGCGTGTTTCAAAGCCACATCAAGAATCGCGTATCCATCTTTATTTTTCGTGTGGTTATCGCGTACCTCATTGCGGCCGTTGTGGTAGCGTTAGTTCTTTTCTGTCTTGATAAGCTGCCACTCATGAATGAGCCTTTGGTTGCGATAAAGCGCGTTATCGTCATCACAATGCCTGCTTCGATGGGCGCGATCGTAGTCGACAGTTTCGACAAAGAATAGAGATAATCGCTACTCTTCTTCTAACGTTAAGTTCGACCCCGAGTGGTCTTTCCCTAATACATCTTCTGGGTTTCGCAGTGCGCAGGTTTCTAACGACAAGCACCCGCAGCCAATGCATCCGCCTAAATCGTTTTGCAACGCTTTAAGTTTTTGAATCTTTTGTTCTAACTGTTCATGCCAATGGCTTGCCATTTCTTCCCATTGCGCTTTGTTAGGGGCTTGGTGTTTCGGCAGTTCATCTAACGCATGTTTAATTTCTTCTAACGACAACCCAACTTGCTGCGCTGCTTTGATCACCGCAACACGGCGCAACACACTGCGATGGTAGCGACGCTGATTACCTTGATTTCTCCAACTCGAAATCAGTCCTTTTTGCTCGTAAAAATGTAGGGCAGATACTTTCACTCCAGAACGTTTTGCCACTTCTCCTACGCTGATTTCCATCCTTGACTCCCTGTGTATCAATTTTGTTAAAAAAATGCTTTACCTCAAGTTTACTTGAGGTTTTAAAGTTGCACCATCTTAATTAACGCTAAACCCCGGCGATCTCAAGATAATGTGTTCAGCGCGAACGACTTGGTTGTTAAACACAAGACAGTTGGACATCAACCTTTTGAAATCCATCGGGAGTTAGAGGCAAACATAATGAAAAATAAAACTCAGCCGTACTTAGCTGGCCGCTTCTTCGACAGCATTTCCTCTGGCTTATTCATGATGGCACTGCCATGGGTCATGCTTTCCGAACCTAACATGGGTACATTCGTCGCTTTAGTTTCTCTGAGCTGCACCGCGATTTCTTTTCTAGCAACGCCTTTCTTTTCCACTTTAATTGACCGACATTCACGCAAAGTACTACTCGTGCTCAATCAATGGATTCAATCGGGTATGGCTTTGGTGGTGTTCATTGCTTATTGGTTAGGGTTCGAGTCACACTGGTTGCTGGCTTTTGCACAATTGGTGTATTGGGTTTCGAGTAATTTTGCATGGACGACCAACAACGCTTTCACCCAAGAAAATTATCAGCACCATGAGTATGCGAAAATTTCGGGTCAGCAAGAAATTGTAATGCAATCCACAACCCTCGGAGCTGGCGCGTTGGGTATTGTTTTGCTTGAAATGTGGGGTATGAAAGAGTTTGCTTTGTTTGCGGCCAGCGCCTCTGCGTTAGCAGCGATGTTCTATATTCTGACGCCTTATACCCAACAATTAAGGGCATCAAAATCCGTTGCTTTCATCGCGCAACTCAAAGAGAGCAAACAAATATTCCGTCTCGAACCCCGATTTTATGGCTTTATTCTGCTCTCTTGCCTCTCTTATCCTGCATTGACGTATTTGAGCAAACTGGTGCCGATTTGGTTTTCTGAACAAGGCATCTCTGGCGATTGGTTTGCAGGGTTCAACATCAGTTTTGGCCTCGGCTCGTTGCTAACCGGCTTTATTGTCACCAAAGTGCTAAGCCGTTCCTCCCATAGCCACATTATGTTCGCTTCGATGGTTATGGTCTCTTTTGCGCTTATCGGGATGAGTTTTGCGATGAGCCCGCTGACCATCTTATTGTTTACGGCGCTGTTTGGCGTATTTAACGCGCTAAATCGCATTGCGAGAGTCAACTGGATGCATCACACCGTAGCGGTTCATCAACGAGGTCGCGTCGATGGCGGCATCAGCATGTTTGCCACCACCATTCAATCTCTCAGTTACGTCCTGATTGCAATATTGAGTCATTACGAACTAACACAATACGGTTTTGCAATCGCAGCTGCTGTCATGGTATTAGCAGTTATTTTGATGGGATTACTCAGCCGAGACGTCGAGCCGTTTAACGACCTGCCCCTTCATGCAGCAGCAAAGTGAAGCATAGAAATTGAGAAGTTGAGAAATTGAAAAAGCGAGATAGGAAGGCAACCAACATCGTCTTCCTATTTTTTACGCCAGCACTTTTGCCTCTATCGCTTATCAGCAAGGTTGGGTATTCTGAGGTGACCAACATGAGCAGAGAGAAATCGCAGTGAACTTAAGGCAATTAGAAGTCTTTTACGCCATTATGCAAGCAGGAACGGTGTCAGGCGCGGCTCGCTTACTGCACGTTTCCCAACCTAATGTCACTCGAGTTCTCGCCCATACAGAACAACAACTGAGCTTCGCTTTATTTGAGCGTGTAAAGGGCCGTCTCGTTCCAACTCAAGAAGCCAAAGCCTTATTGCCAGAGGCTGAAAAAGTCTATCAACAACTCGGACAATTTCGCTCTCTGACCAACAAAGTCAAACAGGGAACTCAACATTTACGAGTTGGTGCTCCGCCTGTTTTGGCCGCACACTTGTTAACGCCGACTGTCGCGTTGTTGTCGAAAGAGCACAGCATCTCCTTTGAGCTCTTAACGGCCAATCGCGATGAGCTGTGCTCAGGTTTACTGAAACATGAATTGGATGTCGCCATTGCGTTCGGTGAAGAAACGCCACCAGCGATCATGGGACACATGTTATTAAAAGAAAACTTGGCGCTAATTGCCCCTAAAAGCGCAGCGATACCCACAGAAAAAACCGTCACTTTAGAAGAACTCATCAGTCACGATTTACCCATTATCGGTTTAGATAGCCGAGACCCTCTGGGCTTATTGCTGCATCAAACCTTATCGGCGCGTGACGAACATTATCAACATGCCATCACCGTCCGCAGCTACTCCGCGGCGGCTGAACTGGTGAAAAACGAAGCAGGATTCGCGATTGTAGACCCTTGGACTGCAAAACAATATCGCCAAGATAATGCCGTTTCCGTGCATGCTTTGGAGCCAAATATGTCCTTCTCCGTCTCTGTTTTATTCGCAGAGCACACACCTCAATCCATTGCGACAAAGCAATTTATCACCGCCCTAAAACAACAAATGGTTTAAAGGTATAACCTGAAGTTATGCCTGCCTAACAAATAAGTATTCGGTTTCCTAAATCAGTCTGGCTACATTAATGAGCAATAACGATGACGAAGGGAACCATCATGCAAATTGCTCAACCTTACCTACTCTTTCTTGGCGATGTAACCGATCCACTCGCAGCAAAAACCGCGCGTGGCATATACCAATGGCGACCTGAGATTTGTCTTGGCCAAATCCGCCTGACGCCAGAAACCGTATCGCTTGGTTTAACCGACATGACACTACAACAAGCGCAGCAGCAAGGAGCAAAAACGCTGGTGCTCGGCACGGCAAATCCAGGAGGCGTCATTCCCGAAGCTTGGCAAGCAACCTTACTTGAAGCGGCAGAGATGGGATTTGAAATTGCATCGGGCATGCACCAACGTTTGGCGGAATTTGATCCTCTTGCCGATCTAGAACAACGCGGATTAACCAAACTGTATGATGTTCGCCATTATGATGCCCCGCTCAAGGTCGGCAATGGCAAAGCTCGCGCAGGCAAGCGAGTACTTACTGTAGGGACAGATTGCTCCGTTGGCAAAATGTACTCAGCCCTTGCCATTGAGCATGCATTGAAGCGTAAAAACTGTCGTGCAGAGTTCAAAGCAACGGGTCAAACCGGAATTCTCATCGCAGGCAGTGGCATTTCAATTGATGCCGTAGTTGCCGATTTTATCTCCGGCGCAGTAGAAACGATCAGCCCTGAGTTCACCGATCACGATTGGGACATCATCGAAGGGCAAGGTTCGTTATTTAACCCTTCGTTTGCTGGCGTAAGTTTGGGCTTACTTCACGGCGCACAAGCTGACGCTCTGATACTGTGCCATGAGATTGGTCGCCCGCACATCCGCAACTTACCACATGCGAGCTTGCCAACCATTGAACAAACGATAGAAGCGAATCTGGCCGCTGCTCGCCTAACAAATCCAAACGCTCAATTAGTGGGTATTTGCTTAAACACTTCGGCGCTCAGCGAAGAAGATGCTGCCCAGTTATGCCAGGATTGGAGCGACAAATACCAAGTGCCCGTCACCGACCCTGTACGTTTTGGCGTTGATGCGGTTGTAGATAGGCTCCTTACGATTTAAGAAACATTTACGGTTTAGAAAATAACTGCGGTTTAGGGAAAACTAGTGAGATGAAAATTCATGTAGAACCTGTCACGATTGCCATGGCGACACCATTTCGCATCTCTCGCGGCAGTCGGACAGAGTGCCACGTAGTCCGAGTGACAATTGAACATCGAGGCATGACCGCCCAAGGTGAATGCACGCCATACCCTCGTTATGGTGAATCGGTTGAATCGGTGATTAAGGCGATTTCTCACGCCGCACATGAACTGCAAAGTTTGTATGCCAAAGGCGAAGCTGATGTCATGGTTCTCAAAAGCCAGCTTCAATCGTTATTGCCCACGGGGGCGGCAAGAAATGCATTGGATTGCGCCCTTTGGCATCTTCACGCGATTTTGAGCCACAAGCAGCAGGTTAACGACCTCTTTACGTTACCAGAGGCGATTGTGACGGCGATGACGGTTTCTATCGACACGCCGCAAGCGATGGCCAAACAGGCGCAAGCTTACGTTAGTCAAGGCGCAAAACTGCTAAAGGTAAAACTGGATGGTGAACACGTACTTGATCGCGTTGCAGCAGTACGCGATGCTGCGCCGCACGCGCAAATTGTTTTAGATGCGAATGAAGCATGGCAAGGCCTCGACCTCGCGACGGTATTTGCTCAACTCGAACCGCTAGATATCACCATGATCGAACAACCGTTGCCACAAGACTGCGATGACGTACTCGCCAGCATTCCGCACCCCATTCCACTTTGCGCCGATGAAAGTTGTCACACCAGAGAGCAATTGCATCAGTTGGTTGGCAAATATGAAATGGTGAATATTAAGCTAGATAAAACTGGCGGGCTCACTGAAGCACTATTATTAGCCGACGACGCCCAAAAACTCGGTTTTAGCCTCATGTCCGGTTGTATGTTGGGGACGTCGCTGGCGATGCGAGCCGCGTTACCTATTGCAACTCAGGCAAGCGTTGTCGATCTTGATGGCCCGGTGCTGCTCGGACAAGATGTAACGCCAAGCTTGGTTTATTGCGACGGCGAAATCGTTCTTTCCAAATAGCCTAAACAATCCAGAGGTTTTGCTCCAAAAGTCAGAACCTCTGAGTTTATGATCTCGATTAAAAGACAATCAGCCCCATCATGAAATAAGTCACATAAATTATATGGTTATTGAGGCATGCTAAGATTCCAGTAGTCCAAGAAGGTGGTCTTATGCATCGAGTCATCCGGAAAATGACGTGGAAAACGAATAGGCGGTAATCCCGCCCTACTCCAATGCAGTGCGTGGGTTTCTATAGCAACCCACTTCCTAGCAATTCGTAGGTTTTTCACGCCATCTTGCAAGGAGGCTCTATGCCTATCAACAAAATACGCAATATCGCTTTTGTCGGCCAAACCGGGACCGGTAAAACCACGCTGATAGAAAAACTGCTCTTCACCTGCGATGCCACGCACCATTTAGGCAGCGTAGAAAAAGGCGATACCGTTACCGACTTCGACCCTCAATCCATCCAATATCAACACAGTATTGAAGCAACGCCAGTCGCACTGCGCTGGAATAAACACCGGCTCAATATCATCGACACTCCGGGACAAAACGAGTTACTTGGCCGTACGATCAGCGTTTTTCCCGCCGTTGAAACATCCGCCCTTGTCATCGACCCTCAAACGCCACTCAACCAAACTTCCGATCGCTTATTCACCTTTGCTAAAGAGCAGCAAAAATGTCAGATGATCATCATCAATAAGCTCGATAACCACGGTAATCAGTTAGAAAGATTGATGGGGAACATCGTTGAGCATTTTGGTGACCACTGCTTGCCGATCAACTTACCTTCGGCTGACGGAGAATCTGTAGTTGACTGCTATTTCGAACCAGAATTGGGACGAGAAACCTTACTTGCAACAGTAGATGAAGCTCATGAGACCTTAATTGACCAAGTCATCGAAGTCGATGAAGAACTGATGGAACTGTATCTGGAACAAGGCTCCGAACTCACCGCAGAGCAACTGCATGATCCGTTTGAAGAAGCACTGAGAACTGGACATGTGATTCCGGTCTGTTTTGTCTCAGCACAAACCGGCGCGGGCGTCGAGTTGCTGCTGCGCACCTTGGCGGAGATCATGCCCATGCCAAACGAGGGTAACCCTCCTCTACTGGAAAAGAACGGCAAAAAAATCAAAGTAAATTGCGAAACCTTAGAGCACACCGTCGCACACGTGTACAAAGTCAGCGTCGACCCATATATGGGAAAACTTGCCTACTTACGTGTGTATCAGGGTGAAATCAATGCGGGCAGCCAGCTTTATATTGGCGAAAGCAACAAGGCATTTAAAGTTGGGCACTTATATCAACTGCAGGGCAAAGATAGAACCGAGATCCCTCGCGCGCTTGCAGGCGACTTCTGCGTTTTAGCCAAAGTGGATGATCTCGAATTCGATTCAATCGTTCATGACTCTCACGAAGAAGATGGAGTTCAACTCAAAACGTTGGACCTTCCTGACTCCATGTATTCTTTGTGCTTGAAGCCTCTTAAGCGTGGAGATGAGCAAAAATTAGGAGATGTGCTGAATAAAATTGCCAGTGAAGATCCTTCGCTGCGCATCGAACATCGCGCTCGCACCAACGAAACCATCATCAGCGGCCAAGGGGAGTTTCACCTCAAAGTCGCATTAGAAAAGATGGCGAACGTGTACAAACTGGACGTCGAAACCTGCCAACCAAGCGTCGAATACTTTGAAACCATCACCAAACCTGCCGAAGGGCATTATCGACACAAAAAACAAAGTGGCGGTGCAGGCCAGTTTGGTGAAGTGCAATTGAAGGTTCGTCCACTCGAACGTGGTGCCGGATTTAAGTTCATCAACAAAGTGGTGGGTGGCGCCATCCCAACCGCGCTCATTCCTGCTGTTGAAAAAGGTATTTTGCAAGCGTTAGAGGAAGGCGCGATTTCTGGCAACCCAATTAAGGATGTGGAAGTCACCGTTTATGACGGTAAATATCACTCCGTCGATTCGAAAGAAATTGCGTTTGTCATCGCAGGTAAGAAAGCCTTTTTAGATGCTATTAACAACGCCGATCCTATTGTGCTAGAACCCATTGTCCAGATGGAACTGCACATCCCAACCGCGAATGTTGGCGATGTTTCTGGTGATTTATCTGGCAACCGAGGCTTAATCGAAGGCTCCGAGCCAATCGACAGCAGCTTCACCTTACTCAGAGCCAAGTCACCTGTAAACGAGCTGCAAGATTACGCTCGTCGATTACGCTCTATCACTGGTGGTGAAGGCAGCTTTAGTATGACCTTAAGCCATTACGAGCCTGCGCCACCAGCAGTGCAAAAACAGGTCTGCCAAGGCAGTACACAACAAGGTTAATTCCCTAAGATTCAAATCAATCACATAAACAAAAAAGCGCCCTCATTTTGAAGGCGCTTTTAGGTAAAAGAAAAATTATTTATCGAGAGACAAACCTATCTGACTGATTTTGCTTTCAAACTCTTCGATGCTGTTCGCTTTGTAAGTCGGAGCACCGTTAAAGTAGCGCGGTTTCTCTGGCAGCATCGCATTTTTCAGCTCTTGTTCTTGATCGATATTGTCATGGTAAACCGTTACACGATTTGGAATATCCTGCTTCATTACAGCCATTTTGGTTCTCCTTTATTAAGACGAATAGTAAGCGTAGAACGAATTTATCGGAGTACAGGCGAGACTGTGTAAAATTTAGACACTCACAGCAAAATCATATTTAAACAGTTGCATTTAATATTTTTGAGGCACTTTGTCGTGGCTATTGGCAAACGTGAGTGCAGCGATTAAGGTGAGCTCTCTCTACATGAAGACAGGAAGTCCGGTGTCGCAACAAGAATTCAACCAAATGGGCAGTGCCAAAGTTTTTCTCATCGAAAAAGATGGCGTCCAAGTAATAGAAAAACGTAACCCTACTCAAATAGAAGTCGCATTTTATCAACGCTATGCCGAACAGTTTAACGCGCTTGGAATACACGTACCGCGCTTGATTCAATTCGACGACCAGAAAAACGTTCTGTACATTGAATACGTTCCCCACGCAGTCGAGCAAGCATTCTTACTTGAAGATGATCGAGTCATTGAACAACTCGTCAAACTGCACCGACTTCCACCAACATCAGATGGTGTTTATCACCGCCACCAGTGGACACCACAAGCGACTCAACAAGCACTCACTACACTTAAACTGGGCTCAGAGACAGAACAGTTCTTCCACCAGCTACAACAACGATCGGCGCACCTTTTCGATGGGCAGAACTTGATCTCCGGAGACACCAATGCAGGAAACTGGGGACAGCGCCAAAATGGCGAGCTGGTGCTGTTCGACTGGGAGCGCTTTTCTACAGGGCATGTCGCGATAGATTTAGCGCCGCTCATCGAGGGCATGGGCATATTTGATGATTACTTGAACGTAGCAGACAAATATATAAAGTGCGCAGAGAAAGGTGAAACAACAGAATTGGCGCGCGATATCGGACTAGCAAAAGCGTGGATCGTTGTCGAGGTAGTCAACATACTGGTCTCCAGAGAGAATCCGCAGACCAGCAAGTATTTGGACTGGTTTCGGCAAACCTTGCCGCAATGGGCCAAAAGCCTTAGCGCTCAGGTGATGAGTTAGGCTCTGAGATTTGATATAAACGCCTTTCAGGTTCTGCGCATGAGGTTTCGCAGTTGCATACTTTATCAACACCGACGTTGTTTAAACCGCCGCAACTTCCTTGAATGCGCTTGTTGTGAAAAATGACGCCAAGTGACATCAACAAAATGATTGCGAGAAAACCAAGAAAGGTAAATAACCAAACCATATTAACCTGCCTTATTAGCCATCGACTCTAGCTTAAGTATAGCAGGGCTAGATGTTGCTTTGAGTAGCGCTTTAGGTCTTGCCAACAAGGAGGGTTTTGATTTTTGGCCACCACAACCACAGGAGCCGCAGCCGCCTTTTTGTTTGTGAACACTTTTCTTATGATTGTTTGATGGACGTCCTTGAGAGGGCTCAATCAAAGGCTCTCTTGGAACCGCAAGCACATCTTCCAAGGAACTACGAGTAGACAGCCTAAATACTGGCGTGCCACTGCTAAGTAGCTTTGCCAATACACGTTCACCAATATTTCGCACAAGAACAGCATCCACATTGTACCCTTGTAGAGACTGAATCAACTGAGACTTCGCATTGCAACCCGCTTGTGGCATAGAAGCAATGTTCGCTAAGTTTTTTAGCATACCGTCAGTATCAGAATAAATAGCGATGTATGGTGCTTTTACAAAGTGGTTTGCCACCCGCTCACCATCATTAGGAATAGCATAAATCATAAGTTTGACTCCTCATTCGGAAAAACTAATGCATGACCTTCAACTAAACTTTTTGCGACTTTCAATCTTGCACTTTTTACTGTGTTACCAAAAGTTTGTCTAGAAACGCCCATCTGCTCCGCAGCTTGCTGCTGGCTAAGCCCCTCTAAGTCGGCTAAACGTAGCGCTTCTAACTCTTCTGGTAATATGGCGACTTGCTCCAACTGATTAAATGGAATGCCATTGGGCTTAAAGCAGTGGTGAGCCGCACGTCCGCATATTCGTCTTTCTATCTTTGGTCTTGCCATCATTGTCCCTCAAAAACACAGAGTCAAATTACGCCTTAAACTGGCATATGCCAATAACATTTTTAGCATATGCCAATAAACTAAGTTTGCAAAAATCAACACGACAAATACGTAATACATCAGCATTAATTAGACATCTAATAATTTAGGAATTTTGATGACAAACGAACAAAAAGATCAATTCTAATTAACCGGATAATAAAAACGTTAGTTTGCGCAGATTTTTCATACAAATACACGCTAATGTGTTCATTTTATTGAAGAAGAAAAACTATAATCCAAGCAAATCATTAGTTTGAACACTAATGATTGTTTTATTTAAAAGGATGTATACCTAAGGAACGAAAAAGAGAAGTTTGACAACATTGGTCTGAGCTTAAAGGGTAATACGTTCGATACAGAACCTGTCGAACGACCATTACTTGGCCTAGGTGCCCTACTCTTCTTGCCAAATTAAGTTTCTTGAAAGCGCTTAGGTATATCAGAAAAAGGAAGTACATATGTCTGACTCAAATTGGCTCAGCGAATTCCCGGAAATGGATGCCTCTGATCTCAGGGCGATTCGCAAAACACTCGACGGCGCCTACAGAGATTTCTCTCGCGAGTATGGTGAACTCATTGAGTCTCTGTTTGATCCGCTCCTTTCGTTTCTTGTCTGGTTTGAAAAACTTCTGATTTCTACACCTTGGTTCATTATTTTAGGTGTCTGCACCACTCTCGTTTATGCCGCCAGCCGCTCTTGGAAACTGGCCGCTGCATGTTTTGGTTCGCTGATTCTGATTGGCTATTTTGGAATGTGGGAAGACACTATGCGTACGCTCAGTATCATCACTGTATGTACTATGCTTGCCATCGCACTTGGTATCCCTATCGGCATCGCTATGGCGCGCTCTAATCGCATTCAGTCGGTGGTAACACCATTACTCGACGTCATGCAGACCATGCCGGCATTTGTGTATCTCATTCCAGTTGTGATGTTATTGGGCATTGGGAAAATTCCTGGCCTTATCGCAGTAGTGATCTACGCGATTCCACCGGTTATTCGTTTAACCAATTTGGGCATTCGTCTAGTTGATAAAGAAGTATTGGAAGCCGCAACCGCATTTGGTGCCAGCACTCGGCAACGGCTTTTTGGGGTTCAGCTTCCGCTTGCAATGCCAACCATCATGGCGGGAATTAACCAAACGATCATGATGGCACTGTCAATGGTGGTCATCGCATCAATGATTGGGGTAAAAGGTTTAGGTCAGCCTGTTCTAAAGTCTATTACCAATCAATATTTCACTCTTGGTCTTCTCAATGGTTTAGCCATTGTCGCCCTAGCAATCCTTTTTGACCGTGCTTCACAAGCGTATGCGAAACGCACTCAAGCTCATTTAGGAGACTCAAAACATGACTAGTCCACTTATCGAAATCAGCGGTCTGTATAAAATCTTCGGCCCCAAACCCAATAGCGTGATTGAGCGCGTTAAGTTGGGACATAGTAAAGAGCAGGTTTTAGCGGAAACGGGCCACACGGTCGGACTAAAAGACATCAACCTGCAAATTCAAAAGGGTGAAATTTTTGTCATTATGGGATTATCCGGTTCTGGAAAATCCACCATGATTCGCCACTTCAACCGATTAATCGATCCAACCATGGGGCAGATTTTGGTAGAAGGGGTGGATGTCATGCAACTTTCTAACAAAGAGCTTGAACAGTTTCGCCGTCACAAGATGTCTATGGTGTTCCAACGCTTTGGCTTGCTGCCTCATCGCACTGTTATCGACAACATCGCATATGGTTTAGAAGTTCAGGGAATAAATAAAGAGGCGCGCTTAGAAAAAGCAAATGAATGGTTAGAAACCGTTGGACTGACGGGTTATGAGCACCAGTATCCTGCTCAACTATCGGGTGGACAGCAACAGCGTGTGGGCCTTGCACGGGCACTGGCTACCGACGCCGAAATACTGTTGATGGACGAGGCTTTCTCAGCATTGGACCCTCTGATTCGGAGCGAAATGCAAGATCAGTTGGTAGAGCTGCAACAGAAGCTGCACAAAACCATTATTTTCATTACTCATGATTTAGATGAAGCGCTTCGACTTGGCGATCGCATCGCGATTCTTAAAGACGGTGAACTTGTCCAACAAGGTTCACCAGACGAAATTTTACTGCATCCTGCCGATGAGTACGTTGAAGCCTTTGTAAAAGACGTCAATAGAGCGCGAGCACTGACGGTCGAAACGCTGATGCAGCCACCTTCGTACTGTGTTCGCGCTGAAACCATTGAAGATGCACTGAGTGAAATGAAACGTGTTAAACGTGATTATGCCTACCATCAGACCAATGCAGGCTATCAAGGCGTGATAACACAGCAAGGATTGCTAAACGCAGCGAAGTTAACTCACCTATCAGATTGGCGTGATGATATCTATGAAGAGGTGCCTATCATCTCTCCACATTTAGCCATTGAGCAAGTGCTGACTGAAGTCATGTCGTGTGAATATTCACTGCCCGTCATCGATAAGCACGGCAATTTGAAAGGCGAATTAAATCGTCAGGTTATTGCGGAGCTGTTTTCTGATCAACGAAGCACAAAACGAGGCACTTCACGCTCAAGCTTCAATAACGTTTCTTAGATGATGTTGATAATACAACTCACAATAATGTGGGCTGTTATCAATTAACTCGCTCCCACTCCCCTTTTAGATATTTGTCTGTGGGCTCAAGCTTGATACCCAAAGCAACATTTACATTGTTCTGATTTTCCTGACAATTTCATGCTCATATCCGGTTTTATTGACATAGTTAGATCATTCTATTGCTTTTTGATGACGCAAATCCTCGATAAATGTCTACTATTATTCTCATACAAAATCTTGATTTAAAGAGGGATAAAATGAAAAAGACAATGTTGGCACTAACAGGCGCGGTAATCATTCTTGCAGGCTGTCAAGATGAGAAACCTGCCGAAACAAGCGCAGTTGAAGTACCTCAGGCAACGGAAACTGAAGTCACCACCAGTGCAGACGTTACGACTGAGACAATTGACACGTTACCAGTAGAAGAAGAACAGGTAATTACTGAAGAGACATTTGTAGACTCTGAACACAACGCACAAAGTGCTCTGGACTGGAACGGCACCTACAAAGGAACACTACCTTGCGCGGATTGTGCTGGTATCGATATGACAATCACACTAAATCAAGATGGCACTTACGTACTTGAAGAAAGCTACCAAGACAAAGAAGACGGTCAATCAAAATCTGAAGGTCAATTCACTTGGGACGCAAATGGCAGCATCGTAACGTTGACAAATGAAGATGCACCAAACCAATACTTTGTTGGTGAAAACGTACTTATGAAGCTAGACATGAATGGCGAAAAAGTAACGGGTGACCTAGCACCACTATACAACTTAACGAAACAGTAAGAAGTTAGTATCAATACCTGATAAATACCTCAAATCCGAGCCACCCCAGCTCGGATTTTTCGTTATTTTAACGAAAGCTATTCCAGCAACCTTTCTATTCTGAAGCAACATTCTGCTTCTTACCCTGATTGTTCATTACATTTCCATACGCTTTGCCGATAGATGCTTACAACATCATTTTGTACAGTGTTCAAAACAAAACAGAACAACTCGGAAAAATGATGAAAAAAACATTAATTGCACTACTTACTTTGACAGCTGCTGGCTCAGCTTTCGCTGGCGATACTTACATTCGTAACGGTAATATCTACAACAACGAAGGCGGTTGGAACGTAGAAGCTGGTGTGGCTCAAGGCAGCGATCTTTTCAAAGATCAAAAGCATAATACAGCACCAATTCTCAACGGTGGTTACCATGGTGACGACTTTAATGCCGACCTAAGTGGCATTAACTACCGCTTCTTCGGTAACACCAATGAGTTAATCAACATGAGTGCCTACCTTGTAGGTAGCGGTGTAATGCGCGACGGTGATACAGCGAAAAGCCTAAAAGGCACAGATAAACGCCGTTTCGCCGTCGATCTAGGTTTAAACGCAGACTTTACACTGGATCAAAACAACGTCATTTCTACATACCTTCAGCACGATATCAGCGGTGCTTACAAAGGTTACTTAGCGGGCGCGACTTACTTCCACATAATGAAATTCGGTAGTGTTGATTTTGTTCCTTTTGCTAACCTAACTTATCAAAGTGAAGACTACGTAGATTACTACTTTGGTGTAAAACAACGCGAAGCAAACGCAAACCGCAAAGCATACAAAGGTGATTCAACGGTAAGCTATGGTGTGGGCTACAAACTTGTTATGCCAATCAACGACAACTGGCAAGTAAGCCAAATGACACAATACACGCGCCTAGGCAGCGGTATCAGCGACTCTTCTATCGTTGATAGTGCAAACCAATGGGTTGTTGGCGCAAGTGTGTCGTACAACTTCTAATCCGACACGCCCTTATAAAGCCATCATTTCGATGGCTTTATGCGTTGGACATTTGCATCATCTTGCACACAGACGTTAGTGTGAATGAGCAATCCATAACCTATGTAAGTCGCTATAGCCTGTATTCTTCACCTGCACACCTCGCACTTGCTGTGTTTTTGTCACTTCTTCGTAGCCAACAAACAAAGGCAAATATAGGTACTGATCGCGCAGCGCTTTCTCTAGGTTTAATAAAGACTGCAGCGAGTGATCATCAGCCATCGCCCTGCGAACCTTTTCTCTGTGGCTTAACATCTGGCTTTGATCAAAACTAAAACGCAGTCCAGTTGCTATCGACAGCCATTCGAAGATGCCATATTCAAATGGTGCTTCCATGACTTCCTCAATGAAGAGCAAATCTGCTTGGTGAGACACTACCTCAGGAAAACTAATGTCATCAATAACGACGATCTCCAACTCCAATCCCGTTGCACGAATCACACTGTGCAACCATTCGGAATGACGAATTAAACTCGGTATCGTCCAGACAGGTTCAGCTAATACCACTTTACCTTTCAGTTTAGGTATCACACCACCATCTGTTATTGATAAATCTTGCTCATGAGTCTCTAACTGAATGCTGTCAACGGCACTTGGCGCATCATAAATTCGCTTTTGCACATGGATGTAATCAGCGAGTTGATACCAAGTCTCTTTTGTGAGTTGGGATTCCGCGCGTTCGCGGTAGGTCAGATATGAAAATGCGCTAATTTTTTCCACTTCAACGTGATCGGAGCTTTGGTTAAAGCTCAACATATTTAAGGTTTTAACATCACCATGAGACAGCGTTATTTGATCTAACAATGCGCGTGCTGAAAAATACTCTTTGTGCGCTTCAAGAGTCATACTCTCCTGGTTCCAGCCGCTGATTTTAAATGGCCCAGTCCCTATGTGGTAGGAATAACTAGAACCGAAAGAGACGACATCTCGACACAGAATAGACGCATGAGGAGTTGCTAGCATGTATGGAAACAACTTGTTCGGATGCTTCAATATGATTTTTAAGCAGTTAGATGTTTCTGCAACCACGCTATCAATGCATTGCCAGAGCTCGTGAACTGGTCCTTTTATCTCCCTGAGTCTTTCTATACTCCAAACCACATCCTGTATGTTAAGGGGCTCGCCATCATGGCGATATATGCCTGGCCGCAACCATAACGTCATTACCTTGCCTTCCATTTTCCATTCGTGTGCTAACGATGGCTCGATACCACCATTGGAATTTTGGGTCAGCAATACGTCATAAACGCTTTTCGCGACGTGTAATTCAGTGTGACGGTAAGTATTCGCAGGGTCGATTTTGGATACCCAAGGGTAAGAAGAAATCAAAATAGCGTTATTTGATTCATTCAATCGATTCACTTTTTCAGAAGCGATGGTTAGTGCTCTAACCGCGGTTTGACCGAACCAATCAATAAGTTTCGTTATTGAGTTCATTCTTCCTCTGCCAAGCTCCTCAACCAAAAACTCGGTCATCGCTTGTTGGAGGGAAATATTAATACTGAGACGGCTAGCGTTACTTCGGCCAATCGCAGGTTGCCAATCGACCCAATCGTAAGTGGCAAGCTTTTTCATCACAATAGAAACATTGCGCCTCGACGTGCAAATCACCGCCTCTAGCTCAGAAAGCGTAACAAGGTGATACTGGTGAGGTTCAAAGTGCTTTAACAGTAGATCCAGATACCTAAGATTGACATCGTTCACAAAGATTCCTAAGAGTTATTCCAAAGCAAAAAAATAGCACAGGACGCTTAGCAACTAAACTTCCTGTGCTATATCTAAACAAATTCAAAGCTTGGACTCAGCTCGACCAACAGAAGTCAAAAGCGTTTACTAATCCAAGAGGTAACTTGAATAAGTATTCTTAGAAACGGTAGCTCATACCTACAGAGAATACATTGATGTCTGCATCAACCGTTACTTTTTCATTGCCAAATTTCGCAATGTCTAGCTCAGGCATCATGTATTCCCATTCAACTTGTAGAGCAAAGTTTTCAGTAATAGCGAACTCTGCACCTAAGCCGTACATGCCTGTTACAGTGCTGTCAGAAATGGTGGTATGGCCTGCGCTACCGTCAATCACAGAGTTGCTAATTTTGAATTCAGCATTGAAGTAAGAAAGACCAGCTTTAGCAAAAAGGTTGAAACGATCGCCAATCGGTAGAGTCGCTTTTGGCTGAATCGATAGATACTTCATATCACCAACAGTAACAACTTTGCCGTCTAAAGCATCGTAGCCACCAATGGCTGCTTCTAGAGAAATGTATTCGTTGAATTTGTAACCACCGAATACTTTGCCTGAAAGGCTTGAGTCATCTTCAAGTTTAAGTTTAGTGCTAGCGTTAGTACCACCACCATTGATAGAGCCATTAACATCACCAAACGATGCTTGACCTACAGATGCACCAACGTAAGGAGCTGCGTTTGCAACAGAACATGTTGCTAGAAGGGCTGTCATTAGCCATGTTTTTTTAAACATTGTATTTCACTGCCTGTTAATTATTGAGGTTGTGTTTTGCCCATCCTTAAGCATGCCATGCTATCCATTTCACTTGGTTTCAAAACCAAGTGGATGTTAATGAATAAAAACTCAATAAAACATGAAATATTTAGACACAACTTTGCCACTTTCTTTCTTAATTTTGACAATTTAGTCATTTCACAAGCATTGCTGCTTCAACCAGTTAGTGAGCTTGATGATTTCCGCTTGCTTGGCTCGACTCTTTTTATGAATAAAATAAAAGCTGTCGCCGGTTTCCAATCCATGAGAAGGGATATACACCAAATCGTGCGCTTTATCTCTTTCATTAAGCATAAAATCATTCGCAAATGCGATGCCTTGGTCATAACGCGCCGCCTCTATTGCCAACAACATATGACTAAAATGTTGAACATCGACATCTTTCGGCAAGGTGTAACCGCCCGCTCTGCACCACTCAGCCCAGTCTTTTCCTCTCTCACGATAAATTGAGTCTGTCGACAAAATAGGGTATCGCCAAAGCGCTTCTGGAATCGGTTGATCTTGCAACTCTTTCCAAATTTTATGGCTGCAGACCGGATACAGCGTCTCCGCGTATAACTTTACCGACATGTAGTTTCGCTTTGGCTTTTCTACCGTGATAAAACAATCGCCAACGCTGTCTGTCTGTTCAGGATCACCAACGACCATATTGAGTGTCAGATCGATTTCTGGATGTAAGCGCTTAAAATCAGACAAACGAGGAATAAGCCACTTTACGGCAAGCGAGCTATAAATCGCCAACCGTATGCTGCCTTTGTCCCCTTCTCGCACCTTTTGGCTGGCCATCGCAATTGAGCTAATTGCTGGGCTAATATCCTCTAAATAGCGGGTGCCCGTATCGGACAAAGAGAGCTTTCTGCCTTGACGGATAAATAATGATTCACCCAAATAATCTTCTAATAGTCGTATCTGGTGACTAACGGCACTTTGCGTCACATTGAGTTCTTCAGCAGCAAGCGAAAAGCTAGAGTTTCTGGCAACAGATTCAAAACAGTGAACCGCTCTGAGTGGTGGCAATTTCATTATCTAAAAATCTCATACTTAAACTAATAAATATCACTTCACTTCATCCTATGACATCACCTACTCTTTGGCAAAGAAAGAGGAGAGGAAAAAGTGAAAGTTACATCGGTCGGAGCAGCGATGCTGCTATTAATTGTTGGAAATCTCATTGCGGTGCTTTCGGACTCTTTAATTAAAAGTGTCGGAAATGAAGTGCCTATTTTTCAATTTGTCTTTTTCCGACAAATTTCAGCGGTGCTTTTCCTGCTGCCAGTCTACTTGCTAACAAAAAATGCGCCTTTTCTTGAAGGGTTTAAGTGGCATGCTGTTCGCGCTCACGTATGGTTACTTGGTGCAATATTCATGGTTTTGGCGATCTCATCTTTACCGCTCGCAACTGCGAACGCGATCTTTTACGCCGCGCCATTGATCATGTTGCCGCTTGCAGCAATCTTTTTTGGCGAACAGCTATCTAAACAATCGGTCGCCGCAGCGATAATGGGCTTTGCCGGTGTATTGGTCATCATTCGTCCAGACCAAATCGATTGGGCAGCGATTTCAGCTTTAGTTGTTGCAATTACTTTAGCAATCAATAACTTGCTCATTCGAAAACTGCCAAAAAATCAGTCTGTGATGCAAACATTATTGATGACAAACTTGGCAGGTATTCCAGTAGCCTTCTTGCTTGTTCTGATCGAAGCAGAACCTTGGGACTGGAGTGCTTTCCCTGTTGCTGCTGGCTCAAGTCTGTTCATCATGATTTATGCAGCAACATGTGTCATCGCTTACCGCTCGATCGATAGCAACAAAATTGCCAGCGCTGAATACAGTGGCTTAATTGGTGCCGTGTTTGTGGGATTGATTTGGTTTGGAGAAGTGCCAGATATATTTATGGCAATAGGAACCATTATGATTGTTGTGCCTCTGGTTTGGCTTTCTAAACGAGAACGTCGTAAGAAAAAGTTGCAAGAGCAACAAGAAGCGCACGTTACTTAAAGTTGTGCTCTAACCCAAAGACTAAAAAACCGAGCCGTAAGTGCTCGGTTTTTTTATGTGGCTCTAATCGGTTTTTACGTAAGCGACTACGTGAGATAAAAACTGCCTTGCAAAGCGATCATTAAACCGGATGCGATATTCATGCTCGGCTTCCGACACTAGACGCCAGCCTTCAGCAAAGTATTCTTTGATATCATCAACCGCCTCTTCTTTATTTTTGATGTGTTTCGCGTTCCACTGATAAGTGCAAGAGACAACGATCAGCCCACCCACCTTGGTGGTTTTTTTTAGAGCATTGATCACGCTAAGTGGCGACTCACATTGATCAATCACATTTAAACATACGACTAAATCAAAGCGAGATTGGAGAGTATCGAGCTCAAAAGGCTGGTTAATTAGCGTCAAATCAACATGAGCACATTTCTGTACGATATCTCTATTCTCAACCTCTAAAGTGTTTAAGGTGTTCACATCGTGAAGGTAAGTAAGCTCGACGCGTTGTTCTTCTATTAACAGTTGCTTCAAGCCATCCATTAACCTATTTGAAGGCTCCACAAGCGTCGCTTCTTTAAGGTTAGGTAAGCGTTGCACTAACTCATAATAATTTCTTCCCAGCGCCGCCCCAACCTCAAGTAGGGAATACGGCTGAACGCTGCTTTCGATTACCGCCTGCGCAATAAAATCAGCAACTTGGGAGCAGTGAGGTGATGACAAAAAAGAAAGTGGGACTTGTTTTGAGCGACTGGTTATCATCTCAATCTGTTGATCCTCAATGAACTTGTCGAACCATTGAGCTTCGAAATAACCAGCCAGACCGTGCTCGGTCAGGTAAAAATCTTCCATGTTTTTTCCGTTCGTACTTTTAGAAAAGTGATTGTATCGAACGCGGAAATTAACGGGTATTTCTGGCCGCACATTCCAATAGGAAAACAGATGAAAACGCCGCTTATGTGAAAAAACCCTTTCATCTCAAAGATAAAAGGGCTTGTTAATCGCTTCGGTTAAGTCGCTAACTATTGTGGTAGAACAACGTTACCATCTTGAATTGGGAACGTTTTTGTCGCTGGCTTGCTCGCCAAACGAACCGTCGTTGGTGTACCTGAAACTTCGTAAGTGACGTCGTAACCCACTACTTTATCAGATGTCGTATATTCTGTATGACACTGTTTTTTCGTCGTTGTTACTACATCACCTTTTTGCACATTCTCCTGGATCTTACGACCTGTCAGTGCACCAGCAATCGTACCAGCTGCAGTTGCAATCACTTTACCTGAGCCACCACCGATTTGGTTGCCCAGCGCTGCTCCAGCTGCTGCGCCACCAACCGTACCAATAATTTTATTGTCATCCGCAGGGGCAACTTGCTCGGTTACTACCACGTCTTTACATACTTGGTGCGGCTTTTTCACCGTTTCAGTCACCGCTTCAACCAAAGTAATGTTTGCTTGAGTTGGAGCTGGTGGCGTTTTGTCTTTACAGCCTGCTAGTACAGCAACAACTGCCGTTGCAATTGCGATAGATTTCATATTCATGATTTACATCCCAGTATGGTTTGCTTTGATGAGCGTTATGGTAAATCGCAAAAGGGAAATCACATCAGACGAAAACAAACCCTCTGTTATTAACAAGTAAAGAAACACTGTTTTATAAGAGGTACGTCAAGAAACACTCAGCAGAATGTCAACAGAGCTAAAACTGTATCACTACTGATTATGATTGGGCTGGACTAGTCTATGAGATTTATTTTTAAGCCAAGCTCAAAAATAGTTCGTCATCCGTTAAATACTTATGACGGTGGCTTAGATTACGCACGTGCATAAACATAAAATCAGGGAAACCAGGCGCTATAATGTTATTTGGTTCCCAGCATACACCGCCAACAAACACATATCGCCCCTGCTTGTCATCTTCGTGAAGGGGGTTATTAAGAGGAGAAGAAAACTCTGCTCGGCAACCTTCAACCACACAAACAATTTGTCCTTTAAAAAGGCCAATCACGCGCTTTACAAGATTTGCCTTGATACCACACCTCCATGCTTGGCGAGTGGCCATCTCATAGCCATATTTTCGGATCGCTTTCTTTTGCAAATGTACTACTAGGTTCATTTTGACTCCTGATTCAAGCAACTACGTGAAGCCCAAAGTCATAAAAGCAGATAGACGTCTATACCCAAGTGAGCTCATGGTACGTGGGAATAAACTACGTGATTAGACTGAGTTTAGTGTCGGATGAGATACACCGTCCACGATGCTGTAACGTATCGATTTACACCAATCAAAGGCAGATAACACATCAACTTTTGAGTGCTTTCCTGCGCTGTATCTGGTTACTTCTGTATATTACTATAACGAAAACACCCTCCACGTTTACCTATATAAATTTGTCGTAACGATAGAGGGTGCTTATCATGGAGAGAGGATAACGCCTACGCGTCGATGAGATAATTTTGACCTTCAGTTTCTAAACGATCGATCATTTTACGACACTCATTTAAATCAAGAGGTTGTTCAAAGCGGCGCTTGAGATTCATCAAAAAGAAGATATCTTCACACATGGCTTTCTCAGGTTCGTCACTGATTTTGGCGACCGGTGAACCATTGCACGTGACCATTTTTATCACGATAGAAAGTGGCTGGTAGGCTTCACCATCTTTATTGACATAATCACCCATATCATTGGCAAGAAAAGTACCGATACCAAAACTCACCTGAATACGTCCTTGGAAATACTCGCAAATATCTAACGCTTGTTCGAAGTTAAGTCCGTCGGTAAACACCAGTGTTTTTGTTAATGGGTCTATATTCAGCGACTGGTAGTGTGCAATCATTTTTTCACCCCAGCTATAAGGGCAACCACTATCGTGACGTACACCGAAGTACGCGTTACTTAGTTCTTCATCAAAGTCTTTAAGGAAAGCATCGATACCAATCGTATCGGTTAACGCAATACCTAGTGCACCATTAAACATTTTTTGCCAACGTTGCAACGCCACTTTTTGCGAATCTCGCACATTCACCAGAGCTTGGTGTCCCATAAACCATTCATGAGCAACGGTGCCGATAGGCGTCAAGTTTAGCTCTTTTGCTAAGTGATAGTTGCTTGTTCCTGTCAAACATTCCGGCACTTCCTGGCACAAATATTCCAGCATAGTGCGCTGAGCTTGGAAGGAAAAACGTCGACGCGTCGACATGTCAGAAAATTTAAAGTTAGTGATGTTACGACGTTTTAGTTCCGACTTTAGGTGCCGAACTTTCTCTTCTAAAACAGTGGTAAATTGCGCAACAGGGATATCTGACCAACGCTGACGGCTACGAACTTCAGACACGATGCTCATGATGATCGTTTCGTACAAGATGGTATCTCGCCACAAACCGTTAATGGTAATTCTTAACTGGCTTGAGCCATCAGCCATGGCTTTATTATGGAAAGAGACATCACTTTGTGGGTTGAAACGGAAATGGCGCAGTGCATCAACAAAGTCAGGATTCAGGTAAGGCGCGACACGCTTAATATATTCAATTTCTTCTTGCGTAAATTGAATATCTTGCAGTTTAAGGACTTCGGCTTTTACCTCGGGCAAAAGCTCAGAGAGGTCTTCCTCACTGCGCACGATAAACTTATATGACACCATCGCATCAGGGTAAAGCGCTGTTACAGCGCTCATCATATTGACTTTGTAGACATCGAAATCCAAAGCGCTTTGAATGATGCGGGAAGAAAATAGTTTGGTGGTCATTAGGTGCCCTTCTACATGCCCTTCCTGGGTATATAACTTTTTGTTACTAACTAATTTGCGTAAACAATAAACACCCATCTATAGTTTGTCAACTTTTGTTACTAACCACTCATTTTTATAAGGTTTTTTGTCTAGAATTCGAGCAAGCATTGTGAATAAGTCAGAGTCATCCGTAAATTTATGCTCAAACCGTATTACGAACACTACCAAAAACGTTTCTAACAACTCGTTACTTACCCATTGATTGACCACTTGTTATGCGCTAGATTACTTACAAATCAATATTAGGACCCAACCATGATCGTATCTGTCGACATTATTCCATTCAGGCTATCTGGCTGTGCCGATAAGGGATTGGAAGTGTTGTTGATTAAACGTTCAAATCCAAATCGGCCATACCATGGAGTCTGGGCACTACCGGGCGGATTTGTCTTTGATAAAGACTTAACCAGTGAAGGCGGACGCCCGGCCGATGAAAACTTTGAAGCGGCGCGTCGCCGAATTTGCCGTGAGAAAATCCATACCTACCCTCGCCATTTTAGCGAAGCATTTATCGACGGTGATCCAAAGCGCGATCCAGAAGACTGGAGCTTAAACATTACGCACTACGCCTTAGTTGATCGTAACAATGTAGAGCAAATAAATAATGCAGGTGTACCGGAATGCCAACTTAAATGGTTTTCGCTACAGGCTATTCTCAATGGAGAAGAAACCCTCGCATTTGATCATCAAAAAACCATTGAAAAAGCGTGGCAAAAGCTTCGTGCATCCATTGAATACACATCGGTTCTTTTGTTTGCATTAGACAAAGAGTTTTTGGTTGCGGACATCATTTCTGCTTATCAAGAGTTTGGTATTGATATCAGCCGAATGACGATTAAGCGCCGCTTGATAGATTCAGGCGTACTAAAACCCACTAATAAAGTCGCTTCAACCAACAAAGGCAAAGGTGGAAAACCCGCAATGGTATATACGCTGACTAGCGACGAAGTAACCTTTTTTCAAAACTGTTTGCGTGGATAAACGCAGACAATCAGACAGACAAGGAGTCTGCCATGACTGTTCGAGTAAACTATCAAACTACAGCAGTGATCGACGTTGATCCAGAGAAAGGCTTTAGTGAGTTATGTCCAGATGAACTGCCCGTTGCAGGTGCGTTGGAAATCGTACCGGAACTTTTGAACAATCATGCCAAAGGCCGATTAAAACTGGTCAGTCGTGACTTGCACCCACCGAAAGCAAAATGGGATGCAGAATCGCCAGCCAATATGCTTGAGCCCGTTGGTTTACCGAATGTGGATATAAAGTGGAACCGCCACTGTGTGCTTGGCACAACAGGTTCTGAACTTTTAGACGGTTTACCACCTGTTTTGGACTATGATTTTCAAGTTAATAAAGGTATGGATCCTGACGCGCACCCTTACGGTATTTTTTTCCATGACATTGCCGACACCAAAACGACAGGCGCGCATGAATTTCTAAAGTTCAACGGGATTGATACCTTAGTTATCGGTGGCCTTGCCTTAGACTTTTGTGTGAAAAAATCCGTCATGCAAGCGCTGGAACTTGGCTACAATGTGGTAGTTAATCTTGCTTCAACTCGTGCGGTGCTGCCTGATAATGTAGAGAATGTGCTGACAGAGCTCAGAGGTAATGGCGCATTATTTGTCGAAAAAGCGGACGACATCATCGTAGAAAAGTTCGCTTAGAAACGATAGTAACCGAGAAGGATTTCACCATGCATCAACATGAAAAATTGAATTACGTTGAATTTGGTTCCACTAATGTCAGTGCGACCAAACAATTTTTTGAGCGTGCTTTTGACTGGAGCTTTACCGATTATGGTCCAGAATATTCTGTATTTTCAGGACAAGGGTTGGATGGCGGATTCTTCAAATCTGAGTTTATAAACCAAACCGCAAATGGTGGCGCACTTTTAGTATTTTATAGCTCAGACATTCAGGCCACTCAGACAAAAGTAGAGCAGCATGGTGGAAAAATTATCCGCCCTATTTTCGAATTCCCCGGCGGCTGTCGATTCCACTTCACTGAACCGAGTGGAAATGAATTCGCAGTATGGTCAGAGAGCCATTAAGTGATCACAAATCAACAACACACCATCAACGTGAGCCCAAGCTAGCCAGATCCGGAACTGGCATTACATTTCTGGTTGACCTCATCCTTGGTTTAATTCACTGTTAGCGCAACAATTAATCGATGAGGCGCTAGACCTCGACCAAGGATGTCAAATGACTGCCGTCAGTTTTTTTCGCTTACTCTGCCTCGCTGCTATTTGGGGTGGCTCGTTTCTGTTTATGCGAGTCGCCGCCAACACATTCGGGCCGGCTTACTTAATCGAATTTCGAGTTACATTTGCCGCCGTCGCTTTGTTATTGATCGCCGTATATTTGAAGAAGAAACTCACGTTAACTGCGCATACTAAACACTTCTTTATTATTGGCTTATTCAATAGCGCAGTTCCATTTTTACTCTTTGCGTACGCAGCCCAGACACTGAATGCATCAACTTTAGCAATATTGAACTCAACCGCCCCAATATGGGGAGCACTAGTTGGCTTTGTTTGGTACCGCAGCCCACTCACAGCGAAATCTGTTCTCGGTATGCTAATAGGCATTGGAGGCGTTGCAGTCTTGGTCGGCTTAGATACTTCAACCATAGGTGAAGAAGCCATGCTCCCTATTGCCGCCAGTTTGATGGCTTCTTTCAGCTATGGCATTGCTACCAACTACACTAAAAATGCGCCACAAGTACCTGCTTTTGACAATGCTCACGGCAGCATGTGGGCGGCGGTTATTTGGGTACTGCCGCTGCTACCATTCTTACCAATGCGTGCAGAACCAAGTCATTTCGAATGGAGCTCTGTTGTCACGCTCGGCGTTGTATGCACAGGGTTCGCTTATTTGCTCTATTTCCGCTTAGTTTCTGATATCGGCCCAGCGTCAGCACTGACTGTCACTTTTCTTGTTCCTGTTTTTGGTATCTTATGGGGCTACTTGGTGCTAGATGAGCCCGTCGGCTCTAACACCATCATAGGAACAATTCTAGTGCTTAGCGGCACTATGCTAGTCACCGGTTTCTCCCCAACAGCAATGCTCGCGAAGCGAAAACGAAGCGTGGCTTAATCAGCCTAATATAACTTCCACACCTCGCTTTTTGATTTGTTCAAGGTCGCTTTTCGGAGCGGCTTTGTCAGTCAGCAGCACTGATATTTCGTCAGTCTTACCAATTGATGAGGGATAAATTTGCCCAAATTTACTAGAATCCGTTAGAACAATATTGCGCCTTTTTTTCGCAATGATGGTTTCTGCGATCTCAGCGCGCATCATGTCGCGGCTAGTAAAGCCAGTGTCTTGATGGAAGCCGTCAATACCCAAGAAGGCCGTGCTGAAATGAATGTTCTCAATACACAACTTAGTCAGCGGTCCGACCAAGCTCTCGCCTTGGTGCTGATACACGCCACCAAGCAAGATAATGTTGGCAGAAGTGTTACGGATGAGATGGGCGATATACGCCGATGGCGTAATGATGGTCACATCGCCGCGCTCAGCCAAAGTCCGAGCCAACAACGCATTGGCACTGCCTCCTTCAATCAGCACTGTCTCATTCGATGCGACCAAATCCGCAGCTTGGTTTGCGAGCGATTGTTTAATATCGAAACGTACTTCTAGGCGGGCATCAATGTCATCACTTTGCAACGCGGTAGCTGCGCCGTGAACGCGCTTTAGGTAGCCCTGTTGCTCCAGAAAGTTCAAATCCTGTCTGATGGTCACACCCGACACGCCAATGATGTCAGAAAGCTCTGTGACTTGAACGCGTTTACGGTCGTTCACTAATTGCAGGATTTCATTTTGTCTTGGGTTCACAGGTTCGCTCCTTATTGATGAGCTTACAGTATACTCACCTGATGTTTCATATGAAAAGAACTTGAAAGTAAAAAGGAAAAAACGCGTGGTCTGATTAGCCAAGCTGTACCTTGCGAATATCGCTCCCATCAACAGATAATAGGGCAACGAAAATGGGATGGAAGAAGAGGGGTTAACTCCCTACATCCCAACAACGATAGAGACTAGGATAAAAGTAATGGAAGAAATTTACTTCGCAGGCGGCTGCCTTTGGGGCGTGCAAGAATTTATGCGCCACCTTCCGGGCGTAATCAACACAGAAGCCGGGCGAGCAAATGGCACAACGGATAACACTCAATCCGAATACGATGGCTACGCAGAGTGCGTGAAAACCCAGTTCGACCCTGAGCAAGTTTCGGTTGAAACTTTAATGGGGTATTTGTTTGAGATAATCGACCCTTACAGCGTTAACAAGCAAGGTGAAGACGTAGGTGAGAAGTACCGTACTGGTGTTTATAGCCAAAACGAACAGCATCTCACCATCGCGAAAGCGTTTATCGCAGCACGACCGGACGCCGACAAGATCGCCGTAGAAGTACTGCCACTCACAAATTATGTGCCAAGTGATGATGAGCACCAAGACAGACTCACAAACTTTCCGAATGATTACTGCCACATCCCATTAGATTTACTACATAAATACAGGGATAACTCGTAACCATTCAGTCAGCATCGCTTTAAAAGGCAAGATGCATATCAGTTTAAATCTATGCCTTCCACTAATGACAATGTCATTTCTGCCGCCGATATTTCCTTACAACCCGACGAGTTTTGTCCGCACCACAACGGTGTGAATTCATCTCGGTTTTGCTTTTCCATAAGCGCTCTTAGTTGAGCCATTTCAATGGAGGCGTATGGGAATTTCGGCGCAAACTCACTGATGTAGCCTAGCTCCGACATCGCGCGATTCACAATGCCTCTCGCTGGTCGGCCCGAGAAAACATTGGTCACTGCGGTATGTTGCGCGCGTTCACTGGCAATGGCATATCGATGTAAAGACGATGTTTTCGCCTCATCACACAACAAATAGACGCTGCCAACTTGAACGGCACTCGCTCCTAATCTCAACGCGGCTTCCACCCCACTTCTATCAGCGATTCCGCCTGCAGCAATAACGGGCAAATTCACCCGTTTGGCGATTTGTGGTAATAAAGCCATCAAACTTAATTGAGTAGTTAAATCATCCGATAAAAACATACCTCGGTGTCCACCAGCCTCCAAGCCTTGGGCGATAATACCGTCAACGCCCTTTGCTTCTAGCCAAAGTGCTTCGTCCACCGTGGTCGCTGACGAAAGGATCTTCCCTCCCCACCCTCTAATTCGAGCTAACAGATCATCGTCTGGCAAACCAAAGTGGAAACTGATCACTGGCGGTGCAAATGGTTCAATCGCGTCAGCAATATCATGATTGAAAGGCATCCTTGTCGGAGCGTTTGGCTGAGCCTGAACGGTTGCATCAACCTCGGAAAAATACGGTTGCAGCGTTTTTTGCCACTTTTCGTGCTTGTTGCCGTCATACTCCGGCATTTCATGGCAAAAGAAATTGAGGTTAAACGGTCGGTTAGTTGCCTGCTTGATAAGTTGAAGTTCTTTTACGATGGCGTCTTTGTTCAGCATTCCACAAGGTAACGAGCCAAGCCCGCCAACATTACTGACGGCTATGGTCATTTGGCTGTCTTGCACACCGGCCATTGGTGCTTGAATAATCGGTAACTCTGTTCCCAAAAGTGTATTAAATACCTTATTTATCATGACCTTTCCTTGAAAACTTAACCTTTACCTGTGATGGATTTGCGCCATCGTTATCCAGACTAGACTTTCACATGATTAAACACTTATAAAGTTAAAGTGATGCATTTGTGCGCTATGCACTTTTGATAGAAATGACAAAGGGAGCCTATGGCTCCCTTAATATGCTGAATAAAAAGAATCAAAGTGACTATCGTACGACATCTGATTCAAGCTCTAGCTCTGCTACAGACAGCATGGCAAACTCTTCCTCGGCGGTTGCTGCCACCAATTTGTTGCGGCTGTATAACCCATAATAAACACCACCGATAAGAAACAATCCCATTGTCATAAAAAAGGCTGAGGGATCAAAAGCATAAACACCTGTCATTGCGACCAAAGAAAGCACCAGAGAAATACTCGAAGTAATTATCCCACCAGGCGTTTTATATGGACGAGTTAATTCCGGCTGTTTAATTCGCAATAAAATATGGCTCAAGGACATTAATGCGTACGATACAGTCGCACCGACAACAGCCATCGCCAAGATTAAGTCCCCCTCACCCGTAAGTGAAACCAAGAACCCAAAAACGCCCGGAACCAAAAGCGCACGAGAAGGCACTTTTTTGTCACTGGTTAATGACAAAGTTTGCGGTAAATAACCCGCGCGGGAAAGCGCAAACACCAAGCGACTGTAACCATAAATGATTGAAAAGAAAGAAGCGATAAGGCCAGCCAATCCAAGTAAGTTCACGGCCATTGCTACCGTTGAGTTGCCCGTAAGCTTTAGGGCGTCAACTAATGGCACCGCGCTATCGCCTATGACCTTTGAGCCAACCGCACCAGCCAAAAGGACGACTACCAGAGTTGCGGTTAGCAATAAAAACAGCATCGCACCAATAATGCCTTTGGGAACATCTTTTGCCGGATTTTTTGCCTCCTCTGCCGCTAAAGGCACACCTTCAACCGCAAGAAACAACCACATTGCAAATGGCAACGCAGCCCATACGCCATACCACCCAAACGGCAAGATTTCTGTTGCCTGAGCCGTCGCCGGAGCAATATCGAATAAGTTATTAACGTCAAAGTGACCAATAAGCACAGCAGCAGTAATGAGAATAGCTAGCACAGCCAAACCGCTGATGACCATCATTACTTTGAGAGCTTCGCCAACCCCTGCCATATGAATAGCGATAAAGACGGCGTAGAAAAGTGCGTAAACAACAGGGCCATTGATACCAACCAATTCATTCACTGCTGAGCCAATAAAAATCACTATCGCAGCAGGCGCTAGCGCATATTCAATCAAAACTGATAAGCCAGTGAAAAAGCCGCCTGTCGGCCCCATCGCCTGTCTTGCGAAGCTGTAACCACCACCCGCAGCAGGAATAGCCGCAGACATTTCAGCTAAAGACAATACTAGCGTGAAATACATTACTGCCATCGCGATAGCAGCAATAAGAAAGCCTCCCCATCCTGCTTGAGCGATGCCAAAGTTCCAACCGGCGAAGTCACCAGATATAACATACGAGACACCTAAGCCCGCAAGTAAAATCCAACCTGCGGTGCCTCTTTTTAGCTGCCTTTTGGCCAAGTACTCCTGATGTTTAGACATAGTAAATCCTTCTACTTTGATGAAATTAAAAAGTTGTCGCTGTGTTTATCTTCAACGCTTGCGCCACTTGGCTCATTGATATCTGAGCGATCTTTCAGATTCACTCCTGACAGTTGTAATTTTCGAGCCTCCTTGAGCAAGTAAAATGCGCGTTCACAGGCATCGTCATAGTTGAGCCCCTGGGGACGCACATTGGAAATGCAGTTTCTTTGGGAATCTTTAGAGCCTCGTTTAGCCCCCCAAGTGAGATACATACCCATGCTATCCGGAGAAGTTAGACCGGGTCTCTCTCCAATTAAAACCAGCACGGCCTTGGCGTTAAAACATTCACCAACATCATCCCCTACCGCTACTCTTCCTTGCTTTACGACTGTGATAGGTGCGAATTTCCATTGATGTTCATCATCAGCGCTTAAAAGAGAAATCAATCGAGTAACAACAGGCACGGCATGGTTTTGAATTGCGACGGAAGAAAGTCCATCAGCAATAACAATCGCAAGATCAATGTCAGTGTTATGCTCATTTGCTATCAAGTTGAGCGTTTGCCAAGAAGATTCATCGAGTTGCCTTCCTAAATCGGGCCTTTGCAGGTACATAAGCCGATCACTCACTTGGCTGCTCACTACCACTGGAGGCTCTAAGGTATTTTCAAGAATCGAGTAAGAGTCCGACAAACCAGCAACGAGAGACTCAATATTCAAACTGCAATGCACTGCATCCATAGCTTGGGCATGATCCAGCTGAAATGAGAGTAACTCGTTGGTTGGTACACTGTTTCCGCTGCGACCCAGAGCGATCCGAGCAGAGGTGAAGTCGCGTAACTTGCCCCAAGGGTTGTGTGTGACAACTCCAGACTCATCTTGTGGGGACTGAGCAATGGTGATTACTTTACCCATGAGAATACCCCTTATTCAGTTGGTTAATTGCTCCCGAAAACGAGCGAGAGATTTGCTCACTTAACCGAACGTCTTGCACGCTCTCGAAAATCTGCATCTCCATTAACCATTTTTCAAACTCTGGTGCTGGCTTCAAACCGAGTACTTTTCTTGCGTAAAGGGCATCGTGAAATGAGGTAGTTTGATAGTTGAGCATGATGTCATCAGACCCTGGAATACCCATGATGAACGAGCACTCGGCCACACCTAATAGTGTCAGCAAGTTATCCATGTCATTCTGATCGGCATAGGCATGATTGGTGTAACAGATATCGCAACCCATAGGTAAACCAAGCAACTTCCCACAGAAATGATCTTCAAGCCCAGCACGAATGATCTGTTTGCCATCAAACAGATACTCAGGGCCAATAAACCCAACGACAGTATTAACCAACAAAGGATCGAACTGTTTCGCGACAGCATAAGCGCGGGCTTCACAAGTCTGCTGATCGACCCCATGAAATGCATTCGCAGACAGCGCTGTACCTTGTCCGGTTTCAAAATACATCACATTGTTTCCTACACTACCTCGATTCAAAGACAACGCGGCTTCATGGGCCTCTTTCAAAATCGACAAGTCGATTCCGAAGGTATCATTCGTCCCTTGCGTGCCGCCTATCGACTGAAAAACGAGATCGACTGGTGCACCCATTTCAATGGCTTCGATCGTGTTCGTGACATGAGTTAACACACAAGACTGAGTCGGTATTTGATAGTGTTGAATCACCTCATCCATTAAGTTCATTAACTTAATAGCTTGAGGTACATTATCTGTTGCCGGATTGATACCGATAACCGCATCGCCATTTCCGTACATCAGACCATCAAAAATGGTCGCTGCGATACCGTTGAGAGAATCAGTGGGATGATTCGGCTGTAAGCGAGTAGACAGGCGACTCGGCAAACCTATCGTATTCCGAAAAGCCGTGACAACTTGGCATTTTTTAGCAACGAGAATCAAATCCTGGTTGCGCATAATCTTACTGACTGCGGCCACCATTTCTGGTGTTAAACCTTGACGAATTTTAGCCAACGTTTCACCATCGGCTTCTTCACTCAGCAGCCAATTTCGAAAATCTCCGACCGTCAAGTGCTCAATCGGCTTAAAGGCTTCAAGGTCATGCGTATCGATAATTAGGCGAGTGATATCGTCGCTTTCGTATGGAATAACCGCCTCGTTAAGAAACGTTTTAAGTGGTAACTCAGACAGCGCCATTTGTGCGACTACACGTTCTGCCGCTGACTGAGCACAAACCCCGGCTAACGCATCGCCTGAGCGCTCCGGTGTCGCTTTCGCCATCAAGTCAGCTAATGACTTAAAGGTATAGACTTTACTTCCTTGTTGCCGACGATAAGTTGCCGTCATTGCTCTTCCTCTTCACTATTTGGTTCGCTTTTTGCTGAACTATCAATAAGCTTTAAGAAAGTATTGCCAAATGTGTTCCGTAGCGTTATCAAAAACTGGCAACATTTATAAACCAATAATAAACAATGAGTTATGTAAATACTGCTCCAACATGACTCACAAAAAAGTAATGAGCATCACAAGGATGAGTAACCAAATGCCCCAAACTGCACCAATGCTGTGCATCCATCACACTAAGGATGCAAACCAACAAGCTGCGAGTCTGATAAACTGGCAACAGGAATATGACCAACTCAGCGATGGTCGATTTTTAGGTCAAATTCGAGAACGACGATTTCCCAATTTCCATGTGTTTCGTGAAGACAGTAACCGCTCGCTAAGACAGCAATGCAGGGTTGAAGAGGGAGGTATTTGGTTGGGTTTGAGTGCGGAAAATAAGCCGCTACACCTAAATCACAGTCAGTTTAATTCAAGCCAACTTTTGCTTAGGCAAGGTGGCGCTGATTTTGAGTTAATGACACCGGAGCAGTTTTCTATCTATGGAATAGTGCTCGACAAAAACTTCGTTCACATCATAGAAAATCAACTTGAGCTTGGGAGTATCCAAAACAACACATTACACTTAACGGGTTTGACGGAAAAACACATTCAACAACTAAAATACTACTTAGGCACGTTACTTGGTTCCGCCGAGCCAAGATGGTCTGAAACCACACATCAAGCAATCTTAAAAGATATTGTGCTGGAGTTGTTCTCACTCAGTTCACTGCACACGAGCCATCCGATATCAATCTCTCATCGTCAACACGTGATGCACCGTATAAAACAACAGCTACAGGATCTAGACTACCGTACACCGATAACCGTCAGTGAACTGTGTGACGCAGTACACGTCAGTCGTCGCACACTACAGTACACCTTTGAACATTGCTGTAATACTTCCCCAAAGCAGTTCATACATCGAATGCGCCTGAATCAAGTACGTAGAGTGCTACAAAGCCCTGAAGATAATCGAACAATTGCAGAAATCGCTTTTGACTTTGGTTTTTTCCATCTCGGGCAGTTCAGTCAAAGCTACAAGCGGCTATTTGGTGAGACGCCAACTGAAACGAGAAAATGGGAGCCCAGCAAATAAAATGACAGGCAGTATATTCTTTCAGATCCTGCGTTGGGGCCATGTTATGCAGTCGCAATGATTTGCTGAAACTTAGCATGAAGCTCTTCAAGTGCCGCTTCAACATCCGGTTCTGCACGGCTCAAGTGCGAGATTAACGTCATAAAATAGCAGTCAAAAATCAGCGGTATTTTTCCCTCAAGGACGGAGCTTCCGTTTACAGATTGAAACAAAGCTTGGTTAAACGACTGATAATAATCCAAATCCCAAATCACTTCTTTCAACAAAGCTCGGCTCAGCTCAACGTTCGCAAAATAGTAGCGATAGTATTTCTCCGTCAGCGCCAAACCAATGTCGATATCGGTTTTACCTTCCACACTGACTAGCGTTTCTTGGCTGATCTGTTGCAGTTGCGCCAGCATCCCTTCGCGCAAAATCGACAGTTTAGTCGGGAAATGGCTAAACACTGTACCATCGGCTACTCCTGCTTCTCTCGCTATCTGCCTTGTGGTCGTCATGTCATAGCCATTTTGAGCAAAAGATGCCCATGCGGCTTTTAGAATTTTATCTCTGGTTTGTTGTCGCTTCGTCATTGATGTGTCTGCTTAATGAGCCTGAAAGGATCATACCTTGCGTGGTTGAGATTGACAAATTGAGCGCGCTCATTTATAAAATTGAGCATGCTCATTTTATATAAAAACAAAAGGAATCGCTCATGTACGTATTAAACAAACTAGGCCAAGGATTGATTTTCTTCCCGACCATCTTCTGCTTTTCGTATATTTTAAGACCGATATTAATGGTCATCCTTATTCCAGGAGGACTCGCACTTTTGGCGTTAATCGGTGGCGCAGAAGTCAGAGCGGAACTCAAAGCCATGCTGCTTGAGGAGTTTTTTGGCGTTAGCCCATCGCACACCACCTCGAAAAAGGCGTGAGTGCGCTACAAACGTTGGCAAGGCTAAGTAAAAAAGAAAACGCGCAGATATCGAGATCTCAATACCTGCGCGTAGATGCGGTGAAAATAAGACTGGCTTTAGTCAGTATTCATGTTCTGGCCAATTCGCCATAAAACGCCACTAGGGTCAAACAAACAACATTCGCGCATGCCCCAAGGTTGCTCGACTAGCTCTGTCAAACGCGAACCAAATTCCTCATGACCCACTTTGGATAAGTGCTGATGCCAACTTTCTGCGTCTTCTACGAGCAAGTGCATCATGAAGTTATTGCCGTGTTCTGGCTCATAAAAATTCTGTAAAAGAAACGCGCAGCTACCTTGAGAGAAGTATGCTACATCACCGAAGTCCGACGCCATTTCAAAGCCAATCGCCTCATAAAAGCGTTTTGATAGCGCGTAATCTTTCGCCGGAACAAATGATTTGATTTCAACAATATTGAGGTTTTCCATTTCCAATTTCCTAAGCCTTTTTCCATAAAACTGACTGACGTAATCTCGCTCTATGCCTTCTATTCGCCTTGCGTAATCTGCTGTGATGACAGTGGCACACACTCTGCCATTTGCGTTTGTAACCACGTGATAAATTTATGTTCGAGTTCTGTACGCTTTTTATCTTGACTCAATAAAACGTAATTGCAACTTGATGGAGAAAACCCAAATGGTGCGACCAAATTACCACGCTTAATATCGTCCATGACAAAAGGATACGATCCCATTGCGACGCCTAAGCCATCCACTGCGGCTTGTATGCAAAAATAAAAATGCGCGAATGATTGCTGAGTGTTGCCGTTGAAAGTTTCACAACGTGTTGATTGCTGCCAATCCGCCCAAGCATTCGGTCTGGTTTGGCTATTCAACAATCGAGCTGCTTTCAAATTGTCTTTAATGGATTGCCAATACTCAGGAGAAAATACCGGCCCCACCCACTCTTCCACAAGAATGGTTTTGTCGTAATCGTGATGCTGCGCAAAATCGTCTCGACGAATCGCCATCGAAAGCCCAGTTGATCCTAATGTTACCGGGCCACCAGCCGTCGACAAACGAACATCAGCACGGTGTTCATCATTAAACGCGGCCAACCTTGGCATCAACCAGCGCATGGTTAATGTCGGTTCACAAGACACTTCAAGATGCTGATGCTTCTCTTGAATAAGCGTATTCACGCCTGTTTCTAGCGTTTGGAATGCCGTTTCTGTGTATGTCTTGAGTAATTCGCCTTCCGCCGTCAACACGACTTTCCTGCCCTCTTTGAAGAACAAAGGTTGAGACAGATATTGCTCAAGTTGCTTGATCTGCTTACTCACGGCTCCGTGAGTAATGTTCAGTTTGTCAGCCGCTTCAGTGTAGCTTGAAGAACTCGCCGCAACGTGGAAGACATAAAAAGATTTCAGGTGACGCATCTGTGAGTTTTTCTCACCAATATGGGAATGTTTTTCGATTATAGTCAGTAATAAAGACGCCTACAATTCCGCTACATCCCAGACTTCATCATTCAAACAGGAAATCGATATGGAATTTGTAACTCTTGCGTTATTAGGTGTGCTTATTGTCATTAGCCCTGGCGCAGACTTTGTTTTGGTATTAAGAAATAGCTTAAATCAAGGACGAAAAGCAGGCGTATACAGTGCGATTGGTATCAGCATGGCGATCAGCATCCACATCGCTTACTCCATGCTAGGGATCAGTTACTTAATTTCACAAAATGAATGGTTGTTTAATCTCGTGCGCTATCTTGGGGCCGCTTATCTTGTCTACCTTGGGATTAAAGGAATATTCTCCTCGCAGCCTGCGTCAAACTCAGAAACCATTCAACAGAGCGAGTATTCAATGTGGCGATTTTTCATGCAGGGATTTCTGTGTAATTTACTCAATCCCAAGACGATGCTGTTTTTTCTGAGTATTTTTAGCCAAGTGATTTCTCCCGACTCTAGTCAGCAACACATCGCCTTGTTTTACGGGATTTATATGATTGCGCTGCATGGTATTTGGTTTTCTATCGTTGCTGTTTTATTCACGTCATCCCAGCTACAAGCTTTCTTGTTGAAGATTAAGCATCGACTCAATCAAGCATGTGGGGCGGGATTAATCATTTTCGGCGCAATGCTAGGCTTAAAGGTGTAGTGCGCTTGCGGTCCGATTACCCCAGTTCAAATTGATCATTGAACAAGTGGCAGTAATCAAATAAAAATCTACATTATCAATACTTTAAATTAGAAAAAACAGCCAACGTGCGCTGGCTGTTTCGATACAGTTAATGGATGACCCGAGCGTCCCCTTTAAATAACTGAGACAGATCGATAGTGAATATCGTCACTGTCGGACGTTTAGGCAGAGCATTTTCGATCGAAAACTCTGGCCCAGCTGGAACGAGGGGGAAGTGAATAGCAGTCGGCCACGTTGACGAAGCTTCATTACCGCCCGGCTCAGATATTGAGAAAGAAAACGCAGGTAAACGGGTCATAACACTTACCTCAAATGACTGATTAGCGGGCTCAAGCGAGCCCGCTTAGGTTTTGCAATGTTATTGTTATTTTAACGCTTACTTAATCACTAACGGTTGATGACGTTAGATATCAAGTTCTTTGTCTTCAACGTGGTTGGTGATCATCGCTTCAGTGGTGATCATCAAGCCAGCAACAGACGCAGCGAATTGAAGCGCTGAGCGTGTTACTTTCGCAGGGTCCAAGATGCCCATTTCGATCATGTTGCCGTATTCACCTGTTGCAGCGTTGTAACCGTAATCGGAATCACCAGCTTTGACAGCGTTCGCCACAACAGAAGCTTCGTCACCTGCGTTAGTTGCGATTTGACGAAGAGGCTCTTCCATTGCACGTAGCGCAACTCGGATACCCACGTTTTGGTCATCATTGTCGCCTTTTAGATCCGCCAATTCTTTCGCGATCTTAGTTAGGGCAACACCACCACCAGCAACAATACCTTCTTCAACCGCTGCGCGAGTAGCGTGTAGTGCATCGTCCACGCGATCTTTCTTCTCTTTCATCTCAACTTCGGTTGCAGCGCCGATCTTGATCACCGCTACGCCGCCAGAAAGCTTCGCAACACGTTGTTGAAGCTTGTCTTTATCGTATTGAGAGGTGGTTGTTTCGATTTGTTTTTCAATCGAAGCCACACGATCAGCAATCGCGCTTGCTTCTGCTGCGCCACCCACAATGGTTGTTGTGTCTTTGGTGATGGTCACTTTCTTCGCACTACCTAGTTGCTCTAACGTTGCTTTTTCGAGCTCTAGGCCGATTTCTTCAGAGATGACCGTACCAGCAGTTAGTACCGCAATGTCTTCCATCATCGCTTTACGGTTGTCACCAAAGCCAGGCGCTTTCACCGCGGTCGCACGCACGATGCCGCGCATGTTGTTCACAACCAATGTCGCTAGCGCTTCACCTTCGATGTCTTCAGCAATGATCAATAGCGAGCGAGAAGATTTCGCCACTTCTTCTAGTACAGGCAATAGCTCGCGGATGCTGCTGACTTTTTTGTCCACCAATAGGATGTAAGGGTTGTCTAGCTCGACGCTGCCATTTTCTTGGTTAGTGATGAAGTATGGCGACAAGTAACCGCGGTCGAATTGCATACCTTCAACCACAGACAATTCGTTGTTTAGACCTTGGCCTTCTTCAACCGTAATCACGCCATTGCGACCCACTTTTTCCATCGCTTCTGCAATGATTTCACCGATCGCGCGATCGCTGTTTGCAGAAATGCTACCCACTTGGGTAATGGATTCTTTGTCGCTGCATGGCTTAGACATTTCACGTAGTTTCTCAACCGCCGCTTCAGTGGCTTTGTCGATACCACGTTTTAGGTCCATTGGGTTCATGCCAGAGGCTACCGCTTTAAGACCTTCATTGATGAAAGATTGCGCCAGTACGGTAGCGGTCGTTGTACCGTCCCCCGCTTCATCATTCGCTTTGGACGCCACTTGTTTCACCATTTGTGCGCCCATGTTTTCGAACTTATCTTTCAGTTCGATTTCTTTCGCTACAGACACGCCATCTTTGGTGATGGTTGGCGCGCCGTAAGATTTATCAAGCACAACGTTGCGGCCTTTCGGGCCTAGTGTCACTTTTACTGCGTCCGCCAGTAAGTTCACACCTTTCAGCATTTTTTGACGTGCGTCATTAGCAAATAATACGTCTTTTGCAGCCATGGTTATCTCCTCAAAAAACTACTACAAAAATAATTACTCAACGATTGCTAACACATCAGATTCGGACAGAATTAAGTATTCTGCGCCGTCAATTTTCTCGGTTTTCACGCCGTAACCGTCATTGAAAATGATTTGGTCGCCCACTTTGACTTCCATCGCAGCGCGTTCGCCATTTTCAAGACGTTTACCTAAACCAACAGCAATGACTTTCCCGCGGTTTGATTTTTTCACCGATTGAGAAGTTAAAACGATTCCCCCTTCAGATTTATTTTCCACCTCTTGTCTTTCAACAATTAGCTTGTCATTTAAAGGACGAATTTTCATTTTTAAGTGCCTCCTACTTGGAACCAAAAATAAAAGACAAAATAAACATCAAGATGGATTTGCGAGTCGACAGCTCGCTTTCGATGAAAATAATAAGGTCGAAAAATTAGAGTTCAAGAGGTGAATTTGATAAAAATTTTTTATTAAATTAAATAAAATTTTCTATCGAATTATCGCATTCACAACCACTTAGCATCTCTTTATGATGGAAAATGTGCTCAATCAAATCTAGAGTGGTTACGTATTCTTAAAAAGGATAATCAAACAATGAAAAAGGCAGTATCTCTATTTCTTGCAACGTTATGCGTTGGCTTCCTCTCACCCAACGTGTCAGCTTCTGAACGCGCTGAACAAGGTTGGCAATTGATTGACGAGGGCGCGATGATTGTCGATGTGCGCACGCCGCAAGAGTTTTCTGAAGGGCATTTGGATAATGCCGTCAACTTCCCTTTATCTGAACTTGATAAACATTTTCAAGACGTCGATAAAGATCAAGCTATCGTGTTGTACTGTCGCAGTGGTAACCGCTCTGGCAAAGCGTATCAATACTTACAATCGCAAGGCTTTACGAATCTGCACAATGCAGGTGGCTTTGAAGAACTACAAGACGCCAAATAGTCGTCTCCGTTCTAATATACAAAGCAAAAGCACAGAGCGCGTCGCAAGCGTATTGTAACGCGCTCTGTTTCTAAATACTTATCTACAACAACTCTATTTTGGCCCTGCATCAAATTGAGTCAGGTTATCCGATATCTCGAGCCACGGCGCTTTCGACGCGACAAAAATATGGAAATCAGGCTTGTGAGAAGGTGTGTCATCCAAGATACCAAGGCGAATATTGACGATCCCATTGTTCTTTTTCGAATACAGACTTGATCCGCAGTGGCGACAAAAGCATAGCATGGTATTTTCGCTTTTCTGATAAGTTTGAATATCTTCTTTCCCTTGGATAATAAGCAGTTTATCCAACGCAATACCACCGGCAGATGAATAGTCAGAACCTGTGAACTTGCGGCATTCAGAACAATGGCAATTTCCCATGTACTTGAATTCATCTGCCACTTCCAACTTTACCTTGCCGCACAGACATGAGCCTTTTAGTACTTCCATTTGAATTCCTTTTTGTTATGAATCTAATTGAATTAGATGGCTATCTCGACACCATGCCACTGCAATACGAAAAATTAAAGACAGGCAATACAGGTTTTCAAAAATGAAACGAAAATGTAAAACATTCCATTCAGAGGGAAGTGCGCTCGACACGTGAAAAATCGAGCTATTTTAGATACAAAAACACCAAGCAATAACGCTTGGTATTTACCTCACAGAATGTCGCCTCAGAAAAGGCGCTTTCCGCTGTGCTTAAAAAATGCAGTGTTTAGTAAAGCTGGTCGCTTCGTTTGCAGTCCAGTCACCTTTCGGCTTATCTTTCAGGTTTTCACACCATTGCTCGCTGCCGACACCATCTTGCAGAACACAATGCTTTGCAAAGTCTACCGCGTTGTCTGCTGTCCATTCTGTTTTTGGCTTATCGCGCATGTCGTTACACCAGCCTTCAGTGCCCACTTCATCACTACAAGCGGTCAAAGCAGAAGCCGCCAACATCAGCATGACTAGTTTTTTCATAAATTTAAGGTTCCAGTTGCAAACAATAGTAAAATTAAACTCAATCTCTTCAACACATGCCCATTCAAGTGTCTGAATAAAGGCGTCACTAGCTGAAGTGACTTTTGTATCAACTATAACGAAATTATCAGTCTACGTGTTAAGACACCGAAAAATTATTGAGCGACTCTGTGTAAAGCGCGCCATTCTAAAAGCTATAGGCAGCGCGCTTTTGTTAGCTCACCAACCTTAAAAGAGCCAGTACCAAAGCACGCTAAACGCAGCTCTAATGCCATTTGTTCAAAGTGTTCGACGACAGACTGCGTGCTGATCGTCGCAGCTTTTAATACCGCACCAGCTTGCCCAATGAGATTAGCACCCAAATGAATGGCTTTCGCCGCTTCAAGTCCGTTATGAACACCTCCCGAGGCGATCAAGGGTAATGTAGGATGCAGTGCGCGGATTTGAGCCAAACATGTTGCTGTAGGGACACCCCAATCGCGGAAAAGCTCGGCTGCACGCTGCATTTTCGGATTATCTTGGCAATACCCTTCAACCGCACTCCAGCTTGTGCCACCCGCGCCCGCAACGTCAATTGCATCCACACCAGCATCAATTAATCGCTGCGCAACGTGTCCGCTAATACCAAAACCGACTTCTTTGATAATGATAGGAACCTTCACGCGAGATTTAAGCATCTCAATTGCCTGGAAAACACCAACCCAATTGTGGTCGCCATTTTTCTGAAACGCTTCCTGCATTGGATTAACGTGCACAAACAAGGCATCGGCTTGAATCGCCTCAACCGCACGTTGCGCATTATCGAGTTTACCTTTATCGAGCAATTGAGCGGCTCCAAGATTGGAATACAACGGTACTTCTTTCGCCAACTCACGAATGGTTTTACCCAAGCCCGAATGCTGACTTTCTTCTAAGCTAATCCGTTGCGAGCCCACACCCATGGCAATACCTAATTCACTTGCGGCTTCAGCCAAACGACAATTGATCGTTTCTGCGTCTTTTGCTCCGCCAGTCATCGAGCTAATCAAAAACGGTAGCGCTAATTGATGACCAAGAAACTCTGTCGATAAATCGATCGCGTGAAAGTCACATTCTGGCAGCGCACAGTGTTCAAACTCGACAGACTCAAAACCCGCCGTTTTATGCTTCATGCTCATATCATGATGTAAAACAGCATCTAGGTGTAAATCTTTTCGGTTAGTTTGCGGAGCCATAATGTCACCCTAAAGTAAAACAGTCGCGCAGTATTGCGATCCTTATCAGTAACGTCAATGCGAATTTTGTGAATTTGCCGGATTACTTTTCCGAAACGAGTAATGAATCTCGACTGCCCCTGACATTATAAGAAAAGAAACTCGCTTTCCGTTTTAAACAAGCCGGCAAGTTTCTCTTCAAATTGAGATAATCAGCGTACGATACCCATGATGAAAATGGATCACATTGCTCTGTAGTTTACTTTACGCTGTCCGACAGAATTAGCGACACAACAGTGCTTGTCGTCGTTGGTTCAAACTGTTCGGGATCATCACAGAATTGAATTTTTCCTTTTTCTTCTACATGGAACAGCGGTACAACTGAACTACCTTTGTGATGCGCTAAATAATCTTGATACGTGAAGTTATCGCTCAATTTCGTGTGTTTAACCTCTGCACCACGACTTAACATACTGGCTAGCTGGGTATAGCTTACATTGCCGCCCATCAGCAATTTACCATGGTACTCCTGAGCCACGGAGTGCTTCTCGCTGCCATTGCCGTTGGTTTTTACTTTTTGTAAGCAGTGAACTTTATCTTCCCCGAACTCGTCGACGAATTGCATGCAAGCCATAATGTTGAAATGCTGATCGGGCGTTAATGCAACCACTTGACCTATTCCTATCAAGTTCAAGTTGTCGTCCGCGTGACTAGAAATAGGGTTGCCGTAATAGTAATCCAGTCCCAACATACGAACCTGACTGATGTACTCCCAGTTTGAGTCAGTCATTAATACGCGACGGTCATAACGCGACAACGCCTGCCCTATTTCTCTTGCTACTCGGTTAGCACCAATCAACAAGAAGCCGCGTGGTGCTGGCTCTGCGATGCCCAACGTCAGCGCTACAGGACGTGCCGTCGCACTTTGTAACACGACCGTTCCTATAATCACCATGAAGGTCATAGGGACCAGTAAAATCGCTTCATCAATGCCGTATCCAGTCAATTTGATCGCGAAAAGAGACGAAATCGAAGCAGCAACAATACCGCGCGGTGCAACCCAAGACAAAAACAGCTTATCTTTGAGACGCAAGTTGCTGCGGAAGGTTGAAAGAAAAATCGATAACGGACGCGACACTAACTGCATAAATACAAACAACAATAACGCACCGCTACCTAGCGCAGCAAAATCATCCAGACTGATTCGAGCCGCAAGGAAGATGAACAATCCGGTGATCAGTAAAATGGTTAAATGCTCTTTAAAATGCAGAATTTGCTGAATATTGATGTCTTTAGCGTTTGCGAGCCACATACCCATTACGGTGACGGTTAGTAACCCAGCTTCAGACTCAATGTGGTTAGAGACCGAAAATACACCTAGAACCACCATCAAAACCGCAAATGGCTGCAAATATTCCGGTAGCCAAGAACGACGCATGATCGTCGCAACTGCATAGCCTGAGGCCGCACCTAGCATGACACCGACAGCAATGATCGTCCCAAACACTTCGACGCTATTTATCGCACTGTGAGATACGATAAACTCGTAAACCATCACAACAAAAAGCGCACCGAGCGGGTCAATCAAAATCCCTTCCCATCGCAAAATGTTAGCAAGCGTACTGTTAGGTCTTACGGTTCGTAGAAGTGGCACGATGACCGTCGGCCCTGTTACTACGGTTAAGCTGCCGAACAACATGGCAAGCTCCCAAGTAAAGCCGAGGAAATAGTGTGTTGCGATACTGGTCGCTGCCCACGAAATGATCGCCCCGATGGAAACAATGCTCCATACCGAACCACTCACGCCACGAATTTCTTTAAAATTTAAGGTCAAACTGCCTTCAAATAAAATCACTGCCACCGCTAAAGAAACCAACGGAAAGAGCAAATTACCTAATATCTCATCAGGATTTAACCACTGCATAAATGGCCCGACGATCAGCCCTGCCAACAACAAAAATAAAATCGCTGGCAAACGCAATCGCCAAGCTAACCATTGGCAACCTAAACCAATAACCCCAACCGCTGACAGCACCAGCGCTTCATTACCCACTTGCATCAATAATTACCTGTTTTTGTCTTTTTTCGCGTGAATGCGCTATACCCGAATACATTCAGCCTTACGGTCAAATAGAAACAACCGAACGTGCAAATCAAACGACTGACCTTCGATGACATCGCTACGAAACGCACATGTTTGAAGTCATTTGGCGATCGCATCAGAACTATGAATATAGTTGACCCCCAATGACTTAACGACTCATTTTTGTTCATCAGGTCTTAAAGTGGCACACAAGTGTGCGACTTTGTCGAATTCATCATTACGCATTGAGTTTCATTATGTAGAATGATTTCTAAAGAAAGCGCGGAACCTAGCACTATATGAGGCTAAGGCATAGAGCATGAACTAAGCTTTAGCGTAAGTGCTCAAAGTTAAGAATCGTGTGTCACGCGACGTACGCAAGGAGAAATGGATTGTACGTAATACTAGCACTGTTCATGGCGTGTCTCGCCATCCTCATCGGAGTGAAAGCCGCCAACCGAGCTGCACTTTTAGAAAAAGAACTAGCCAAACTTCGTGAGGAAGTCACATCACTACGAGCCAGTGTCCATGGGGGCTCAAACCAACAAGCGCACCAACAATTCAGCATCGAAAAAGACACACCATCTGTAGCGACGTCACCTCACATAGAATCACCACAGAAAGATGTCTCATCCTCTGGGGAACATGATCCAGCTACCAACCTAGACTTGGACCAGAGCGCTGCGAATCAAGGGTACGCCCAGACAAGAGAAGTGCAACTGGATGTTTTTAGTCAAGAAAATGAGTCATTCCTTCAGAGTAAAGTTCAGAGCCTGCTTAGCAACATTCAAGAAAATTGGTTGGTTTGGGTAGGCGCATTGGCCATGCTGATCGGTGGAGGTTATCTCGTACAGGTGATTGGTAGTCACATCCAGTTTTCGCCATTTATGCGAGTGTCCTTTGCCTTTGTGATCTCATTACTTATGGTGCTTGTTGGCGAGTGGTTTCACCGTAAAGAACAACAGAATCCGCAACGGGCAGCACGAGCCCAAGGCTTTACGTATGTTCCTGCTGCTGTTACCGGTACGGGATTAACGGGCATTTACTGCACCGTCATTTTTGCCTTTGTGGTTTATCAAATGCTAACGCCGAGTATCTCGTTGATCATCTTGGCTTCAGCGGCATTTTTCAGTTTAGCATTATCATTGCGACAAGGGCCGTTAATGGCCGTGCTTGGCTTAATTGGTGGCTACACAGCACCACTGTGGATTGGGGGTAATGAACCCAACTACTTCTTGTTAGCCGGATACATCTGCGCGATTTCGTTCGCGGCGACCTTATTGATGCAAAAAGTGCGTAGGGCATGGATTACGCCAAGTATCGCGATTCCACATGTCATTTGGATGTTGCTGTTGATTGAGAGTGTACCAACAGAACGGTTGTTCTCGTGGCTCGCGATTTATCTCTCCATCACTTTGTATCTCATTTTCGCGGTTCCGAGAATGGGTTGGATGCTCAATCCTCGCTTTCGTCACTATCAAAGCAAGTGGACAAACTCGCCGACCGCTACCGCTCTCGCAACTGCTTTATTGACCTTTTCTGCCGTCACCAGAATGCCGGAGCTGAACACTCTACAAATGGCGTACTGTTATACGCTGCTTGTTGCGATCATCTGGCTACCAGCACTTCGTACAGGCTGGTCATTACGTGTATTTTTGCCATCTATTCTCGTCTCAGCAACCGCGCTGATTGTTCTTACCATCGCTTTTGATGCGCTGTATATGTTAGAGCGAGAAGCTAGCATTCTATTCGCATTGGCGGTGAGTATTGCACTGATCGGCTATCGAACATATTGCCAATCACTTAGTGACCGTTCGCAACTCAGTGGGCTGCTTCTGCTGGTACTGGCTCCCGCGATGAGCTTAATTACGTTGCTTTATGTTGACGAATTTATGCAAGGCTACCTGTGGTATTGGACTACCTTCTGCGCATTGATGGCCACTTACTATGTTGTGCTTGGTCAGCGTGCACGTTCGTTGGCATTAGAATGCTCTGCCGTTATGCATGCTTTAATCGTAGGTATCGCTTTTGTTTGGTTGAGCGATACTTGGTTAACAACAGCAATCTCAATACAAGTTGCGATAATGGCCTTACAGGCTCAAGTCGGGTTATTTCGACCTGCGAGTTGGGCGATTAAAGTGGCAATGGGAATACTGGTTATCCGACTCACGCTGCTACCTTTCATCCCCGAATGGCAACCGGTAGAAGCTGGGCATTGGGCTTGGGTTCTTGTGAGTTATCTGCCTTCTCTCTTCATCTTGTCTTATGCTCGTTCAACACTAAAACAAGTGGACCGAGAACTGACCAACTGGTTTGAAGGGGCGTTTTTACATGTATTCTTAATGGCATTGTTCACCCAAACTAACTACTGGTTAACGGGGCAATATGGTTACTTGGGGCACATCGACTTCACAAGTGCGGCAGTCTTTGCCAATCAAGCATTAGTTATGGGTTTGGTATACAGCTACCGCAGCCAATTTGCGCAACGCTTAAGCCGTATCTACGAAATCTATAGTTACTTGCTTTGGTGCGCGTTCGCTATATTGATTATTTTGCTTAATACGGCAGAATCGCCGTTGGTGACTGATAACGTCTCGGCACAAGCACTTCCCATCTTTAACATGCTGAGTATCGGCTGGCTGTTACCAGCTTGCATCCTGCTTATCGCAACCTTTAAACGCTGGAATACGTTGCAAGTTCATCGATTTGCGATTGCTAGTCTAGGCTTTTTACTTGCAGCCATTTGGTTGGGGATGTCTATCCGTCAATTCTGGCAAACCACATCGATGATGCTGTATCAGCCAACCAGCATGGCAGAGTTGTTCAGTTATTCTGTGGCTGGCTTGCTCGTAGGTGGATTGCTGACTTGGCGCGGCGTGACCCAACAGGGGCTGATGATGCAGCGTGTCGGTCTAGTGGTCCTTGCCTGTGTCGCACTGAAAGTATTCTTATGGGATGTGAGCTCTCTGGATGGGTTCTGGCGAGCAATAAGCTTCTTAGGCTTAGGTGCGTCTTTGATAGCACTTGGATGGCTATTCCAGAAATTGAATCGTTCGGTGGCAAAAGCACTCGAGCCCTAGACGAGTCGAAGAGAGATTCCCGACAGTGCGCTGTTTTCGTTATTGGGGGACGATAACAGTGTAAAGCCGGGAATCATTGGAGTGTTCGTTACTTCAGTAAAGCGACCACGGTATGACGACGCACGTTTGCTTGCGCATTCAATGCCTGAAAAGTCGAAGTAAACTCGCCAGACTTTTGCATGAATCCATCCAGTTTTGCATTCACCTCATTGACTGAAAGCTGTGCGGTTTTGGTTTGGATAGAACGCATTTGAGTATTCAGTTCACCATGAAAAGCTTTCGCTTCTTGCAAACTCGTTTGAACTTGTTTCAGATGCTGATTTACTTTGGCAATCGTCTGCTTGATGCCGTCGCGTGAGCCTAGATCAAACCCGAGCTCCGCAATACCATCTGGCTCAGACTTTAAGTTCAAAACGTTAGGCTGTCCCGCAGGGAATCGGTGCCCTTCCCCCGTTACCATCACCTTTTGCTGCATTTGTTGATAAGCGTTGTTTCTGGCTTCAAATAAAATGCTGCCATCATCGGCTAATGAGGCTCGCATTCCTAACGCAATCAAGCTGCGATCCAGCATTTTGACCGTTCGCTCACCGTCTGATTGTCCATCAAACTGAATCATCACCGCTTGACCTTGAGGAAAATCCAAACGGATTTGCTCGGCCTTGTCGCTTAAGCGATGAACATTCAAACCTGGAATAGAAAAGCGACGAATATCCGCTTTATCCAGTTTTAAGTGCAGTTCGTTATTTAGGACTTTCTGGCCATCGAAACGTGCTTGCTCAACGACTTTTTGGATGGTGGCTTTAGAACGAACCAATGTATCCTGCAAACCAGGAACATTTTGTACGCCTTGATTAATAGCTTGCGTCAAACCACGTTTAATTTGCGTGAGCTCTTTGCCAATCACCTGCAGCGATTTGGACGCGATCTGAACCGCCGTGGCTTGCTGCTGACCCTGCGTAAGCTGAATACCAGATACAGAGTAGGCTGACGCAGTGTCAGCCTGAATTTGCGCCGGGCGCGGTTTAATTGCCGTACTTGAGTCTGCAGAACGGGTCGGCATGATAGAGGCTTGTTCTTGTCCACCTAAGCGTATGCTATGGGGTCTAACCTCTACTGTACTCATTACCATAAAAAGAACTTCCTAACCTTATAAACGGTCAAACAGCGACAAACCATCGATCTTCACATAGCTTGCTTGCGTTGCTTGCAAAGCGGCCATGTAATTACTCAATCGTACCGACGCTTCACCATAGTCCAGAGCAGAGAGGTCTCCAGATACTTTGTCAACGAACAGCTTGTTTTCACTGTGCGCGCCACCAACAAGATCTAAGTTGTTGTGTCGACCACCAATCTCAGTCATGGTCCCTAGTACGTTTGAAAAAGTATCGTCGATAGCGCTGATACTCGCCTCAACTTCAGCTCTGAAGTTGGCGGTAGGGCTCTCAAACTCTTTGATCAGCGCATCAATTTGGTTAAGCACGTTATGGCCTCCCCCAAGGTCCAATATTTCTTTTGCAGTCATATTGGAATCCATCGTGACACCTTTAGCAATTGTTACTACGCGCTTGTCACTATTACCTTCAATTACGTAGCTGCCGCTCGCTTTACTTACAGCCGCAGTATCCGTTTTAGTACCAGAGAAAAGGTAGTGCCCTTCTTCATCCTGCGCGTTAAAAGACGACTCAATAGAGTCACGGTAACTCTTAAGCTCTGTAATCATACCGCCACGACTTTCGTCAGTAAGAGAGCCGTTCGCACCCCAAAGCGCGATGTCTCGCATGCTTTTTAAGCTTTCTTTGATCGAATCTAAATGGGTTTCTTGACTCGATAGCGTCGTTTTTACGTTTTCAATGTTGTTTTTGTACTGAGCAATCGCACTGGTTTCTCGGTCTAAGTTAAGCAACTTGATCGAAGCCATTGGATCGTCAGACAGCTTGGTCAAGCGCTTGCCAGTAGACATCTGTTGCAGAGCTTCGCCTAATCCCGCGCTATTGCTCTGCAAGCTGTGCAACATCATTTGACTAAATTGATTGTCACTAATTCGCATCTAAACTTTCCTCTTAGAATAACTGCAGAATAGAATCGAGCAGTTGATTTGCTGTGCTGATCACTTTCATGTTGGCATTGTGCGCATTAGCAAACATCATTAGGTTAGCCGCTTCTTCATCGCTGTTTACGGAACTAACATTATCGCGAGCTGCGTGCGCTTGCTTGTTCATGGCTAACTTCGCTTGATAATCAGCATTAGCTTGGCGTGCTTTAATTGCGGTTTGACCCACCATTGAACTAAAGGCATCGTTCAAGCTTACTGAGCCGTAACCTGATACCGCCACTGGCTTGTTGCTTAACTCGATCAATGATTGCAACGCATCTGCGTTACCAGGTGTTCCATCACTTGAGAACGCAAGCTCATCTGGAGTTAGCTTGGTAATATCCAAACTGGCTGCAGGGTTTGCTGGGTCATAGCTGAACAAAGGTTTACCTGGGTTGCCATTTAAGTCTTTGCCAGTCGCAAGCACGGCGTTGTATTCATCCGCGAGAGCTTTCGCCATGTCATTCAGAGCCAGTTGGTTTGGTTTCAACACTTCGGTTTGATAGTCATTAATCGCACCTAATTTGCCACCAAGCGAGTCACCAATCGCAAAGCTTTGATTCGAGAACGTGACGTGTAAGTCCGCCAAGTAAGGATCACTCGGGTCAGGAATGGCTTCCAGTTTGCCATGGTCCGTACCCATCACAAGCGGTTGACCAGAGGTTAGTGTGACCTGAACACTGCCGTCATGCTGCTGTGTTGTTTTGATTTCAATGGTTTGAGATAACTCACCGATTAACCTATCTCGTTCATCCATTAACTGTGATGGGTTACCACCTGTACCTTGCATCTCTACCAGTTGCTTGTTCACCTTCGCGATATTTTCCATAAGGCTATTCGCGTGGTTAAGCGCTGCATTACGTTGGTCGCTCATGTCTTTATGTTGATTGTATAAAGATTCGGTAAGCGTATTAAAACGGCGGGCCAAAGCTTCAGATTCGTTAATGATCTGCTGGCGGTAGGGTATGGATTCTGGCTTAACGGTCGCATCGTTAAGCGCGGCGTTTAGTGAGTCCAAGCCAGCCGATATACTGAAACCATCGGCACCAAGCGTATTCTCCAGCTGACTCATGTTACTGGTGTATCCAGATGCGTATGCCGCCATACTGTTAGTCGACCACGTTTGCTTAATCAGAAATTGATCAGTAACGCGGCGAATGCTAGTGACTTCTACCCCTAAACCTGGACTTAAGCGATTGGCTTTACCATCATCGACAGACGCCATCAACGCTTGTTGACGACTGTAACCCACGGTATTCACGTTTGCCACGTTTTGCGCGGTTACGTCTAGGGCCACACGGTTCGCGCCTAAACCTGAAAGGGCAATATTAACTAGGTTCATTTACAGCTCCATTTTTCTGATCAACGGCTGAGAAAACGCGGTAGTCATACCGGCCTCACCGAATACCTGTTTAACAGAGGCGACGGCTTGAGAAGCGGTATTAAATAGGCTTGAATTCTTCTCCACCTCTTTAGAATCTACTTGTGAGATAGATTCAGAATTCGAAGCTTTACCATCGTTAGCGGATGAGATGTTGCGCGCAGCATCGAAAGCAACCTCACGCATAGACGGGCTCAGCTGCTGGATGAGCATATTGGCAATGCCTGAGCTCTGTTTCTTTGCTAGTTCCATCGCCAGCTGTCCGTCATACATATCACGGAATACCCCTTGTTGCTGACTGGCAAACGGGCTGTCTTTATCAGCAAGAGCATCACTACTGCTACGCATTTGGCGTAACACCATTTGTAGGAACATTGCCTCAAATTGACCTGCGACGACTTCAAGTGCGCCTTCTTGATCACGACTATGCTTGATGTGAGCCAATGCACTGTTGTCGTGATAAAGCATCGAATTTAACTGAGTTTGTTCATTGGTACTGTCTAGCTTCATCCTTAACTCCTTATATCACGACCAATTCAGCGTTCAATGCACCCGCTTCACTCAAAGCTTGCAGGATAGACATCAAGTCTGTAGGCGTGGCACCTAAACTATTTACCGCATTAACTATGGTGTTAAGTTCCGTGCCTGGAGGCCAAATCACCATCTGAGCGAGATCTTCATTCACATCAAGGTCCGTTTGGTTAACGACTTTCGTATCGCCATTTGCAAACGCATTAGGCTGACTAACTTGTTGTGATTCAGAAATTCGCACGGTCAAGTTACCGTGACTTACTGCTGCTTCACTCACTTTGACACTCTTACCGATCACTACGGTGCCAGTGCGAGAGTTAAAGACAATACGAGCAGGTTTACGGCCTTCAACGACGCTCATTTCTTCAAGCATCGACATCATGACGACACGCTGCTGTGTATCTTTTGGTGCACGCATATCAATGCGCGCTTTATTGATCGCAACTGCAACGTTAGGCCCAAAAGTGTTGTTAATTTCACGCGCAATATTTTTTGCTGTAGTGAAGCTAGGCTTGCGCAGGTTTAGGGTGATTTCATCACGTTGGTTGAAATCAGTTTTGATTTCTCTCTCTAAAGTCGCACCATTCGGAACGCGACCCGCCGTTGGTGTGTTTACTTCTACTTTGGAGCCACTTCGCCCCTCTGCAGATAAGCCGCCCACAACCACGTTACCTTGCGCAATCGCGTACACTTCGCCATCAATACCACGTAAAGGCGTTAGCAATAACGTACCACCGCGAAGGCTCTTTGCATCACCGATTGAAGACACAACCACATCCAACGTTTGTCCTGGGCCTGCCATTGGGTCAACGGACGCTGTCACACTCACAGAAGCCACATTTCGTAGCTTAGGGTTCATACTGTCATCAATTTGAACCCCAAACTGACGTAGCATGTTGGTAATAGATTGAGAGGTAAATTTCACTTGGTTTCGGTCACCTTGGCCGGCTAAGCCAACTACCAAACCATAACCAACCAGTTGGTTTTCTCGAATGCCGCGAACATCGACCAAGTCCATGATCGGAATTTCCGCTTCAGCACGTGAAGTGCCTGGTAGTCCCAAGGTCAACACCAATAGGAGAGACATAAAGAAAGATTGCATTGTCTTCATTAGAAAGGTACCCATGGGCTGTTGAAGAACTGAGTTAGCCACCCGGCTGCGTTGCTGTCAGCTAGCGCTCCGCGACCTGCGTAGGTAATTCTTGCATCAGCAATTCGTTGAGAAGAAACTTGGTTACTGCGGTTAATATCATCCACACGGACGATACCGGTTAGACGAATAAACTCGTCGCCTTGATTCAGACGAAGCCATTTTTCACCGCTGATACGCAATACGCCATTAGGTAATACTTCGTGTACCGTTACCGTAATGGCACCTTGAAGCTTGTTGCCTTGTGAACTTGATGCACTGCCATCGAAGTTACGTTTGCCATCCACGCTAACCCCTAACTCATCGATAGTTTTCGTGCCTATGGTCGGCGCCACAAAGTTAATTGCTGAACTTTTACCGAACTTAGTACCCGCATTTTTACTCGATGAGGTTTCTTCTGATAATTGAACCGTTAATACATCGCCAACTCGGTAAGCACGACGATCCTGGAACAGAGTCATCGTGTATTGGTGACGATAAAGGCTACCAGATTGGGTTTCCGGCAGCGTGTAATCGAGCGTTGGTGGTGCATATTCCTCAGCATTCGGCTCAGGCGGAATAAATTCCTGACGGCCAGCACATCCCACCAGCAACACGGCGGCTACTGCCCAACTCTTAGAAAGCCATTTCATTGCTTTTTCCTTCATCATCACCAATTTCATACTTACATTGATTGCGAAACAAACTTCAGCATGTCATCTGCAGCAGAGACCACTTTCGCATTCATCTCATACGCACGTTGAGTGGTGATCATGTCGACCATCTCTTCTACTACTTGTACGTTTGACCCTTCCAGTGCACCTTGCTTGATAATGCCGGCGCCATCAGCTCCTGCAATCAGCTCATCAGCTGGACCGCTAGCTTCCGTTTCACGGAATAAGTTGCCACCCATGGCCTCTAAGCCGGCTGGATTGATGAATTTTGCAAGTGTAATTTGACCAAGCTGCTGAGGTGTTGGATCGTCTGCTGTTGTTGTAGTCACTGTGCCATCAACACCCACAGAGAAAGAGACCGCATTGTCTGGGATCTGGATTTGAGGCTCTAAAGGCAGGCCCTGACTGTTCACCATTAAGCCTTCTGAGTTTCGATGGAACTGACCATTACGTGTATACATGATCTGTCCGTCCGAGTTTTCTATTTGGAAGAAACCCTGACCCATTACAGCAAGATCCAACTCTTGCGTTGTGTTTTGGGTATTACCTTGCGTGAACACTTTTTGTGTGCCAACAACGCGAACACCGCTACCTAGCTGAATACCACTTGGTAGTTCGTTAACTTGGTCTACTTGTGCGCCTGGTTGACGCTGAATGCTGTAGAAAAGATCTTCAAATACGACTCGGTCACGCTTAAAGCCAACCGTGTTTACGTTTGCTAGGTTGTTAGAAATGGCAGTCATCTTCGTGTCTTGCGCTGCCATGCCTGTTTTACTTACCCATAATGCTGAATGCATTTTTTACTCCTTGCGGGGCGAGACTTAGCTCGCCGCCATTAATTTGTTACCAGCTTTTGCTAGAGTTTCCGCCGTTTTCATCATGCGAACTTGCATTTCAAAGTTGCGCGTCAGCGACATCACACTAACCAATTCATCAATAGCAGATACGTTACTGCCCTCAATGTGCTCAGGAGAGAGTTGCACGGTTTCATCTGCCGCGAATGGCACGCCATCTACGCTGTGCAGCAAGCTATCGCTCTCTTTTTGCAGTTGATTAATTTCCGGTTTAACCAACTTCAAAGTGCCTGCCACAATTTCTGCGCCGCCACCTGGTGGGATCACTGAGACTTGACCACGCTCGCTGATTTCAATCTTTTGGTAATCCGGCACAACCAAAGGACCATTGTCACCGAGGACAGGGAACCCATTGATTGTTAGAGCGCCAAAAGTATCGACCTGAATATTGCCTGCACGGGTGTAAGCTTCGTTACCCGCTGGGGTTTCTACAGAGAGATACCCCTCACCCATAACCGCAACGTCCAACGGACGTCCTGTTTTCACAATATCGCCAGCGTCGAAACGTGTTGAGGCAGAGTTGGTCACAACCATAGTGCGACCATCAAAACCTGGGCCTTGCATCTCTACACTACGCACACGCTCCATATCCGCTCGAAAACCCGCAGTATCAGCATTTGATAAGTTGTTTGAACGAACGTGCTGCGCTTTAAGAACTCGGCTGGCACCTGACGTTGCCGTAAATAACAAACTATCCATGCAAAACTCCCATTACACCGCGTTAAACAAAGCTTGAGTAAGCTTGTCGCTGGTAGAAATTGTCTTTGCGTTTGCTTGGTAGTTGCGTTGTGCAGTCATTAGAGCAACAAGCTCGCTGGTTAAGTCAACGTTAGAACCTTCTAATGCACCCGGAGTTAGGTCACCCATCGTACCTGAACCCGGAACACCCATAATTGGAGCACCTGAGCTAAAGCTTTGAGTCCATGATGTTCCACTCACTTTCGCTAAGCCTTGTGTGTTTGCAAAATCAGCAAGAACAACCTGACCTTGTAGCTGTGATTGGCCGTTAGTGTAAGTCGCGTAAACCATGCCGTTACCTTCAACGCGTACACCTGCAAGTTCACCTGATGTGTAACCGTTAGGACTATTAGTACTTACGCCAAAAGCTGCACCAAATTGCGTGCTGCCTTTCAGGTTAATGTCTACACTCATCGCGTTCGCGCCTGCTGCAGGGAATGAAACATTAAACGGCGCAGTTGGTGCTGAAAGCGAGCCGTCTTTACCAAACGTTACAGGCACAGTTGCTACTGGCGTCGTACCGCCATCTACTTGAACGTTTACTTCCCACGAGTTAGAAGCAGTCTTAGTAAAGTACTGAGTTACCGTGTGCGAGTTACCCAATGAGTCGTAGACTTTTGTTGTGTAAGACGAGTTAAATGAGCTTGGATCTTTTGGATTGAATGGCGTTACGGCTTTATCAATAACAGACGCGCTTGCGTCGAAGTTCGCAACAAAATCTAAGCTGTCTGTTGCTTTAGCATTCAGTGAGGAAGTCGATACCTGAATATTACCCACAGAACCTGTCATCAGGTTGTTGTTGCTATCGACACTGTAACCTTGAAGCTTTGCACCGCTGTTAGCCGTAACAAAGTTGTTCTTATCCGTTGAGAACACACCTGAACGTGTGTACAACATTTGGCCCATATTATCTTTAGTAACAAAAAAGCCACCGCCATTAATAGCTAGGTCCATCGCACGGCCAGTTCCTGTGATACTGCCGTCTTTGTCGAAGTTCTGTGAAATTGACGCGACTTCCACACCACCAGGTTGCATGCCGTTATATACAGCGGAGAATTCTGTACGGCCACCTTTAAAACCATACGTTGATGCGTTGGCAATGTTGTGACTGATTGTGTTTAGCTCTGTGTTGGTCGCGTCCAGACCACTTAGTGCGATGTTAAAACTCATAAATAGACCTCTGATTTCCGTATTTGGTTAAGCACCAAACTGAGTGATTTGATAGAAAGGAACGTTGCCAACGCCATGGACATTGACTAATGCTGCGCCACCGGTATTAGGAATGCGCACTTGCTCAACAGTGCCTGCCATCAGCACATTTGGACTTGCTTGCCCTTCTTGCACTTCTACGGCCACTGAGTATTTGCCTGGTTTAAGACCAAGTTCTTCAGGATTAATTGAAAAGTCGACGTCACCTTTGCCGTGAGCACCTAGTGGCACTTTAGTTGATTGACCAAATTCATCTTTAACAACTAACGTGACTTGGTTTGAGCTATGAGCGAGTTCGATTTTTCCGTTTTGTACGTCTTCACCAAGCTGAAATTCATCCGCGTTGACGTAAACCGTTTGCCCAACAAGGCCCGCTGTTGACAGCACTTGCATGTTGTCCAGTAACACCATGCTCTGTTGCATTGTCTTAGACATATTCTCGGTACTTTGTACCTGCGAGAACTGAGCCAATTGACCAACGTATTCCGTACCATCAAGGGGATTAAGTGGGTCTTGGTTTTGAATTTGAGCCACCATCAAAGAAATAAACTCATTCTCCAATGAAGAAGCACTGTTCATGTCTTTAGGGTTTGGTGAGATACCGTTGCTGTCTTTTGCTTTTGTATTTACTGGAGCGTCAGACGATAAAGGGGTGTATTGTGCAATACTCATTAGCTACCCTGCCCTAATCTAAGCAGACCTTGCTGCATACTTTTTACATTGGCTAATACTTCAACATTAGTTTCGAAGCTGCGTGTTGCGGACATCATGTCTGCCATTTCAGCAACTACATCAATATCTGGGTAAAACACATAGCCTTCATCATTAGCCAGTGGGTTGTTCGGCTCAAAACGCTTCTCTGCATCTCCAGCATTTTTAACAACGTCAACAATGCGAACTTCTGCATTGGGATAAGCTCCATTTTCTGTTGTCATTTGCGTTTTTTGGTACACAGTCGCAAATACTGGCTTAAGCGCTTTATAAGCATCTTCTGGATTTGCAGATACTGCATCTGCGTTTGCTAAGTTACTGGCTACCGTATTAAGACGCACAGTTTGTGCTGTCATCGCGGAACCAGTGATCGAGTAAATATCAGTGAATGACATAATTAACGTCCCTCAATCGCTTTCGCTAAGCCATTAAATTTCATGTTGAGAAACGTCAGGCTAGTTTGAAAGTCCATGTTGTTTTGCGTGAATTTTGCTTGTTCAACACCAAGCTCTACGGTGTTGCCATTTTTGCTATTCTGGTAAGGCACCGAGTATTGGGCCTGAACCTGGAACTTTGGCACCGGTTTGTTCACACCACCTGCCGTCACTTGGTTCATTACGGTGGTGAAACTTAGGTCTTTCGCCAAATACCCAGGGGTGTCAACATTTGCTAGGTTACTGGCGAGGACTTTGGTACGCTGAACGCGAAAATTAAGTGCCTCTGGATGTACTCCTAAAGCATTTTCAAATGTGATCGCCATGCATCTTCCTTACAGTTGGCTCGAATACGCCAACATACAAACAAGATACGTGCCATAAAAAATAGCTATATATATCAATGATTTACAAACAAGGATGGAAGCCAAACTTCCGGTTCTCGGAAAGCATTAAAAACAAGAGGAAAGTGTCCACTTCCTCAACAATAATGCTGACGTTACTCGCTTTGACATCAGAACAAGCATTCGCCAACACCAATGACAAAACCCTAAGCGTTGAAGAGATAAGGTCCGTTGTAGCAACGGATTTCGAACAAGAGGTGGATCGCGTAGCGCTCTCCAATCAGTGGGGGAAGTACAAACTGGACTTCGACATGTGGGTGCCCGGTTCAGCCAATCACTTGCCAGAATGTGAATCTCCTTTAGTTATCACAGGTCGTGACAACAACACGTTGCCAGTCGGTAACCTCAAGCGCTCAGTCAGCTGCGACAATATCGCATCACCATGGCGAATTAACGTTACGATAAAGTCTTCGCTGACTCTGCCTGTTTTGGTCGCGACAACCACGGTTGGCCGAAATGAAGTCGTAACGGCTAAACACATAAAGCTTGAAACCCGAACCATCTCTCGCCAAGACGATTTTTATACTCGCCCCGAGCAAGCAGTAGGCTTAGAAACCTCTCGTCGTTTGAGGGCTGGACAAGTGGTTAATCCATCCAATTTGTCGGCCCCACCTCTAATCGAGAAAGGCAATGAAGTCATAGTCATTGCGAGCAAAAATGGATTTAGTGCCAGCACAAAAGGAGTCGCCTTAGAAGATGGAGCGAAAGGGCAACAAATTGACGTGGAAAACCCAAGTTCGGGCAAGGTCATAAGAGCAGTCGTAACTGGATTAAACCAGGTTCATACTCAATTTTGATTTTTTGACTCGGGGTAACATTTTTTAATTTTGGCTCTCGTCAGTAACACTGAACTTCGAGTACAAAAAAAATATTTAATGTTTATCACATTCTAACCGCCTACTTAATTTAGAACATGATGATGAGGACCACAGCATGAAAATCGACAAAGTCGCGGGCGGTCATGTCCCACAAACAAAATTACAGCAAGCAAGCAAACAGCCTGTCGACGTCGTCGAACAGAGCAAAGTACACGAGCCTGCATTTCAAGCGAATACCGTAGCGATAGATCGCGCTCAAGCTGAAATGGCATCACTACCTGATGTTGATATGGAAAAAGTAGAACAAGTACGCAACGCATTAGCGCGTGGTGAACTTAGCCTAGATACAAAAGTGCTATCCAAGGCAATCATGCAGTTCCATACAGGTCACGAGTAATAAAACGCTAGGAAGACATCATGGCAAGCGCAGTATCGCAGCGAATTCAACAATTTGTTCGCTCTATATCTGAGGATATTAAGCTTTATCAACAACTGCTTCCTTTGCTGCAGCAGCAAAAGGTATTGTACTTAAAGTTTGATGGAGAAGCACTGAACGACAATGTTCAGAAACAAATGCCGATACTCAATAAACTCAGCCGCTCCGCCAATGACAGAAGCCAGTGTATGCGAGCGCTGGGGTTAGCGTGTAATGACGCCAGCGTAAAACGAATTTTCAATGCTTTGCCTGCCCAAATAGGTATGCAAGCTAGAAAACAATGGGCGCTATTGGAAACGTTGGTAAGTCAGTGCCAACAATACAATCAGAGCAATGGCCACAGCTCTGCGGCGTTCCATGAGTTGGTCAGTCAACTCAAACAACCTGTGCAACACACTTATGAAGATAAATCGTTCTAAACGATGTTCGTCTTGCCTACAGATTCAGTCGCCATCTCGGCTGAGTACTGTAGGCCTTTTTATTTTTATTGCCTTTCTGTCCTACCTTCCATTCACATGCCAGGCAAAACCAAATGCTGTCGATATTCAAACGCAGTATCAAGTATTAGCCCCATACAAGCCACAAATTGCCAAGCGTCTCGATTCATCTAAGCCGGTAATTAACCACATTTTCAAACAGCTTCAAAACCACTCATTACCAAATAGCCTAGCCTTAGTGCCAATGTTAGAGTCTTCTTACAATCCCAAAGCCGTTTCTCATGCTAACGCCGCCGGACTTTGGCAATTGATACCAACCACAGCGAAACGATTCGGATTAACGATAAATACAAAACAAGACGATCGCTTTGACACAGAAGCCAGCACAACGGCCGCGCTCAAGTACCTGGCGTTTTTATACAACAAATTCGATCAAAATATGGCTCTCACTTTAGCTGCATACAATGCCGGAGAAGGACGTGTTGCACGTGCTATTCAGCGAGCAGGAAGTCGAGATTTCCAACAACTCACGCTGCCTAACGAGACTCGTCAATACGTCAGCCGCTTCTATGCATTGGAAAAGTTGATAGATATCGGTCAGTTACAATCCTCATCATTTCAACCTTTACTCTTGTTTGCTCCAGACGCTCCTATGATTTCACAACCGCTGGTCGACTTTAGCCGACTGCCTCCGCTAGTTAATTTGTGATAAAAGCTACGACAGAGCTCAATGTCAGAGAAACGTAAAATTACAAGATCCTGTTCGGCGAATTTGAAAACTCGTGATCTCTATGCAAACGTGTGCAAAAAAGTTGAGGTAAGGTATCTCAAAGATAAGAAAGAGTAGTGGTTTACTAAAAAGCGCCCCAATTACGCTTGGCAATTGGGTAGATATGCGTCACATTGTGTTTGCAAAAAAACATGAAAACCAATGGTCAGACCTAATAATCATTTACACACTAAATGTAAAACAGCTATTGTTTTCATAGTTCGAAACAAATCTAACATATCAAGATGACGCTTCGCTTGCGCGTCTGGAATAAGTCCGGGTTCCGGGGGGGAGTCCGGACTTTTTTATTGCTCTAAAATCTTTGCCAACAATAGCGCCAACAGATGCTAAGTCGTAATGATGCAAGCTAGCTGTTTATAGTAATTCTTTAGAAATCAACTGAAGCAAAAACGTTTCGCGCTCAATGCTCATGCCTTTTTTCGGGCTTTCTGCCATCGTTTTTTCATTGTGTGCAATTGCTTCGTGAATGTTCATCCATACCGGGCGCATTCCATTTTTAACTTCGTAATCTTCATACGCCGTTTCGCCTAGCTCACGTTCGATTTTACATGTATAACAATACGACACCATGTGCATCACGTCAGCGTCATCCTTGTACCACGGACGAAACTCCTCAAAGATTCCGAAAGGCTTAATACCATGTATATTTTGGGCGCCCGTTTCTTCCTCTAATTCACGGACTAATCCAGCAATGACATCTTCACCATCATCAATACCACCGCCTGGTAGCGTGTAGTCATGGTAACGTTCTGTATAGAGCAACAGCACATCTTCACCATCAAGTACAATGGCTCGCGCTGCATTGCGCTGAAAAACAATTTTGTCATCCAAATGCTCTATGTCTGGATGAACGGTCGATTTTAAATGTCTCATCGAAAATACCACGGTCAATGTTTTGTGCGCATATTACCGAATTTCACACTTTAAATCATTGTTGTAGGCCAAGTACGTTCGAGCGCTTGTCAGGAAGTGATTGATATGACCTTCACAACAATACGCCAAGAACAGAAGTGTGACGTGCTAATCAGCAATAAATGAAAATATCTAAATTCTTATACGTCCCTCTTACTTTTAACATCGATAAGACAATAATCTCTTAAAGTTGCCTATAATCAATACAATACTCGCCCACCCCATGCGGAGATAAAGAATGAAAAAGACAAATTTAATGATGGCTATGGCTGCAACATTGGTACTGGCTGGTTGTTCAACTTACGAGGGAGCGACCCGATCAACTGAGTATACCTCCGTTGCAAATCCCGCAGCCGTATACTGTGTTCAGCAAGGTGGTGAGCTGGATACCGTGTCGGAAAACGGCGAACGTGTCACTTACTGTGTGCTGTCGGACAATGAACGCGTCGAGCAATGGGAATACTATCGCGAGAATCACAAAGAAAATGAGGGTGACAACTACTAATTATTTTTATCGATACGTCACCTTCCCTCTATCACTTAGGAGCCTTTGGGCTCCTTTTTTATTTGATTTATCAAAGTGTTCTTACGTTGTTTTTACATATCTCTGACTTTACCGCACATCGACCCTATATCGAACAGTGTTCTATTCTTGACATTTCCCTGACATAACTTTCCACTTGGACAATAAAATTCCAAACACAGATCACACTAATTCACATTTCTTCCACATTTTCTGGGACAGGTGAGCAAGATGAAAACACAAATAGTAAAAGAAGCCGAGTCAGCCCCAAGCAACGTTGTTACTGAAAAATCAAAGCGCATTATTTATAAATCGAGTTTAAACGCCTTGATGATTGTCGCTATAAGTATTCTCGTTAACCTTAGTCTTCGTCTTGATTATGTCGTGTTGGGATCAAGCCTTGGCGAGCTTTCCGTTACAGAAACGCTCCAGCTTGTGATGCTTGCTATTGCATCATGGTCGTTTTTCAGCTTATCGAAACAACAGCCTCAGCTAAAGCATGCGGCTATTTTGATTGCAGGATTTTTTGCAGTACTGATTATTCGCGAAACGGACTATTGGACAGACATGATTCATCATGGCTCTTGGGTTTTCCCAGCACTTGCTGTCACCGCACTGGCTTGCGCCAAAGCTTACCAAGGTGGTAAAGGTACCATGAACGAAATGGCGACCATTTTAACGGTGCCACATATGAAGCTATTAGTTGGTGCTGTAATGCTATTATTAGTCTTCTCTCGTTTGTATGGTATGGGCAGTTTTTGGCAACAAGTGATGGATGAAAATTACATCCGTGATGTTAAAAATATCTCAGAAGAAGGTATAGAACTGCTTTGCTACTGTTTGATCGCATTAAGCGCCGTCCGTACAAAACGCGAGCTTAATGAATAGACTCAGGATCAAAGCGACGGTTCAATGCAGTCAGTATCGGATGGAAGATACTTAATGCCTTTTCCGCAGCACCTACAGATTCATCCAAGGCCGTCATTTCGACGGCCTTTTTCATTTCTTCAATATCTTGCAAAGCCTCTTTATCAAGCGGGAAAGAGAGCAATTTGTGAATAGCATCTCTTGCGATCATAAGTGGCTTTTTTCGGACAATTGATAAATCTCGGAAAAATACGCCATGCTTGACCCCTTCTAAATAAACTCGGTAGGTTGTGAGTTCATCGAGTAGCAAGAATGTCTCCGCCATAAGCCCCTTATGTGGGTATGGCACGCTAATATGTTTGCTGATATCCAGTGGAATATTGAGAGTCACCCCCATGGATTCGCAATCGGATTTAAGTACTCGTAATAAGCCTTGCTCATCCATCAAATTCTGGATATCAATGATTCGTTCGAGGTGGTAGTCATTAGATAGCAAGATAACCTCAACCGGATGCCCCGACCATAACTCGAACAACCCACTTTTGCACAAAACTTGGGAAACATAACGCATGTTTTGAAACGTGTTCAACGACTCCGTTTCTAAGAGTATATGACGTTCAGGGAACGGATTCACAGAGTCTGCGTTTAGGGTTCTAAAATACGCGTACATCGCCTCTGCTTCAGAAACACTTTGTCCTTGCGTTACTCCGCCACAAAAAATAATCGCCGTTCGCTCTGTCGGTAGTGATGCAGTCCTACAAGACAAAGCTTCGACTCTTGTTATGCCCTCAGAGGTCAACCTGTTATTGACGAGACGTTTACCTAAAACGATGACGATGTTGTCTAACTTCATTTTAAAATCTCGCGCTTAGTTGGCAGTGTTACAAAAATCTTCTTTCACTCCCGACCCACAAGCTTTAACATCTAGTTAACAACACTGTTCTAGAGACCTTTATAAAGGTTCACTGCTAAAGGAAGTCAATTATGCTGTCGATTTTCGATATATTTAAAATTGGTGTCGGGCCATCCAGCTCCCATACTAATGGTCCTATGCTTGCCGGATTCCATTTCACTCAGCTAGTTAGCGACTCTATGGCGAAAGTGCATCGGGTGCAAGTGGACCTTTATGGCTCATTGTCACTGACAGGTCGAGGGCACCATACAGACCGAGCCACGGTCCTTGGTTTGATGGGAAATAAACCTGATACCATCAAAATGAGCAGTGCCAAAAGTGCGCTACAAAATACCATAGACAATAATACGCTCATGCTCGCCGGTACACACCAAATTGAGTTTAGCTACGACCATGACATCGTCTTTCATAGCGACAACCTTCCCTTGCATGAAAATGGCATGACGATTACGGCATTAGACGCTGCTGGAGATCAAGTAGCGTTTGAAATTTATTACTCCATTGGGGGCGGATTCATCGCCACCGCCGACGAACTAGAGAACGGCACGCAACAAGATGAGGTCGCAGTACCATTTCCGTTTACATCCGCAGATGAGATGCTGGAAAAAGCCGAGACGAACGGTTTCAGCTTGGGAGGCATGATCCTCCAAAACGAACTCGCATTTCGCTCAGACGAAGAAATTAACCAAAGAGCAGAGCAAATTTGGAAAGTGATGTCGCTCTGCATGCAACGTGGCTTCGATACGGAAGGGATTTTGGAAGGTGGTCTAAATGTCACTCGTCGAGCACCAAACCTTTTGAAAAAGCTCGAAGCCAACGCTGCAGTTGAAAACGATCCGATGGAGATCATGGATTGGATCAATCTCTTCGCCTTTGCGGTTAGTGAAGAAAATGCAGCAGGAGGGCAAGTCGTCACTTCTCCAACGAATGGTGCAGCAGGGGTGATTCCGGCGGTATTGATGTACTACCATCGCTTCATCAAAGAGCTCGATGTTAAACAGCTAAAAGACTTTCTCGCAGTCGCCGGCGCTATCGGCATCTTATATAAAACTAACGCGTCAATTTCTGGTGCAGAAGTGGGGTGTCAGGGAGAAGTTGGGGTTTCTTCATCCATGGCTGCCGCTGGCTTAACAGCGCTAAGAGGGGGCAGTAACGAGCAGATTTGTATTGCTGCGGAAATTGCGATGGAGCATTCATTGGGTATGACTTGTGACCCGATTGGCGGCTTGGTTCAAGTACCTTGTATTGAAAGAAATGCCATGGGAGCAATGAAAGCGATTAATGCATCGCGTATGGCATTAAAGCGCACAAGTAAATGTTTAATTTCGTTAGATAAAGTTATCGAAACCATGTATCAGACTGGTAAAGATATGAATAAAAAATACCGTGAAACCTCTTTGGGGGGCTTAGCTGTCATTCATATGGCACCGCCATGCGAATAATGGCAGGTGGTCATTGCGCTTAGCTTCTCACCATACGCTTATCTGGTAATTATGATCTGATGATATTACATATAGAAATGCCGCGTTCTTCGCGGCATTTTCTTAACAAGAAACCATTCGATTAATCACGTCGACCACGAAGTTCAATTTTTTGAGTTGCAGCATCCGAATGGATTGTTACACCGCCATAGGCCATTTCATTGCGACCCTTCAGCGTCAATTGAGAATCTGCACGCTCTACGTCAACCTGATTTTTCGTTGCCATCGTCATATCAATCGTGCCCGTGTATGACCCATCGCCAGCAAATGCTACGTTTGTTGAGCAAACCATCAAAACAAGTGCGATTAGTTTTTTCATACATCACCTCTATTATCGTTCTTACTTTCTGTCGGTGGAAAAACTGTAACAACAGAAACGCGCTCATACGAGGAAAGCCATTATTTACCAAATGGAAATCCATGCTAATAAACTGATGTAACCAAGAATAACTTATCGTTACCTTCAATAAATCAGGGATAAGGCAGCAACTTAAATTGACCGAGCGTTGTCTTTTCTTAAGAAATTCAGCGATATGATTTGTCGACAAAAGCCAAGCGAGAGAATGTATGAGCGTTAATCTGGATATTCAAAACATTTTGGTATTAAAACGGATGTATGAGCTACGTAACGTCCGGTTAGTCGCAGAATCACTCGGTAAAACGTCAGGAGCAATCAGCAAAAATCTGACTAAGATGAAAACTCAGCTCAATGATCCGCTATTCGTTCAGACCAAAAATGGCTTTGAACCAACAGCTTTTGTGGAAGCGAACATTGCGCATTTTGAGCAAATAATCAACAGTATTGATTCCATCAAACCACAGCATTTTTCACCAGCTCATTTTGACGGTTCAATCACTATTTATGCCAACACATTGTTTTGGGAGTACTTTGGTGACAAGTTTTACTTGGAGTTACTAAAGCACGCCCCAAACGCAAAATTCTCATGTTTGCGCTGGGGTAGCGAAGCAAAAAAACGATTAATTGACGGTGAAAACGCCATTGCGATTCATTACTTTGATGAAGAGCTGCCACAGTCAATTGTTCAGACCGAACTAGGGCGAGGAAAAGCGGTATTTTTTGTTCGACAAGATCATCCCGCTCAAAACTCCCAAGAACTAGAAGAATACCCTTTTATACTTTTTAAAACGCCGGGATGGAATGACTACCGATACCCAGTGTTGGAAAGGCTCAAACATATGGGTTTTAGAACCACACCTAAAGTGGAAATTGAGCATCCAGCGATGATTCAAAAAGTGCTTCTGCAAACGAATCATTTTGGCATAACGATGAGTGGACATGTTCCTAAGGGTTGCCGGAGTATCGCGCTTCCTGCTGGGCTAGAGCTTGATGTTCGCTACGTGATGAGCTGTCGTCGCTCTCAACAGCAAGCTCCGGTAAATCAGTGGTTATTAGATGTCATTAAGCATGTCGCTCAGTCCTAGACTGATGACTTGCTACTGCTAATAATAGCTAAACCACACATGCGCTCTACTCACTCGCTGAACGAACATTAAAGACTCTGTATTAACCATTGAGCAAAGGTGTTTACGTGTGATTTTTCGGATGCTCGAACCATCATATAATGTGCACCAGAACTTGGCATATGCCAATTTCCAGCCTGGACTAATACGCCCTGTTGCAGCTCATCCTCAACAAGAAAGTCTCTTACCAGCAACACGCCAAGTTGATTAATCGCAGCATGAATAGCAAGCAATGAGTGTTCAAACTCGGCGACGACTTTGCTCACCTTCCCTTGGTAACCTTGGTGTGAAAGCCACTCTTGCCAAGATTCATGATAACCGCTAGTACAGATTTTAGGCGCTTTAGCTAACTGCGAGAGGTCATTTATCGGGTTTAAATGCATAAAGCCGGGGCTTGCGACAACAATCCAGTTTTCTTGGGTTAATCGTATGGCTTCTTGCTCTTGCCAATCTCCATCTCCGTTAATAATTTCGATATCCGCAATCGCACTGGCGTTTGGAACCGTATTAGCAGTGGTCGAGATTTTAAAGGAAATGTCTGGGAATTGTCGCTGAAAATCAGCCAACCTTGGCATTAACCACTGAGAGCAAAAGCTGTGAGCGACATGTAAGTTAACTTGCGTATTCTTGGGACGAGTAAATAAATGCTGCGTCGTGGTCGACAATGTTTGAAGCACATGATTAACCACAGGCCAGTATTCTTGTGCTGAGCAGGTCAGCGTAAGGTGCGTGCCCTTGCGCTCGAATAACGTCGCATTGAGCTGTGACTCTAGCGATTTCACCTGTTGGCTTACGGCCGCACGAGTCACATTTAGCTCCTCTGCGGCTTTTGTAAAACTCTGTAGTCGCGCCGTGGCTTCAAAAGCTCGGAGCAAATTGAGCGGCGGTAAACTTTGCATATCATTCTCCCAGACATTTAGCTGTCATGCTATGAACTGGTGATGACAAATTGATGAAGGTGCTGAGTTTACGTATGTTGAGCATATGTCAAAGCGTCCCGATATAACTATGTTTCTACACAACTACTTAGTTTGTTAAGCGGGATCAAAAAAGCCAGCGTGATACACGCTGGCTTTTGGAACTTTATCTTAAGCAGGAATTATTCTGCTTTTTCAGTTGTTTGGTATTCAAACGCAGGAACAACCACTTCAACACGACGGTTCATTTGACGACCTTGACGTGTCTCGTTGCTTGCCACTGGGTTAGCTTCACCCCTGCCTTTCACTGTCATACGCTCAGCCGCAATACCTTTTGCTTGGAACTCGTCAGCAACGGCTTTCGCACGTTTTTCTGTGAGTTGTTTGTTGTAAGCAGCAGAACCTGTCGTATCGCTGTAACCCGTGATCTCAACTTGAGCTTGTGGGTAAGTATTCATCAAATCAACGGTACCAGAAAGGTTCGACGTGTCTTTCACTTCTGCACTTTCTAAGTCGAATTGTACTGTCGCTGTTGTTTGAGCAGGGTAAACGTGATCTACAATGCGTGTTGCAGGACGTGCTTCTACCACCTCTTCAACGGCTTTTTCTTGAACGACTGGCTCAGAACCAAACTTGTAGTTGAAACCGATACCGAAGAAATCTGAATCCATGTCTTCAATTACATCATCAGACATATCTTGGTAGCGTTGGTATTCAGCACGTAGGCTCCAGTTGTAGTTGATTTGGTATTCAGCACCCAGAGAGCCAGTTGGTACGAAATCTTTCTCGTCACCAGCCATCATGTATGCAGCACCAACTTTCGCGAATAGATTCCAAGAATCCGTTAGTGGTAGGTTAAATTTAGGAGCAAGCGTCAATGCCCAAAGATCACCATCAACGGTGTTTAGGCCAGGCTTTTTGAAGTTTGCAGTGAAGTCACCAAGGTAATCAACACCATACTCTGCCGCAACGTACTTGTTGAAACTGTAGCCTAAGTGCATAGATGCTGCAAAACTGTCGTCGTCACAAGGTTCGTTCAGGTAACACGCATCGTTTAGAGAGTTGTAACCTACTTTACCGCCCATGTAAGTGTCAGCAAGTGCAACGTTTGAGATCACACCACCAGCAAGTACAGTAGCCACTGCTATAGCGATTTTTTTCATTATTCTTTTCCTTTTTCTTGTACACAAAGCAACACATCGCGGCAGCATACTGCCGTAAAATATGAAGCCGTAACTTTCTCTTTTCTTCGAATAGAAATAGCTAAATAGCGTAGGAAAGAATCAAAAATGATATTCAAACGCCAATGACGTAAAACGGAAAAAGGTAACCTCAAGACCATCTATTCATGAGCTTCATCCGCATACCCAACCGAAAAATAAAGTTCGTTGCGTTGGTTTAGCCATAGTCAATTCGTTGCGGAGAATATCACAAAGAAGCCAACTTTCTGTGACGCAAATCACCATAAAAAGCCACTTTCTCAAATTTAAGAATCATCATTTAAGCTTGTGAATGGCAACAAATTTTTACAGGGGAGCGTGGATCTGGAGAGCACAAAAAAACAGCTCATTTAAATGAGCTGTTTTCGAAATAATGAAAAAGCGTTAACTCGTCGAGCTAAATTTTATCCGCTACGGTTAACGTTGCAGCTAATACATCTTGCCCAAACAAAACACTACGCTCAGGAGACCAACCGTAAAGTGGATCTGGGTGATTGTTGTTATCTTTAAATGGCATTTCGATTGTGTAAGACAAGCATTTGAACTGCTCTGCAACCCAATTTGAACCGACCGTCAAATTCGCTTTACCAGGCTCATCTTTATCGTAACCAATCTCATCTTGGAACTCTGGCGTAATAGTCAGTAACGCTTGCTTAAATGATGTCTCTAAAGCGGCAAGATTTTCATCGTAAGAAGGAATACCTTCTGAGCCAGCGACGAAGTTATACGGAATCGCTTCATCGCCATGAATATCTAAAAACATGTCAACACCCGTTTCCAGCATGCGCTGACGCACAAGGTAGACTTCTGGGCTCTTTTCCATTGATGGCGTTTGCCATTCACGATTTAGGTTTACGCCTACTGCGTTGGTACGCAAGTGACCGCGAATACCACCGTCTGGGTTCATGTTTGGTACGACGTAAAGCACCGCTTTTTCAAGCAATGCACGCGCAACCGTGTCGTTTTCATCTAACAGACGTTGGATCATACCTTCCATGAACCATTCCGCCATTGTCTCACCTGGGTGCTGACGTGCAATCATCCAGATTTTCTTTTTACCTTCTTCTGGCTCACCGAAAGTAAGCAAGCTCATGTCGTTGCCGTCTAATGTGTGGCCTAGTGTTTCAAGTTGGCAATGGTGCGTGCTTTGTGCCATGTGTAACAAGTCTAAATGACGATCGTACGTGTATGGCGCAAAGTACGCGAAGTAAATTGAACTGCGCTCAGGGATTACAGTGAAAGTCAGCGTGTCGCCATCGAACTCTGCCGGTACTCGGAACCATTCTTCACGATCGTAAGACGCAACCACATCGTAACCTTGCCATCCTTCTGGATAAGCCGATTTAGCCAAATCAAGCAATTTGATGATGTGCGATTGCTCAGCTTCTGTCTCAAGACGGAAGTGGAACCACTGGTAGAATTCCGACATATTGTCGTTAGGAATTTTGAGTTGGATGTCGTTTTTGTCGTCCGCTTTCACTACGTGAATGCTGCCGCTATCGAAGTTGCTGAATACTTTCATTTTATGACTCACCTTTTAAATCTGAGCTTGAAAGACAGAGGCTAACACAAGGCTTCATCGCGCCCCAATGACTTTCACTGCAAACTGTCTCGTTTGTGGCTAAAGTCTTCAGTTTAGTCAAGCTTATCCGCTTTGCCTGCTGGTCCTGCAAGTTTTGCTAGCCACTTATCCCAGATAAACGGCGTTTTCTCGTTATCTTCTGCTTCCTCTTTTCGACGTACCGCGTTGCGCACTATCATAGCCCCGGTCCAGCGAAGCGGTTCTGGTGGGAAACACCCCAACGGTCCTTTGGCTAAACCACTGTTCGTCCACTCGTTATCGATTCCCAATATCAATGAAGATAGGATCTTTCCGCCCATGCGAGTCTGCGCTACACCATTGCCTGAATAACCAAATCCGTAAAAGATATTGCTCTGTTTATCTAGCTCGCCGAAAAAAGGGAAACCAGTAGCAGAACGATCAGAGCCCCCCGTCCATGAATAAGCAAACTCCTCGCCTCTCAAACGAGGAAACAACTTATCGAACGACTTACGCAGTAGACCTTGGTAGCGTGTTGGCTTGTTAAACATTACGTCAACTTGGTTATTGAAAGAAAACTGATTGCCGCCTTTCCCCAACATCAAACGGCCATCTGGCGTATCTCGGTAATAGTGCACAAAAATACGAGAATCCAACACACTAGAACCTACCTGCCAACCAGATTGAGGTAGTGCGTCACCAAGCGGCTTGGTGATCACCATGTCGGAAGAGACCACCACGATACTGTTTTTAAACTGTTTAAACTGCTCCACCATCCATGCGTTCAATGCCAACACCACCTGCTGCGCTTGAACATTTCCTTTAGGTGTACAGACAGTGGCAGGTTTTCCATAATCTAAACGCGTCATCGGCGTATTCTCATAGATTTCAACACCCAACTCCATTGCGACGCGTCTTAATCCTCTCGCCAATAAAGCAGGTTGAACGCTGGCTGCAACTGGAGAGTGAAAGCCTTCTATATTGCGCGGCGATCCCGCATTGGCACGCAGTTCCTCCACCGAGCAACGACGCCAACTGTTCACTTCTAATCGCTTTAACTCGTCCACAACTGGCTGCATTCCCCCAGTTTGAGCCGGATTGGTTGCAGTGTAATAAACCCCTTTTAACGATAATTGCGCATCGATGTTGTGCTGCTGACAAAAGTCGTCAATCTCTAGCACTGCTTGTTCCGACTCTTTTACTAACCAAGCAGCATGTTCTTCACCGAATAACCGTTTCAATGTCGGGAACTTGGTAGACCAAGTCAACATACAACCGCCATTTGCGCCCGATGCACCACTGCCACACAAGCCTTTTTCAATCACGACTACCTTTTTTTCCGGAGATTGCTGCTTAATCATAATCGCGGTCCAAAGTCCGGTGTATCCGCCACCAACAATCGCAACGTCAGTATTAATGTTCTGCTGTAACGGTTGTGGCGTTTCTGGTTGCTCAGCTTCAATTGCCTGCTTGAACCAATATGAATGATGTGTCATCGGGTATCCTCGTTAGTGCGTTACATCCATTTCCGCAAACACTTTACAAACGATGATGACAATCAACGAGCAAGAAAATCTAACGCTGAGCGATAGAAAATGTTGCACTGAGAGTGTGAAAATTTTCGCTTTCGACAAAAACAAAATGGGGAGCTCGTGGCTCCCCAAAACAAACAGCAAAAAATATTAGTGGTAAACAATTCAAGTCCGTCTTACTGGTTAGTATTTACCGGTATCACGCATGCGGTACTCGTATTGAACATTGAGAATAGGCTGGTAAACAACTTGCCCGTCACTTTGCAAGAACTCATTTACCATGACTTTTGAGTCAGTGATAGAAAACGATTGGCGATCAACATACGTTGTAAGGCTCGTAAACTCATCACGGAGTTGTCCAGATGATTTATTTTGGTAGCTTTGGATCATGTCTCGGCCCATTTCATAAGCCGCTTGTTTGCTATCCATTACGTCGCCATGGATAGTTTCGGTATCGTTTGTCCACTGATAACCACCAGCAAGAGCCATAGAAGGTGCAGCAATCAGAGCAATCGTACTTGCTAAAGTTGTTAAGCGTTTCATAAACCTCTCCTTACTTACCTTTACATCGGGCCAAAATTGGCTCGATACTTATAAGGTACGTATAAAGACCTAAAACACGTCAAAACAATTTCAAACAATGTTCAATTTTCGTTCAACTTATTTCACATTAACTTAGCAACTCAACGTCATATTCAGCCGACATTCGCATTTTCTTTCTTTTGAACAATGGGTTTCAACCTGACACTTCCTTACCAAACCATACAATACCTAAGGTCAATTTTCTCTTAGAATTCCAGCAAAAGAACAGTGTTCAAAATCTTACACAAACGTCGGACACAGCAAAAACCACCTCTTTTCAGTCGTGCTTTGCATTCCTCCTTTTTCGGGTTCTTCGCTGCTCGTCCGTCGGTTCTTAATTGTCGCTATTGAGCACAAGTTAATCTGGAGTGAAAATGACCGCGAACAAATCCATTTTTTACCATAGCAAAACCATTTACTCAGATGATTATGCTGATGTCTACAAGCCAATTTGGACCTACAGAGCTAAGTTCATCTTTCGTGCGCTTTATTACAAACGTGCGTTTAAGCACCTTTCAGACAATATTGAATCGTCATTGTTAGAGTTGCTTTGTACACGTACGCATCGATTTTTAGAGAAGCCGTTTCGTCCGTATATCATCAAAAACAACTCAGCGTTCGATCGTTCTAACTTGGTGGTTGATCACTACAAAACGATTTCAGAACTGTTTTCTAAACAAACAATCGAAGAAATCTACACAGACTCGAAAGGCCTAACATTAGCCTCTTTTGAAATTGACGAAATACTGTACTCGGTGAGATTAGTATACGAAGCACGTTATCAAAAAGAAGGCGATATGAGTCTAGTGCTGCACAGCGCTGAAGATGGCAACTTCTACACGCTCTCTTTTACGCTCGGTCACATCGAATCTGGACGCAGCATTATGATTGGCGGCTTACAAGGACCGCGAAGCAGTGAAGAAAACAACGCGAAAATTAAAAAGCTAACTCGTAAGCTTTACGGACAGAGACCAAAAAGCTTGATGGTGAGCTTGCTCACTTTGCTCGCACAAATTTGGGAAGTGAACACGATTCTAGCAGTGAAAACGCAGTCCCATACTTACGCAGCTAAGCGCTACAGCAAAGGGCGAATCAAAACAGATTACGATGCACTCTGGCAAGAATTAGGCGGCACCGAATACAATCGTCATTTTTACTCAATTGATGTAAATGCACCCCGTCGAGATATCGAAGGCATGTCGCGCTCTAAGCGTTCGATGTATCGTCGCCGTTATGAATGGCTAGACAACACCAAGATCACTTTCGAACAAATATTAAAAGGCGAGCAAGCTAAAAGCTAAGGAGAAGCGTTCATGCGTTATTCATTCATTACTGCTTTAGTGTTGTCGGCTTTTTCTTTGTCAGCCAATGCAGAAACCAGTGAGCACATCATAGGTACAAACATTGGCTATGGCGATGTGAACTACGATGCTCCGACAAGCAAAGAATCAGGCGACATGTTCTTAGGGGAAATATATTACCGCTACATGCCAACACATAACTTTGGTATCGAAGCAGGTTATAAAGGCGCGTTTGATGGTATCGGCTCGATACTCGTGAGCCCGATTTCAGAAGTCACCGATACGAGCTTCTCCGGACCTCGCTTGAGTGGCTATGCTAGCTATCCCCTGGGTTCAGGTTTCGAACTGTACGGCAAGGCAGGTGTCACTCTCTACACTCTCGAATACACTTATAAAGTGAACGGTCAGAGCAAGAACATCGAACACTCAAGTGTCGGAGGTGAAGCGGCTGGCGGTATCGGCTGGAGCTATAAACACTTTGGTTTGAATGCAGAATATGTGTACTCAAAAAACAGCGATTTTGACTCTAGCGGCGTGATGTTTGGTGCGCAACTGCGTTTTTAAACAAGGCTTACAAGTTAATACAAAAGGCAGCGAGAGGCTCATTCGCTGCCTTTTTTCGTGAATATAGGTCAATACGCAAGCGCGAGAATGATCCCCGCCACGATAGAAGTAACGCCAAGCCCTCGGGTGAGATACCATTTCTCAGACAGAAACCAAATCCCCATAAACAATCCAAACACAATGCTGATTTGCCTTAGTGCCACCACCAAACTCACGTTGTCTGTCATGGTCATCGCAAACAGCACCAAGCCGTAGGTGGATGCCATCATTACCCCTGCCATGCTGGCTGTTTTGCGGATCTGCCACGCAGTCTTAATCTCATCTGGCTTGCCTGTAACCAAGCACCACACAAGGGCAGGAATACCAATTGCCCAAAACTGCACGCCCAAATAGAAGATTGCACTGTACTGATCATTCAAGATCTCTGATGCTTGTCCTGTGAGTAAACTCAGCGCTTCTTTATCAATCACGGAGTAACCCGTTGTGCCTATTGCGGCAATTAATGCCCAGAACACACCGACATTCAAATAAGAGCTCAGCGTCATCTGACGAAAGTTCGTCAGTGGTACCAGCATACAACCAAGGGTTATCAGCAAGAATCCAAGCCACTGCTGACTGGATAATTCATGCCCTAATGCCACACTGATTGCGCCGACCATCATCACAGGCAACGCCCGAGCAATTGGATAAACCACCCCCACGTCTGCGTGCTTATAAGCGACAATCAAACCGACCAAATAAACCATTTGTGAAATGCCGCTAATGAACAGCAATCCCCAAAACTCACTCGGTAATGATGTCCAGCCAATGGTTGCCAAATACCAAATCAAATAAGGGGTAAGAATGAAACATGCAGAAAAGCTGGCCGCCATAGTAAACGCGAGTCCAGAGCCTGAGTTGCTTTTACCAAGGATATTCCAACCCGCATGGAGAACAGCAGAAAAAACGACGAGACCAATCGCCAACAAATCCATTTCAATGTTCCTGTCTGAATAAAATAAAGGCCCCGAGATGGAGCCTTAGATGATGAGAAAATCCACTTAACGATTGAGTTCCGCCAGAGATTCAATGCTGATGGCATCGTGTCGCCAATACTCGATATCGCAATCAATCAACTCACCGTGCTGGTTATAGTTGATGCGCTCCACCACCATCGCGGGAGTGCCAGCTGTCGCGCGCAGTGCCTGAGCCATTTCACCCAACAAAGTGCTCGTTGAAATGCGGTAGCGAATCTTTTGATACGTCACGCCATAATGATCGCGGTAAATGTCCGTCAGTGAATTCGATAAATCGTAGTCCAACAGGTTCGGAAACAGCTCTGGACGAATGTAGTTTGTTACGAATACCACAGGTCTGTCTTCAAGGTATCGTACACGGTCGACTCGATACACATCCGAGAAAGGTTGCAAGTCCAGCAAGCGCGCGGCTTGTTTGTTTGCCAACGTCCCTTTTGCTGCGACCAACTCCGTTTTTGGCACGCGATTTTGCGCTTTCGCCATGTTCGGGAAGTTTAGCGTTTGGGTAGGGTCGTAACGCAATGGCTCAGGTGAGATAAACCAACCTCGGCGATCTTCGCGATAGATTCGGCCTTCCGCTTCTAGCAATGATAAAGCTTCACGCAAAGTAACGCGTGTAGTATCGAACGACTCCGCCAACTTACGCTCTGCTGGCAGTTTTTGACGCGGCGATAGCATGCCCGCTTCAATCTGTTCAACAATCGAATCTTTAATTTTTACGTATTGCACGAAGTGTCCTTATCTTTTGCGCCAAGCTTGTGTGCGATTCTCTAACAATTTACCCAAAGTCATCTGAACAATCTTCGCAATTGCGGCAGCAATCATGATCATGACAGCCATTGCCGCTGCAGCGCCAGTTTGACCTGCATCGTCCATATTCAGAATCGAGACCGAAGCCGGAATCGTATCAGTTGAGTAAAGGAATACTACCGCAGAAGTGGTGGTCAATGCATTAACAAACAAGTAAGTCGCAATGTCCAAAATCGCAGGTAAACATACAGGTAATGTCACTTTAAAGAACAACTTGTATTGAGGAAGCTTCACCGATGCTGCTGTGGCTTCAATCTCCGATGGCAACTGCTTTAGCGCTGTCAGGGCGGTCATGTGACCCACTGTGTAGTAATGCACTACCGTGTTAATCACCAAGAACGCCATGGTGCCATAAAGCACATTCAGAGGATTATTCGCATCATTGAAGTAAAAGATGTAACCCAAGCCAAGCACCATACCCGGAACCGCCATTGGCACCACGCTAAGCATTTGCATCACCTGACGAATTGGACCAAACGCACGCCCTTTCTCAATGCAGTAAGCACCGACAAAGATAATGGCTGTACCAATAACCGCCGTCCAACCTGCAAGTGTTAGCGAGTTGAAGAATGGGCTCCAACCGTAGGTGCTCATTTCAGCAAAGTTGTAGTTGTTTAGCGTCAGCGCTTTGTTCCAAGGCCAGAACGTAACTAACGAGCCATACACCGCCATGCCAAGCACAGCCAGCACTGCGATAGAAATGATGCTGCAGTAAACCAAACAGATGCTGTCGCGCGCTTTATTAGGTTCTGGCTGATAAGGCACCGAGCGAGTGTCGAATAAGCTCTTTTGCTTTTTCTGTACCCAGCGGTCTGCGCCAAACGCCATTACCGCAGGGAATAACAACATAATGCTAGTCACCGCACCCATGGCAAAGTTTTGCTGTCCCACGACTTGCTTGAAGATGTCAGTCGCCAGAACGTTGTAGCTACCACCAATCACTTTCGGCACACCAAAGTCCGTGATAACTAGCGTAAAGACGACAATGAGCGTGCTGATCAAACCGTATTTCGCCGCAGGTAACGTCACCATAAAGAAAGTTTTGATGGGAGAGGTTTTAAGTGCACGAGCTGCTTCATACAAACGGGCATCTGAAGTACGCAGCGAAGTGGTCAAAATCATCAATGCATGAGGGAATGTCCAGAAAATCAAACCCATCGAGATACCAATCACGCCATAAATCGAGTTTCCTAACAGCATCTCTTTGGCAATACCTTGATTACCGAAAAGGAAGATCAAACTGATCGCCGGCAACAACGAAGGCGCAAGAATTGGCGCAGTACCTAGGATTTGAAACAAACCTTTAAACGGCATACATGAACGAGTCAGCGCGTAGGCATAACCAAACGCAAGCACACCCACTACCGAGGTCACAATCACGCCCAAAGTGAAGGTGTTTCCCACCGACACCCACAAGCTTGAAGAAGAAAAGTACGTCGCAAAGTTTGCCAATCCGACAAATTCGCCATTGGCATTTTGCACACTCTTGGTCAACATTGCCCAAAGCGGCATTAAGATGAACAGCACCATCATGGTCGACAATCCTGCGAGCAAACCGAACAACACAAGGTTATCGCGGCTGACACGTCCGAGTAAGGATTTTGCTTTGTCTTGTGTGGTCAGGCTATTCATCGTCATTGTCTTCGCATCCATGTTTACACCTACGCTGCTAGCGCTTTATCAACCGAGGGCACGGCGTAACCATGCAGCCCTTCTTCAGCAAACTGGATGTAACGTACATCGCCCGCCTTGATGTTGAGTTTTTGAACCGTTTCCACGGGCACATCCACGACGATGGTTTTCGTTGAGCTGTCGTTTTGCAATACGCAATCAATACGGAAAAACGCCCCCAAAAACTCGGTAGCCGTAACTCGTACTGGTAAAGAGTTGGTGTAGTTTTCAACGAACTTGATGCTTTCAGGACGCACCGCGAGGTCGAAGCGGTCACCACGTTGGATCTTACGATTAGTCAAGCTTGGCGCTGACATCAGGGTTTCTGCAATGCGTACTTGGGAGTCCGTTGCGACTGAGGTTTCAATAAAGTTCATGCTGCCGACAAACTCAGCAACAAAGCGCGTGGCTGGTTGTTGGTAGATCTCTTGAGGTGTGCCAACTTGCTCAATCACGCCATGGTTCATCACCACAATACGATCCGCCATCGACAGCGCTTCGTCCTGATCGTGTGTAACCATGATGGTGGTGATGCCTAGCTTGCGTTGCAGCTTACAAATCTCGTCACGTAAGTGAACACGCACTTTTGCATCCAGCGCTGACAGCGGCTCATCAAGCAGCAGTAGACCCGGAGATAGCGCCAATGCACGAGCCAAAGCAACACGCTGCTGCTGACCACCAGAAAGTTGGTTAGGGAATTTCTCGCTAGAGGTTGGAAGACCAATGGTTTCTAACCAGTAATCCACCTTCTCTAACGCTTCTTTGGTCGACATACCTTGGTTCTTCAAACCCACCGCAATGTTCTCTTGCACAGTTAGGTTCGGAAACAGCGCGTAAGACTGAAACACAATGCCGAAATCACGCTTTTCTGGTGGTAGAAATGTGGTCTCTTGACCGTTTTGAAAAATCGCACCTGACGTTGGCAAGTCTAAACCTGCAATGGCACGTAGCAGAGTGGTTTTACCGCAGCCAGAAGGACCAAGAAAACAAACGAACTCGCCCTTTTCAATCGCTAGCGAGATTTTCTTTAACGCAGTGAACTGTCCGAATTGCTTCACTACATTTTCGATATTTAGGTAATGTTGGTTAGTTGACATAACACATGCTCCAAATGGTATATACCAATTTTAGTTTTGGAGTGTTACGTTCCAATGACAAATTTATAGCCAGAAGATGACAAATAGATGAAGGGCGATGAGGTTTGTTCAAGTGGTAATTAGAGATTCCCGACTCACTCCTTCGTCGCTCTCGAGAATGACGTTGTGAGTGTAGATAGAAGCTCCTACTTTCTTAAGTCCGTCATTCCAGCGAACCTAGGTGAGACTAGGAATCTACTTTCAGCAAACTCTGAAATAACAGAGAAAACAAAAAACCCACCTCAACCGAGGTGGATTTCAACATTCAAATCAAAGCAAATTCAATTAAGACTTTGGCTCTGATTTCGCGTCGAACTTCTCAGACCATGCTGCTAGAATCTCTGCACGCTTGCTACCCATTTGCGCGAAGTCCATCTTCGCCATGTTCTCTTGAACGTTCGGGAAGTTAGATACGGTCGCTTTCACGTCTTTATGTGCAACCACTGGATACATTTCTACGTAAAGCTCGTTTGCCGTTTTAGAGATTGACCAGTCGACAACACGTTTCGCTGCATCCGACTCTTTTACTAGACCAACGGCTTCTGATTCCCAGCCGATACCTTTTGGTGTGATAACCGCTAGTGGTGCACCTTGTGTTTTCAGCTTCGCGCCGCGGCTCGCCATCGAAATACCGATAGCCACTTCACCCATACCCGCTTGAACACATGGTTTAGAGCCAGAGTGCGTGTAGTGTGCAATGTTCTTATCTAGGTCACGCATGTAGTTCCATGCCTGATCTTCACCCATGTTTTGTAGCCAAGCAGAAACCTGCATGTAGCCAGTGCCTGAAGACGCTGGGTTCGGCATTGCAATGTGACCTTTGTAAACCGGCTTCGTTAAGTCTTCCCAAGACGTTGGTTTAGGCAGGTTAAGTTGTTTCGCTACCGCTTCGTTGAAACAAACTGCGTTAAAGAACGCATCGTTACCAAACCAAGCTTGATTTGATTGAGGGTCGTTTAGGTTCGCATGCAGCTCTTCCAAACCTTTTGGTGTGTAAGGCTTAAGAAGACCTTCATCTTTAAGCAGTGCCATTGACGAGCCAGCCAGACCCCAAACCACTTCCGCTTGAGGGTTGTTCTTTTCTGCCAGCAATTTCGCCGTCATGATACCGGTTGAATCGCGAACCCACTTAATCTTGATATCTGGGTTATCTTTCTCAAACGCAGACTTGTATTTCGCAAGAATGTCAGTTTCGAAAGCGGTGTAAACCGTGACTTCCTGTGCTGCCATTGCATTCGTAGCTAGCAGAGAGACAAGTGCAGCCAGCGATCCTTTCATCAAACGGTTTTTCATCATTTTCTCCAGTTAATTTGGCTAAGTTTTAATTTGGTCTGTACCAGTTGACGATATACACCCTACTGAGCCTTTGTGACGAAATCATGACCATTAAATGGCAGTTTTACGAAAATTTGCGCTGAATAATTGTTCAATTGATCCGCCATTTTCTGGATATTAAAGTTTTATGAAATTAGATATTCGCCTATTTACTGCCCTTTTCTTCCTCGCTAGAGTGAGTTTGAAATTTGGTGTAGACCAATTAGACTATTCTGATGGAAATCGAGATGAAAAACGAATACCTACTACTGACTCCAGGTCCTCTATCTACTTCTGAAACAGTACGTGAAGCAATGCTTAAAGACTGGTGTACTTGGGATGATGAATACAACAAAGACATTGTAGAAGTGATCCGCACTAAGCTTGTAAAACTAGCGACGGAGCAAGACGGCTACACCAGCGTACTAATGCAAGGTAGCGGCACCGCATCAGTAGAAGCAACGATTGGCAGCGCCATTGGCAAAGATGGGAAGTTGTTGGTTGTCGACAACGGCGCTTACGGTGCGCGTATCGCTCAGATCGCTGATTACCTAAATATTCCATGCCATGTAGTTTCCCCAGGCGAAACATCACAGCCGCACTTGAACGAGGTGGAAACTGCATTGGCATCGGATCCTACAATCACACACGTGGCGATTGTTCATTGCGAGACAACCACTGGCATGCTTAACCCAATTGAGGCATTTGCTTCTGCGGCAAAAGCACACGGTAAAGTGGTGATTCTCGATGCCATGTCGAGCTTTGGTGGCATTCCTATTGATATTGCAGAATTAGGCATCGATTTTATGATCAGCTCTGCAAACAAATGTATTCAAGGCGTGCCGGGCTTTGGCTTTGTGATTGCGAAACAAACTGAGCTAGAAAAGTGCCAAGGTCAGGCACGTTCTTTGAGCTTTGATCTGTACGACCAGTGGCAGTGCATGGAAGTGAACCACGGCAAATGGCGTTTCACGTCTCCAACGCACACGGTTCGCGCTTTCTACCAAGCCTTGTTAGAACTGGAACAAGAAGGCGGTATTGAGGCTCGTCATCACCGTTACCAAACTAACCAGAAAACACTGGTTGCAGGTATGCGTTCTCTGGGTTTCGAGCCGCTACTGAGTGATGACCTTCACTCGCCAATCATCACTTCTTTCTACTCTCCAACGCACAGTGATTACCAATTCAAAGCGTTCTACACACGTTTGAAAGAGCAAGGCTTCGTGATTTATCCGGGTAAGGTGTCGAACGCAGATTGCTTCCGTATCGGCAACATTGGCGAAGTTTACCCAGCAGATATCGAGCGCTTAATCGGTGCGATTGAAAAAGCCATGTACTGGCAAATTGCGTAAAGCAGCCTTCTGATTGAGAGAGCATTATGACTCAGAATATCAAACCCACCCATTTCCGCAGCGAAGGCGATGTCAACACGACGCCAGCGCGCCAAGCTTGGAATGCATCGATGGACGATGAACGCACGCAAGCATTACTCAAGCGTGATTCGGAGGTCTTTCTTCATCAAGCCATGTCAACGCCTTGCTTAGATACCTTGGAAGCAGCAGAAGGCATCTACATCCAAGATGCCACCGGCAAAAAGTACATGGACTTCCATGGCAATAACGTCCACCAGTTGGGCTATGGTCATCCGCATGTGATTAAACGTGTGCAAGAGCAAATTGCCAAACTGCCGTTTTCACCACGTCGTTTTACCAACGAAACTGCGATTGAATGTGCCGAAAAACTCACCCAAATCTGTGGCGGCGAATTGAACCGCGTGTTGTTTGCTCCGGGTGGCACATCTGCGGTTGGCATGGCACTTAAACTAGCGCGCCACATCACGGGCAACTACAAGGTGGTGTCTCTGTGGGATTCCTTCCACGGCGCATCGTTGGATGCCATCTCAGTAGGTGGTGAAGCGTGTTTCCGCCAAGGCATGGGACCATTAATGGCAGGTGTTGAGCGCATTCCACCAGCCGTATCTTACCGAGGCGCTTTCCCGGTCGCGGACGGCAGCGACGTGCATTACGCCGACTACCTTGAATACGTGATTGAGAAAGAAGGCGGCGTGGGCGCGTTTATCGCTGAAGCGGTTCGTAATACCGACGTACAAGTGCCGAGCAAAGCCTACTGGAAACGCATTCGAGAAATCTGTGACAAACACAATGTCATGCTGATCATCGACGACATCCCTAACGGCATGGGTCGCAGCGGTGAATGGTTTACCTACCAAGCCTACGACATCGAGCCAGATATTCTGTGCATCGGTAAAGGTTTGGGCGGAGGCTTAGTGCCTATCGCTGCCATGGTAACCAAAGACAAATACAACACCGCCGAGCAAATCTCCATGGGTCATTACACTCATGAGAAAAGCCCTATCGGTTGTGCTGCAGCACTGGCAACCATGGAAGCCATTGAGCAAGACGGCTTGCTAGATAAAGCCAAAGCCGACAGCCAGTTCATGCGTGAAAAGCTGCTAGAGATGAAAGCCAAGTACCCTGTAATTGGCGATGTTCGTGGCATCGGCATGTTGTGGGGCATCGAACTGGTCACCGACCACGAAAGCAAAGCACGCGCGTATGACGAAGCGGAAGCTGTGCTCTACCAATGCCTCAACAACGGCGTGAGCTTCAAGGTATCGCAAGGTAACGTGATTCAACTCAGCCCACCGCTGATTATCACTCGCGAACAGCTGACTGAAGCGTTGGCGATCTTCGAAGAAGCCATCGCCAAAGTGTGTAAAGACTTTAACTACGTTTAGGGTCAATAGACCTCAACAAAAACTAATTTATCCAGAGCGCGGTTCCAACGTGTAGGCAAGCGCTCTAGCAAGCAAGAAAAAGGATTGAACATGAGCAACTCACCAATTCAAGCAGTGATCTTTGACTGGGCTGGCACTATCGTCGATTTCGGCTCTTTTGCGCCAACTAGCATCTTTGTGGAAGCATTCAAACAAGGCTTTGATTTTGAAATCGACCTTGAAGAAGCGCGCGAACCAATGGGACTTGGTAAGTGGGATCACATCCAAGCTGTAGGTCGTATTCCTGCCGTTGATAAGCGTTGGAATGAGAAGTTCGGTCGCTCAATGACCAGCGAAGACATCGACGCTATCTACGCAGCATTCATGCCTCTGCAAAAAGCAAAAGTGGCTGACCACGCAGAGCCAATCCTTAATGCGATTGAAGTTGTAAACGGTCTGAAAGACAAAGGCATCAAGATCGGTTCTTGTTCTGGTTACCCCCGCGAAGTGATGGACGTACTGATTCCTGTTGCAGCGGATTACGGCTACAAACCGGATTACGTGGTAGCAACGGATGACCTGCCGCAAGGTGGTCGCCCAGCACCATTTATGGCACTGAAAAACGTGATTGAGCTGAATGTAACGGACGTTAATGCGTGTATCAAAGTGGATGACGCCGCACCGGGCATCGATGAAGGTCACAACGCCGGTATGTGGACCGTTGGTTTGCTGCTTTCTGGTAACGAAGCAGGTCTAACGTTTGAAGAATACCAAGCTGCGGACGAAGCAACGCTTAATGCTGCTCGTGAAAAAGCGCGTGCAAAATTGCTCAAGAGCTCGCCGCACTACCTCATCGACACCATTGCTGACTTCCCAGAAGTGGTTGCGGATATCGAACGTCGCCTAGCAGCAGGTGAGCGTCCTTAGTCTTCATCTTCCACAAATAAATGAAACAAACGCCCCTCACGTGAGGGGCGTTTTTCTTTTTGGCGCTATCTTAAGGAGGTTTGGCTTATTGAAGCGTACTTCCGTTAGATAGCAGCTTTCTTGTCGGCTCTTGCTCGGTGTATTCGACCGCATCGTGATCCGCGAGCTTATCGACTTTCGCCTGTTCACCCACCACAACCAATACGTGTTGTTTCACCAGAGCGTCGACCACTTCAATGTTGTGCTGACGAAGAAGCGCTCTCACTTCGCTCTCTTTTCCTTCATGATACTTAATAAAGTAACGTTCAGGTTGCTGCTCGGCTTGATCTTGGCGTTCATCCACGAGAGGAAATCCTTGATTGTTTGCCAAGCTGCTTGAGCTCAGTCCGATTGCCAATAGTGCGGTAGCGCCTACCGCAGACAAAGAAAGTAAGGTCAACTTCTTCATAGTCACTCCTTATTGAAAGGTCAGAGTCCAACTGTTGATGGTGCCTGTGTCTCTTCTGGCACTGTCTACCGCTTTTAGTTCCCATGTACCTTGCGATTCAAAACCAGAAAAATCCGCTTGGAACGTGTTTTTTATATCGTTAGCGCTGCCGCCAGTATTATTGTGAAGTACAACTTCTCCACCAGTCGGTGACGTTAAAGTCACTCGTAGATCACCGATGTAAGTGTGGCTAATATCAACGTCAATACTTACTGTGCCTGAATCACCAGAGCGATCGACTTCTACTGCACTGATTGCGCCAGAAGATTTATTATCTGGAATCGCAACAGGGCTGGTATTTGAGAAGCTAGAATCCGAAGAGCTACCACCATCAGGTCCATTACAGCCAGCGTCCAAGAACAGCTTCGCCGCTTCAGCATTAACTAGGCCGTGGCCAGTACGGTTGTCTCGACCAGCAACATCAATATCTGTTGCAGTTTTCACTAGGGCATTACGCACTTGCGCTGCTGTACAGGTTGGGTGGTAACTCCACACCAAGCCAGCTACGCCCGTTACGTGCGGTGTCGCCATTGATGTACCATTGTAGTATTCGTAATCTTCACCAGAGGTTGTTGCAACAGTAATTTCCTGACCAACATACCCCAACAGCTCTTGACCAAATGCACGATCAACCGTTACCGAAACCATACGATAAGCGTTGTTTGTGTCTACCAAGAATGGGTTTTGTAAACCAGGTAGTTCAGAGTTGCTGTATACGATTGCAGCTCGCGCACCCGCATTGTAACAAGCCTGAACCGCATCCACTTCAGGGTAGTTTCCTGAAGACTGGTTGCCAATACGCTCAGTCAAACAAATTTTGCCCGACATATCACCACAGTTAAAGTTACCGCCAGATACATCACAGCTATCTAGCGTTGCCGTTACTGAACCCGCGATTGGATCCGGAACATACGAAGAACCGTTATTGATCAAACGATTGTGAGGAACAATCCCACGATCAAACTGACTGACACCATTCAAGGTAATATCAGAAAGTTTACCTTCACCTACCGTAACCGTTGATAAGATCGCCACACCCGGGCCTGAGATCTCAACTTGATTAGTAGATTGTGAGAACGCTGCATGATCATTTTGATTATCAACAGCCGCAACAGACATCACTGAGTCATAAGAAGCTGGATAGCTGTGCGCTGTATTGCCATCATTACCCGCAGCGGCGATCAATAGAACGCCTTGATCGTAAATATTTTGCAGTGCATTTTGCTCAGTTCGGCTTGATTGACTACCACCAAGGCTCATGTTCACAACGTTAGCACCATTATCGGCACAGGTCTGGATTGCTTTAACAAGCCCAGATGAGTAACCCCAACCCGATTCGTTAAATACTTTCACGATGTGCAAATTCACATTCTGGTTTGGCATCACACCCTTTACACCTTCGGTGTTGGCAATCGCAGCAATCGTACCCGCGACGTGAGTACCGTGGGCATTGTTGTTACCCGGATCACTCCATGATCCCGTACCACTATCGTTAGTACCAGCAACGCGGTTACCGCTTAGGTCGTTGTGCGAAATGTCGTACCCTGAATCGATAATACATACAGTGCGATTACCCGCATTGAAGTCAGCTAGCAGTTGAGCATTAACCGCTTCATATCCCCATGGGGTCGTTTCGCTGAGCAAATAGCGAGGTGGATCGACTTCCACGTATTCCACATCACTACGATTGCGAAGCGGCTCTAAGTCATCGCCATCCAATTCAACGCTGTAAATGGCGCGATTGCCCAGTTTTTCCACCTTACGTGCCTTCACCTGTTCTAGAACAGACTCCTGCGCGATTCGTGGCCCCCAGAATGAGTTACCACCCATTGAAGAACGGCTGACTGCATCTTCTTTGAATTTGACGATGTACTTCGTCGGTAACTTAGATTCATCAAATCCCATTGGTGGAGCCGCAAACGCTGACATCGAAGTGGTCAGTGCTATTGCTACGGCAGACAACGAAAATAAGCCTTGTTTTTTACTTGTTGTGTAGTGCATTTGCCCTATTCCTTATTTGAGCTAATTTTTATTCACTATATTCTCATGAAAAGTCATCATCATGATGTTTACATGAGAGCTTCAGCTATAGTTTACAGAGCAAAAATGCCAAACAATTTGTTTCATGAATATACAAATTTGTACAAAAGATCATTCAATAAACACTTTAAGTTAACATTAAAAATCATCGACAAAACCTTATAAAGCAATTACTTAATTAACAAAAAGTGAATGTTAAATTAATGTTAGTGAGTAATTATTCTAAATATCACCCATTTAATCGATTGCTATGCTGAATGGATTTTTTGACCGTGGTGCCAAAACTGAAATATTGAATATTTAGTTGTTGACTGTCTTGAGCATTTACTCAGAATTAGAAGGTTTAGTGAGAAAAATTCTCATCTAAATACTGTTATAGCCGAGCGTATTCACGCATTCGGAACAATAACCATTACAAGAAGAGTGAATGATGAAAAAAACAATCACACTATTAACTGCATTACTTCCGCTTGCCTCCGCCATTGCAGAGGAGCCAACTTTATCACCGGCAATGGTTTCTGCGGCTGAAGTGGTTAGCGCGCAAGAAAATCAAACTTATACGTACGTTCGATGCTGGTATCGTACGAGCCACTCTAAGGACGATGCGGCTACCGATTGGAAATGGGCAAAAAACCAAGATGGTAGTGACTTCACTATCGATGGTTATTGGTGGAGCTCTGTTTCATTTAAAAACATGTTCTACACCAATACCTCACAAAACGTAATTCGCCAGCGTTGTGAGGAAACACTAGATCTAGCGAACGAGAACGCAGACATTACCTTTTTTGCTGCCGACAATCGTTATTCTTATAACCACACGATCTGGAGCAATGATGCTGCAATGCAACCAGATCAAATCAACAAGGTAGTGGCTTTAGGCGATAGCTTGTCTGATACAGGCAACATCTTTAACGCGTCCCAATGGCGCTTCCCTAACCCGAATAGCTGGTTCTTGGGTCACTTCTCAAACGGTTTTGTTTGGACGGAATACGTTGCTAAAGCCAAAAACTTACCGCTATACAACTGGGCAGTTGGTGGCGCAGCAGGTGAAAACCAATACATCGCGCTAACTGGTGTCGGCGAACAAGTTTCTTCTTACTTAACCTACACAAAGCTGGCGAAGAACTACAACCCTGCTAACACATTGTTTGCGTTAGAGTTTGGTTTAAATGATTTCATGAACTACAACCGTAGCGTGCCGGAAGTAAAAGCGGATTACGCTGAAGCTCTGATTCGTTTAACAGACGCTGGCGCGAAGAACTTCATGTTGATGACACTGCCAGATGCAACCAAAGCACCACAGTTCAAATACTCAACACAGGAAGAAATTGAAACGATTCGTGCGAAAGTATTGAAGATGAACGAGTTCATCAAAGCACAAGCGATGTACTACAAAGCCCAAGGCTACAACATCGCATTGTTTGATACACACGCACTGTTTGAGAAGTTAACCTCGGCACCAGAAGAACACGGCTTCGTAAATGCAAGCGACCCTTGCTTAGACATCAACCGTTCATCCTCTGTTGACTACATGTACACTCACTCATTACGTTCTGAATGTGCAGCATCTGGCGCAGATAAGTTCGTGTTCTGGGATGTGACTCACCCAACCACAGCAACGCATCGTTATGTGGCTGAAAAAATGTTAGAAAGCAGCAATAACTTAGAAGAGTTTCGCTTTTAATAAGCCGTTGTTGTTCATTGCAAGTTAATCTGCATAAAAATGACCACGATGCTTCGTGGTCATTTTTTATCGATATCGACCCCCGATAACGGGTTTATTTGAGCTCGCTTACTTCAAGCCGTTGATTTAGAGACGTTGACTTTGAGCAGTCTCATTCAGCGTTCTGTTTTGGTACGTTACCGCGGAAGCTGTTCACCATAATAGAGATCAACGTCTTTAAGGTTTCATCATCACTACGGTATGAGTAGGCTCGTATACCCGTAAACTGAACCTGGAACAACTGAGCAAGAAGCAATGTATCCTGGGCTTCAATTTCGCCATTCTCGATTGCTCGCTCAAACAGCTTTGCAAGAAAAGATTCAAATTGGTTTGCTAAGCTGTTTGTTTGATTGCGCAGCGCATTAAAATCCTCAGCAAATTCACTTGCTGATTTGACTAACATGCACACTTCACTGGGATTGGAGTCTCGCTGATTGATAACCACATCAATCGCGAAAGCTTCTATTGCATCTAGAACCGTTGTGTTCTGAGCTAAATGCAACTCAAACAGGGCTTGTAAGTTCGCAACGTACATTTTTAGCGCTTCACAATATAGCCCCTCTTTTGACCCAAACGTCGCATAGATACTTCCAGGACGCAGATTAACGCTATCTTGCAAATCACGTGTAGATGTTGCATGAAAACCTTTCTTCCAGAATAGATCCGAGGCGGCTTTCACCACTTCATCACGTTGGAATTTCTTTGTATTCGCCATGAGCAATTATCAATTTTGAACATATGCTCAATTTTATATTGAGCGACCGCTCAAAATCAACTATCCTGTTCTTGCCTAATTCGCTCATATCCAATTACAGGAGATTTAAACATGGCAGAATTTAAACTGTATACCGCAGAAAACGCACCCGAAGGATCAAAGCATCTGATTGAAAATTCAGTCAAAGCGTTTGGCATGCTACCAAATCTTCATGCTGTTATGGCTGAAGCGCCAACCTTGCTTGAGGGTTATCAAGTTGTGCATGAGCTCTTTCAACAAACATCATTTAACGCAGAAGAATTGACCGTCGTATGGCAAACCATCAACGTTGAACATGGTTGTCACTACTGCGTTCCTGCTCATAGTGCGATCGCGGCGTCAATGAAAGTGGATCAGGAGATTGTTGATGCTCTCGTCAACCAAACACCATTGGCAGACGAAAAACTTGAAACACTACGAGAAACAACGCTTCAAATGGTGCGTCAACGTGGTGTAGTGGAAGAGTCTCAGATAGAGAAATTCTTTGCGGCAGGTTACGGACAGCAGCAACTGCTTGAAATTGTTCTTGGTCTAGCGCAAAAAGTGATGAGTAACTACACCAATCACCTAGCTGACACCCCGGTTGATGCACCTTTCAAGAAGTTTGCCAAGTAACTTAAGCTTTTAGTACTGGTCCCATTCATGGGACCAGTAATACCTTCAAAAAAGGCTTTGTTGCATGGCGCTTCGCTAGTGTGCGCTGACCCCTAATTACAACGGCGCAACGTCGGTTCCTCCTAAAGACTGGTAAAGCGTAACCTGAGTGAGAAACTGGTTGTAGCGGTTCTCCAACAAAGAAGCTTGCGCGTTTCTGGTGTCTTCTTGGGCATTCAAATAGTCCATGATCGATGTCGAGCCATACTGATACCGCGCAGCATATATGGACTCAGCGGCACTTGCGGCATCATATTGTTCTTGTAAACGCGCCGCCTGATACTTCAATTTCTCGCGTGCCGACAAGGCATTTTCGACATCTTGGAATGCGGCGTACAACACTTGGCGATAGCTCACAATGGCCGATTGATAGTCTAAATCGGCAATGGCTTGGCTGTTTTTCATCTCATTCCACTGCAAAAACGGTAGCGTCATATCCGCACCTAAACTGCCGATCGGGTTGGAAAGCAGGTTTTTGAGCGCTTGTGACGATCCACCCAGAGCCCCAGTAAGCGTCAGCTTGGGCAAATAGTCCAAATCTGCTGCGTCTTTATTTGCTAGCGCGGCTTTGACTTCATAAATCGCTGCTTTAATGTCGGGTCTGCGGATCAATAAATCAGACGGAGCACCAACACTCAACGATGGCATATCGCCTTCAGGCAGCATTTGGATGTTTGCACTGATGCTCTTCGGCGGTTGATTGAACAAAATCGCAAAGGCGTTGTTTGCCTCAAGTAAACTCTGTTCAAACTCACTTTGCTGCGCTTGTAAGCTTGCCAACGTACGTTTGGCTTCAAGCACATCTAACTGATCCACAGCGCCAAGTTGGTACTGTTTTTCAATCAATTGTAGCGTTTGAGCTACGTCTTCCACATTACGCTGACTGAGGTTTAAGCGCTGTTTTAGATAGCCGATTTGCCAATATAACGATGCCGTCGTTGCCACCAAACTTTGTGCGGTCGCCTCGCGATCTTGTTGACTTGCCATCGCCGTCCACTTGGCTTGGTCAACGTCTGCCGAGATTTTTCCCCACAAATCCAACTCGTAATTGACGGATAAGTTAGTGCTGTAGCTATCTGCCGATTCCCCGCTATCAAGAGATTTTTGAACTTGTCCTGATGTGGAAGAACTCAACGTAGGGAAAAGGTCATCTTGCGCTAAACCCAGCTGTAAACGCGCTTTCTTTAGCGTTAGCATTGCCAGCGTCAAATCGTTGTTTTGAGCCAACACCTGAGTAATGTATTGATTAAGCGTTGGGTCGTTAAACGCCAACCACCAAGGATCCATACTGACATCACCCGCAACATGCATCTGTTGCCAATTTGCAGGCACTTGCACCTCAGGAGCTTGATAGTCGCTACGCATAAGCGAACCACAACCTGACAACCACACTGCGCTTAAGGCAGCCGCGACCAATCGAGTTTTGAATTTCATTGTGTTACTCATTTTTAGTCTCTCGCTAGCGCTTCTATCGGATCGAGTTTGGCGGCATTGCGAGCGGGTAAAAAGCCGAAGGCGATGCCAATCAACGTTGAGCAAATAAACGCCCAGATGATCGAGTTCATCGAGTAAATCATTTGGAAGCCGCTACCAGATGTACTGAATGCAAAACCAATCAAAAACGCCAAGCCAATACCAGCAATGCCACCACACAAACACACTAATACCGCTTCAATCAAAAACTGACGCAAAATATCCGCTTGCCGCGCACCCACAGCCATTCGCACACCGATCTCTTTCGTGCGCTCTGTCACCGACACCAACATGATGTTCATTACGCCAATTCCGCCGACAATTAGGGAGATCACCGCAATCGCTGAGATCAGTAACGTCATGGTGGCGGTGGTTTTCTCGATGCTCTGACGAATGGTGTCAGTGTTAATCGTGAAGAAATCTTCTGTACCGTGACGCATTTTTAACAAGTTGATGATGCTCTGTTCTACCGCTGCGCTTGGGGCGTTCTCATCAATCCGTACAGTAATGCCGTTGAGGTAGCGTTGTCCCATCATTCGTCCCGACATGGTGGTGTATGGCACCCAAATTTTCAGCGCGTCGCTGTTGCCAAACGCGTCTTCTTTTTTCTGCGTGACACCCACAATACGCACTGGCAATGAACCTAGAAAAATCACTTCACCAATCGGATTTCTATCCGCAAACATTTCCTTTCTAGTGTTGTCATCAATCACTGCTTCTTGCGCGAGTGAGTTCACGCTCTCTTCATCCCAAAACTGACCTTTGGCGATCTCATAACCGCGCACACGGAAATAATCTTCCCCAACCCCTTCCACAGACGCGGTTGCATCCTGATTGGCGTAACGCACGGTTAAACTGTTGGATAAAGACGGCGTGACACTGTCGACAAAAGGTAGACTCTCCAACGATTTAGCATCGTCGGCGGTTAGCGTTTTCACTCTTCCGGAGCGGCGGTCACCAAACCCTTTGCCCGGCCTGACATCAATGGTGTTTGTTCCCATGGATGAAATATTCGACAAAATTTGCTGTTGTGAGCCATTACCTAGAGCCACCACGGAAACCACCGAGGCTATACCAATAATGATGCCGAGCATGGTCAAAAACGTGCGCATTCTGTGGCTAGACATCGCCAGCAACGCCATTTTTAGCGCGTCAATAAAACTGTCCCATTTCCACCACTTACTGGCGGCTTGCGCTGGGCGGTGAAAAGACGCGCTCGGTATCTTTGCTGCTTGCTCATTAATTACAACTTGTGCATTTGGCGTATCTGCAATGATTTCACCATCTTTGATTTCAATGATGCGATCCGCAAAGTTCGCCACGTTCATATCATGAGTCACTAAGATGATCGTATGCCCAAGTTGATGCAACTCTTTAAGCAGTGCCATCATCTCTTGCCCACTGTGACTGTCTAATGCGCCAGTGGGCTCATCAGCGAGAATCACCTCACCACCGTTCATCAGTGCACGAGCAACACTCACGCGCTGTTGCTGGCCACCACTCAGTTGGCTGGGCTTGTGGGTCAAACGATCTTCCAGCCCCAAGCGAGCCAATAGTGACCGCGCTCGCTCCGTTCTTTGACGATGAGGCACTCCCGCGTAAACCGCAGGTACTTCCACGTTTGCCACCGCGGTTAAATCCCCCAGCAGATGGTAACGCTGGAATATAAAGCCAAAATACTCGCGGCGCAGTTCCGCCAGTTGATCAGATTCCAACGTCGAGACATCTTGCCCATTAATGAAGTATCGACCGCTGGACGGTTTATCCAAGCAGCCGAGCACATTCATCAGCGTCGATTTACCTGAGCCTGATGCCCCCACGATCGCGACCATTTCACCGCGTTTTATCTCTAAATTAATGTGGTTCAACACGGTAAGCGACTCGTCGCCAGAGACAAAACGCCGAGTTAAATCCTCAACTTTTAAAAGCACGTCACTCATCTTAGAACCTCATTGGAGATCGACGACGATCACCTCGGCTTGATGATTCTCCGTCCATAGCATTGCCAAGAACAACTTGGTCGCCCTCCTTCAAACCTGAGAGAATTTCTGCGTTCACTTTGTTGTTGATACCCACTGTCACGGGCCTTTGCACCACTTGGCCCTGTTCAAGCACTGGCACGGTATAGTTGCCTTTGCCGCCAGATTTTTGCAGCACTTGTGAAGGGACAATCAAGGTATTTTCCGATTGCTCAAGGACAATCGAAACTTGCGCAGTCATGCCAATACGCAAAATACCTTGCGGGTTCTTCACATCAAATACAGCGTTGTAGTAAATGGCGTCGCTATCTGAAATGCTCAAATCGCTGTCATCGCCATCCATGATTGTTGGCCCCGGCTCAATGGCGCGCAATGTGCCTTTAAACTGCTGATTCGGTTTGCCTAAAATGGTGAACAGCGCCGTTTGGCCGGGGTGAACAAAAATCACATCGGCTTCCGAAATTTCGGCTTTCACTGTCATCGTATCTAACTTAGCTAACTCGATAATAGTTGGCGTGGTTTGATTGGCGTTTACGGTTTGTCCTTCTTCCACCGCGGTGTAGACCACCGTGCCATCCATCGGTGCGTTGATGGTGGTGTAACCGAGATCTAACTGCGCATTGTCGACGTTGATTTTGGCTTTCTCGATTTCGGCATCCAGTTGCGCTAACTCGGCTTTGTAGATGGCGAGCGTCGCTTCGGCATTCTCGTAATCAGCTCGTGAGCTCGCTTTCGCTGCCAACATGCCTTTTTGGCGCACGTATTCATAGTTTGCTTGTTTAATCTGCGCTTGCTTAGCCTGGTACTGAGCGTTGAGACTATTAAGAGACGCTTGGGCTTCTTTGAGGCTGTTTTGCTGAGTCAGGCTGTCAATCTGTGCAATCAAGTCCCCCTGTTTTATCTCATCCCCTAAGTTCACAGCGAGGCGTTGAATTTGCCCAGATACTTGCGCACCTACATTCACCAATTTGGACGCTTGCAACATGCCGTTAGCTAATACCGCCTTTTCGATATTGCCTTTGCGAACGACTTCTGTCGCGTAAGGAGAAATGGGTTCTGGACGTTGCAGATAATGATAACCACCAGCACCAATAGCAAGTAGGCCACACAAAACGAGCCATTTTTTATTGAGTTTCATAGCAGGAGTGAAGTAAATAATCGTTTTGATTTTATACTGCTATTTGTCTTAGCCGTACAGGGTACGAGACGTAAAGATAGGTAAATTAACGTCAAGAAACTGAATGAATAACTTCACTAACGTGAAAAATCAGAGATATTATAGTCACTTCAAAACTTTATTATTCAATACGTATGGCAAAGACCATTTTTAATATAGAAATTCAAGTTATAAGTATTATAAACAAAACTTTTAAATACTAACAAACCAGTAAAATCCAAAATTATTCAACATTCCATTAATTTAAATTTCATGATGGCCATTTTGATGATTGAATTTAAAGAGGAGTTAAGTGACAAGTTAAATAAAAAATACCCACATAACACAGGTAAGACCGAGAGGGGTGTGTCATGTGGGTTTAAAACGATAGTTCTCTTGCTAATTCGAACTACCAACGTTGGGATGCAATGGAAATACAAATGACTCAGAGTTTCCATCACGGACACTTTATCGCTGGATTTCCCTCTATTTGTTAGGGAACAGTCAGCACAATAAAAATAGAGAAGTAATACCGCAAAAATAAAAATAGAGGTTCAGGGTTTAATTTACACTTAAAATAACTACTATATTCACGCCATGAAGCATTAATAAATTCAACAATAAATATTTATTAAGTTAAATTTACTTATTGTCAGCACACTGTTAGTTTTACTCCTAAATACACTGGTCAGATTTGTTTATTTTACTAATTTTAGTTGCAATACAACTTCTAATTAATTCATGAGAAAAACATGCAGCGACAATTAACTCTTTCACCGATTTATTTATTAATCGGGTTAGCCTCCTCGACGGCGTATGCCGGTGGTTTTCAAATTAACGAACATTCTGCGACGGGTCTTGGTCGTGCTTTTGCTGGTGATGCCGTCATTGGTGATAATGCATCTGTAGTCAGCCGCAACGCCGCAGCGATGACGCTGTTTAAACAAAGTGCCTTATCGTTCGGTGTCACTTACGTCAAACCTGACGTTACCGTTAAAAATGCGCAATATCATCGAGCTAACATTAATGCGGATGTCAATGTTGGTATGGGCGGTTTTCCTCCGTCCCCTCAAGTTGACATTACCCCGTCCTTCTCTCAAACCGTGACCGACATTGATGACGTCGATGGCGTTGGTCAACCAGCCGTTGTACCCAATTTTTACTTTATTCACCCTATCAACGACGACTGGTATCTAGGCTTATCGGCATACTCCAACTTCGGAACCGACATGGAGTTTAAACCAAACTATGGCGCACCTGTTTTTGGCGGTGTCACCAGCGTAGCGAGTGTCAACCTTGGCGCAAGCTTGGCATACAAGGTGAACGATCGTTTTAGTATCGGTGGTGGTATTGATGTGATTTACGGCTCTGGTGAGCTGTACCGCGATATGGACGTGGGTGTTTGCGTTGGTGGGAACATACTTGGAAACGAACTAGAACAACGTTGCGGAGCCGTAAAAGGCAACGCACTTGATGTGGAAGCTGGCGGCATTGGGCTTGGCGCGAACATTGGCATGATGTACGAGTTTAACGAACGTCATCGCTTGGGTTTGAGCTACAAGCACAGCCCTAACATCGATGCCAAGGGTGACATCCACTTTGCTGGCGAATCGTACGACTCACTTGCTATGCCGCTACCGGATATTGCGGAGTTTTCCGGTTATCACCGCGTCTTACCTAAATTTGCCCTGCACTATTCTGTGCAGTGGATTGGTTGGTCAGCATTTGACAGCTTGAAAGCTGATGATCAGTTGCTAAAAGATTTTCAGTGGCAAGACTCCGCGCACTACTCCATCGGTGCGACTTGGTACGCCAATGAACGTTGGACACTTCGCACGGGTTACATGTTCGACAAAACACCTGTCGATGAGCTGACTTCGCTTTCTATCCCAGATTCGAACCGTCACTGGTTATCTGCGGGTGCCTCTTACCAATGGTCATCAGATACCACGGTTGACATCGGCATGACGTACTTGATTGGTGAAGATGTCAACGTAGAAGAGTACGCGTATGAAGGTGTTCCTGCACCGATGGTAACGGGCGTGACCCATTCAAATGCGTTCCTAATTGGTGCCCAACTCAGCCACCGTTTCTAATTTGTCAGGCAGTGATCAAACCTCTAGGTCATTGCCTTGTAACAACGCTTATCGAAGCGACCGAACAGAGACATTATTATGAACAAAACACTACTTGCTTTTTCACTCTCACTTCTCACTCTAAGCGCGGCTCAGGCTTCGGAATGGGGCTATGGCAATGACAAACACGGGCCAGAACACTGGGGAGAAATCGCCAAAGACTGCGCAACCACGAAAAACCAAAGCCCAATCAACATCGACAACCCAGCCGATGCAAAACTGGAAGCACTGAACCTTTCGTACACTGGTCAGGTCATTGGTTTAACCAACAATGGTCATACGCTGCAAGCGCAAGTGAATGGACGTAATAGCTTCACCATCGATGGCGAGACGTTCGAGCTGCAACAGTTCCATTTCCACACACCTTCAGAAAACCAAATCAAAGGCCGCCAATATCCACTTGAAGCGCACTTTGTACACGCCAACGCAGACGGCGAGTTGGCGGTAATTTCGGTGATGTTTGATGCTGGCGATCAAAACGCAGGGCTGTCTAAACTGATCAACGCAATCCCACAAGAGAATCAAACCACGTTCTTTAAAGATACGTTTGAGATTAACGACTTACTGCCAAAAACTGCAAACTACTATCGATTTAACGGCTCTTTAACCACACCACCATGTTCAGAAGGTGTGCGCTGGTTTGTGCTTAAAGACACTCAAACCTTATCCAAAGATCAAGCCGAGAAACTGATGGAAGTCATGGGACAAAACAATCGTCCGCTGCAACCGCTAAATGCGCGCGTTGTACTTTCTAACTAAACGCCACATCCGATAAGGGGCATCGTATTTGCCCCTTATTTTGATTCGCTCTAACCTCACTTCGTTACAGGAACCCCCAATGAAAACTCCATCTGTTCTGTCACTCTTACTCGCACTCGCCCCGACATTCGCCTTCTCTCATAACCTTTCTGTCGGTCAAACCACCCCTTCCGTCAGCATTGATACCTATGGCGAAATGACGCTGCAAGGAGACGATGTGGCTTATCAACCTTGGGCAACTCAGCAGATGTTAGGCAAAGTCCGTGTGATACAAGCCATTGCAGGTCGTAGTAAAGCCAAAGAGATGAACGCGCCGCTGATGTCAGCAATCACTGCCGCTCACTTTCCTGAAGGTCAATATCAGACCACAACCGTGATCAACCAAGAAGACGCCATTTGGGGGACCGGTAAATTTGTAAAATCGTCGGCAGAGGACAGCAAAAAGACATTCTCTTGGTCTTCCATGGTGTTAGACAAAAATGGCGTATTAGCAACAACTTGGGATCTACAGCAAGAAAGTTCTGCGATTATCGTACAAAATAAACAAGGCGAAATTTTATTCGTGAAAGAAGGGGCTTTAACTCAAGACGAAGTCACACACGTCATCGAACTGATTAAACAGAATATCTAAACCTAAGATAAGGAAAAGCTATGAAACTGTTCAACACCATCGCACTCTGTCTTTTAGCGGCTGTAGCCTCTTTCCAATCGGTTGCAGGAGACAACGATTGGGATAAGATTGCAGATAAGACCGTCAGTTTTAAATCGGAAACCGACACAGTCAATCCACTGTCACCATTTGCTAACGCTCGTTTCAGCCACATAAAAATCAAATGTACGCAAGGTACGGTCGATCTGAAAAGCGTTAAAGTAATCATGAAAGATGGTCAGGAAAAGACGTTCGACAGTTTAGGGGTTCTGACTAAAGGCATGTCATCAAGAAGCTTAAGCCTACCAACAAAAGATAACGCGAAGTTAGACAAAATCGAGTTGAACTATGAATCGGTTGGCAGCACTGCGCTGCAAGTCGCGGGGGTGACAAAAAAAGCGCAAGTGGAAATCTTAGGTAAGAAAATCGACGAGTAAGCGATGGCTCAACGAGCTCACCCAAACTAAAAACAGCGGCACTAGGCCGCTGTTTTCATTAAAAAATCGTAATGAATAACTAAATGAATTTCTTCAGCTTCGCCAAACCATAAGCAGCGATGGTGACACAATCTTTGATCGTACCGTCGATCATCATCTGTTCGAACTCCTCAACCGAAAAAGCACGAGCGATCAAATCCTCTTCTTCACTGTCGAGTTGATTGCCCACGTCCGTTAAATCAGTGGCGAAATAGACGTGACATGTCTGATTCAAAAAGCCGTATGCGATAAACTGCGCGCCGACATACGCCATGGCGCTCGCCTGCATGCCCGTTTCTTCACGCAGCTCGCCTTTGGCAAGCTCAAGATGATCCGCATTTGGGTTTGATTCCCACGCCCCTTGTGGGATCTCCCAACAACGTTGACCTACGGTGTAACGGTACTGCTGAACCAAGTGAATCATCCCGTTATCGATAGCCAGAATCGCAGCACAATCAGGTTTGTCGACCACACCATAGATGCCCTCTGCGCCGCTCGGACGTAAAATTTTGTCCTCACGCACCGTCATCCACTTATTCTGGTAAACGACTTTGCTGTCTAACTGTTTGATGTCTGACATGGTTATTCCTTGATTTTTCTGAGGGTTACTGCGGAATAATACCCGATTCGGTTACGCCACCAAAATGTTCTTTAGTTCACTCAAAGACTCAACGGTGTAATTTGGTGCGATACGCTCATCGACGCTTGCGCCTGTGGTATTTAACCAGCAAGTTTCAATACCAAAATTATTACCACCCAGAATATCGGAATGCAGGTTGTCACCCACCATCAGTACGCGCGTTTTGCAGGGGTTGCCCATTTGCTGCATCGCGTATTCAAAAATACCTAAGTCCGGTTTTGCTACGCCCACTTGTTCAGAGATCACCACTTTATCGAAGTACTCAGTCATCCCTGTGCGCTCAAGGCGAATTGCTTGCAACTCTGTAAAACCGTTGGTGATGATGCCCATTTTAGCTTTGCCTTGCAGCGCTTCCATCAGCTCTTTTGCACCTGGCAACAAGCTGCAAATATCGGCCATCGCTTCTAAAAATGCGCTGTTGAGATCTGCTGTTGTAGTATTCAACTTCTCAGCCCACTCGGTAAAACGCTTATGTTTTAGCTCATCTGCCGTTACTTTGCCGTCTTGGTAATCCACCCAAAGCGGTTTGTTTACGGTTTGGTAATGAGCAAAATCTTGTTCAGTAAAATCTACGCCTTTGCGAGAAAACATAAGCTGCAAACCTTTGAAAGCATCAAAGTGGAATAAGGTTTCGTCAGCGTCAAACAGGATCCAATCGTACTTCATTTTCTTCTTCCCAAAATCAAGGTCGTAATACTGGTGCATAGTCTAGATTGTTTTCTTCTTGAAGATAATCTCTATAATTGGAAATTAATTGTATCCTTGTGCTCAACAATAAATGCTTCACGATAATAGGAGATTGATGTGAACGCGATTGCCTCCCTGCCTGTTTTTGTTGCTGTTGTCGAATGCGGCAGCTTTTCCCTTGCGGCCAAACAGCTGAATCTGACGAAATCGGCGATCAGCAAACGCATCAACCAACTAGAAGACGATTTGGGCATTCGTCTCCTTAATCGAACCACGCGTAAGCTGAGCCTGACCGAAGCGGGAGAACGCTATTTTGAGTACGCTTCTCAAGCGCTCAATCTGGCCCAGCAAGGCGTGGACGCGGTATCGGAGCTGCAAGGATCTCCACAAGGTCGGCTCAAAATTACCGTGCCGATGTCTTTCGGTGTGCTGCATATCGCGCCTTTGATCAGCGAGTTTCTCGCTCGTTACCCGAAAATTGAAGTGGATTTAAACCTCGAAGACAAAATGGTCGATTTGGTTAAAGACGGTTTTGATTTGGGGATCCGTATTGGTGAACTCACCTCTTCCAATCTAATCGCAAAACGTCTCGCCCCTTGTAAAAGTGTGCTTTGTGCCTCACCAGATTACTTAGCGGAGTTTGGAACACCACAAAAACCAAGTGATTTAGTCGGTCACAACTGCCTGCGCTACTCCTATTTCCGTGGCGGCGTCGAATGGATGTTCATCAACAATGGCAGCGAATACAAGGTGCTTCCAAAAGGAAACTTTATCGTCAATAACAGCGAAGCCATTCGCCAGTTGCTGTTAAGAGGTTCGGGCATTGCTCAACTGCCGACGTTTATTGCAGGAAGAGACTTTGCTGCAGGAAATCTAAAACCGGTGATGGAAGAGTATTCTCTACCAGAACACGCCATTTATGCGGTTTTTCCTGAGCGCAAGCACATGCCGTTGAAAGTAAGAGCTTTTATCGATTTTATCAGCGAAAAACTCGGCACAGATTTACCTTACTGGGATCGTTACAATAGCCCAGAAAAATAACCATATTGATGATAAGTGAGTGAGATTTCACTACTGACATGTTCTGACATTCCATCCGCGTAACCTTATTTGGAACTCAACAGGCAATCCGCCAAAACCAATAAGGAATCACAATATGGAAACCGTTATCGAAACTGTGCAATTTCGTCTAACCGCAGGCACAACAGAGCAAGACGCGATCGCCGCTGCCAAACAGTCACAAACGTTTGTGAAGAATCTGCCGGGCTTTTTGTATCGCTCACTCAGTCACGAAGCGACGGACGATGTGTGGACAGACATCATTTACTGGCGTTCAATGGACGATGCAAAACAGGCGGGAAAACAGATTAAGCAAGCCATTGAATTTCAGCCTCTGTTATCAATGATTGACTGCGAAGGCTTCGAGCTTAAACATCACAACTTAAAAATGTGCAGTGAGCTAGAGAAGTAATCAGCCACACTACCACTAACAACCAGTAGGTCTAGATAAGGAACATCATGAGCAAATCAGAACGACTGTTTGAGCTACTGACGCTTATGCGCGCAAAGCGTTACGCCGTGACAGCGAAAGAGCTCGCAGAAAGAATGGAAGTTAGCGAACGTACGATTTATCGCGATATTCAGTCGTTGCTCAGTTCTGGTGTTCCTATTCAAGGTGAAGCCGGTGTCGGCTACCTGTTGCAAGCTGGCTCTCATCTGCCGCCTTTGATGTTCTCAGAAAAAGAGATGATGGCGCTTGAACTGGGTATGCGGATGGTTCGAGCCTGGTCGGATGTTGAACTCGCCGAAGCGTCTCACTCTGCGTCCACCAAAATACTTTCGGTATTGCCCGATAAGCTCAAACAACAAGTGGAAGATTGTCCGCTGATTGTGCCCGATTATCACACCCAATCCGAGACTGCCAAACGAGGGCAGCTTCTGCGCCACGCGATTGATCATCAGTTTAAGGTCAGTTTGGATTACCAAGATGAAAGCGGACAGGTGACCGAAAGAAAAATCCAACCGTTAGGCCAGTTCTTTTGGGGCAAAGTCTGGACGCTGGTCGCCTGGTGCGAATTGCGCGATGACTACCGTCAGTTTCGCCTCGACCGTATCCAAGCACTGCGTATGCACGATGAAGAGTTTCAGAGTGCGGAAACCAAATCTCTCAAACATTATATTGCGCAGTATGAATCGAAAGATTGAGTGTTCTTCATCCTTCCATCACAAGGATTCTAAATTGCTCTGCTCAATGCGCGATATTTGGAAAGGTACATTTGGTTAAACTAATGTTTCATTTTTAACAGATGCGCAACCAATCTAAGATCGTTAACTTAAGTAGCACGTCAACCACACCGGAGTGTGAAGCTATGAAAGTACTGATTCAATACACCCAAGCAGGGAAATATAGAGATCAAGCGTGGGAGTCTTTAACTCTTCGATCTAAAGGTGATATGCAGGCCGTTACCCCTTCTTATGCTGCCCAACTTATCGAACAAAGCAAAGCGACACTTGTGATGACTGAGGAGCAACAAATCGTTATTCATCCATAACCGACTATTAGCCTTGTTTAACCAACCTTTGTTAGTTGTGCAAGGCTTACATCTCGCCATTACACGTTATCCATTTTATACACGACCAACTATATTTACATAAAAATCAATAAAATAGTTCTTATTTTCGTTCTCGACACTCCTTCAAAACGGCCTTACATTCATAGCTAAGATATAGGTTATCTGTTAGTCTCTTTATTTCTTCATGATAAAAATTAGGATAAAACCTTTGAAAAAGCATCGGTTTATTATAAGGATAGGTGCAATATGCAATTGATCTGGAACATTATTGGATACTTAATGTTCTCTGGTGTATTAGTTATTTTTTTTCAAACATTCTTTATAGGTATCATGCACCTTTTAATGCCAAAAGACATTGTCAATAGCTACTTTAAAGAACCTTATTTTAACACTTTCGAACTAGCTCTATTTACAGGTTGGCCTTACGCATTTTTCCGAACATTGATGTTTGTTCGTTTAATCGTTCAACCTAACTCAGGTAAAAAACGAAAGTTACCCGATGTATCCCAAGAGGTGCCTAGGTGGTACCGTCTATTATCCTTCATAATAATATGGGTAATTATCATAAACTCTACAATGTTAGCACTTGTATTTTTTATCGCAGGTTTTTTATCACTAGCAAATCATGTATGACCTTCACTTATCCAACCAAGTTTAATATCACACTTTAAATGTAAAAAATCACATTAACAATTTCATACAAATAATAAATACATCAGCTAATTTGTAACTTTTTAAAATGAAAGTCTAGAATGCAAAAAATAAACCTTTTTAAATATAGTTTTTTGTTAGTATCTGCACAAACAAATTATTAGCTAGAGGTGCTCTGTGTCGGGATTATTTGAGTATAAAATAAAAACTCATGATAACTTATCATCAATTATATTAAACATGTATGGTACTCCATATGAAAGGCTAAATTTATCACTTGATAATAAAAAGCTTACGAGTCTATCCGCATCGCTCGAAGTTGAGGGTTACCTGCGAATGCTCATATAGTTAAACAAGCCGAAAAACTGAATAAAATAGCTCAAGCATCTAAAGTGGGCGGACATGTTTTAGTCGGTGTTGGTCTGACGGCTTCCTGCATTCAGATTGCGAATACACAAGACCAACATGAGAAGAATGAAATTTTTGTTGAGTCAATAACTAGCACAGCTGTAGGAATGGGTACCAGCGCGTTAGTCGGTCTATTTTTAGTATCAAACCCTATTGGCTGGGGGACTGCCATTGTACTCGCTGCCGGTTCAACGGCTGTAGGTTATGCATCCGGTAAAGTGGCAAAAAGCTTTTATAATTCAATTGAAAGCAAGCCAAACTTAGTCGCTAGTACTGGAATAGAGTCTATATGCAGCAAGTAATCACATTTCTTTTTTACACTTTAATGACTGGTGTGATTATTATTTTCTTACAAACCATTTTTATCGGTGTCATGCACTTTCTGATGCCGAAGGAGATTGTTAGGAACTATTTTAAAAAACCATATTTTAATGAATTTGAGCTTTCTTTATTCACAGGGTGGCCTTACGCATTTTTCCGAACATTGATGTTTGTTCGTTTAATCGTTCAACCTAGCTCAGGTGAAAAGAGAAAATTACCTAATATTTCTAGAGAAGTACCAAAATGGTATCGTTATTTGTCGATTCTATTACTGGGTATTATCATTGTTAACTCTGTTGTCGTTGCCCTGACTTTATCAATTGGTGCCGTTCTTTTAGCAATTGAATGAGAAATTAACATTAAAATATAACGATGTACTCGACGAAGAGAGCTCAGTCAGAACTCTCTAATCGCCAGTGTTATTGCATACTGATCTCTACTCTTCTTCGTTGAGACGACGAATCAACTTAGCTGGCGTGCCTCCGTATAGACAATCTGGCGGCACATCATGGTTAACGACCGAGTTCGCCGCAATCACCGAGCGAGCGCCAACTGTTACACCTTGGTTGATGACGGAATTTCCGCCAATCCACACATCATCTTCAATCGTGATAGGTTTACAAAACGTTTCCCAACGTCGACGACTTCGGTAATCAACAGAATGAGAAGCGGTATAGAATTGCACGCTCGGTCCAATGAGCACGTGGTTCCCGATGGTAATTTTGGCACCATCGAGCATGACCACGTTCATGTTGATAAAGGTTTCTTCACCTATTTCGATGGTCTTACCAAATTCACAATGAAAAGGGGACTGGACAATACAACGGCCTACCTTGCCAAATAGCTGCTTTTGCAATTCGTCGCGCTGACTTTCGTCGGTGTTATTATTAAGTGCTCTAAGTGCTTGAAGAGCATGGCTTCTAATGGCGTCAATTTCTTTGTCCATGCCATCAAAGACCTGGCCAGACATCATTTTTTCTAGTTCTGTCACTGGAAGACTCCTACAACCTGCAATTACTGCTTTCAGATTCTTCACAAGGTACGTGAATTGCGAAATAAAAAAAGAGAAAAGCCCGGACTTTTCTCTTTCCTGTTTTTATATTTTGTGGAGTCTGTCGGCTTACACAATTTCCCAGCTGTGGGTCATCTCAACACCTTCACCTAGCATTAAGCAAACCGAGCAGTATTTTTCTAGCGAGTCAGCCGCCACTTTTGCTACGACTGCTGGGTCAAGCTCGTCACCTGACACTTCAAAGTGGATATTCACTTGCGTAAAGATACGCGGTGCGGTTTCACGACGCTCTGTGGTTAGCTTGGCATTAACTGACGAAACCTTTTGGCCTGCTGTTTTCAAACCATCAACAACATCGACAGAGCTACAGCCACCAGCAGCCATTAGTACCATTTCCATTGGGCTTGGTGCGGTTGCACCACCATTGCCATCCATCACTACGGAGTGGCCCGACTGAGATTGCCCAAGGAATTTAAAATCTTCTATCCATTTAACTTCAGCTTGCATGATTTACCTCATTTAGCATCGCTTATTCAAGGCATCGTTGCCCTTACTAGCGGTGTGTTTCTTGTCGATACTTTAGCTCTATCGCATAAAAGGGCAACGGAATTTTCAACATTACTGTAATTTTTTCGCTCGGTTACCTTTCTCTATACGTAACACTTTTTATTTAAGTAACACTTTCTACAAAAATAACGATGAGGTAGCTATGAAGAATATGTCTAAGTTATTGGCCGGTTTCTCCTTCGCACTTCCAGTCTTGTTTCTACTATTGAGTAAAACAGGTACCGCCGATACGATGGATAAGCTGAAGGCTTCAGAGAATACAAGAATCGCAACGCTAGCTGGCGGTTGTTTCTGGTGTACAGAATCGGATTTAGAGCAACTGCCCGGCGTAATCGATGTTGTATCAGGTTATTCAGGTGGTCATATTGAAAACCCGACTTACCGCCAAGTCTCTTCTGGTAAATCTGGTCATATTGAAGTGATTGAGGTGAAGTACGATCCTGCTGTTGTGAACTACGAACAAGTGCTGGATTACTTCTTCCGTCATATCGACCCTACCGACGATAAAGGTTCATTTGTTGACCGTGGTCCTCAATACCGTCCGGCGATCTTCTACCATAATGCGGAGCAAAAGCAGATTGCTAAGCAGTTTATGATGGAAATCGACAAGGCGATGATCTATCCAAAACCGTTGAAAACAGAGCTGATCGAGTTTGAAAAGTTTTACCCTGCGGAGTCGTATCATCAGGATTACTACAAGAAGAGTAGCCTGAAGTACAAATACTACCGCTACGCATCAGGTCGCGATAAATATCTCGACGAAGTATTTGGTGAAGATCGAAAAGAAAGCCCTAAAACACTTCGACAGTTGATTGAAGAAAAAAAGCTGCTTTCGAAAGTGAAAGTGTACAGTAAGCCTGCTCAGTCTGAAATCAAATCAAACTTAACAGAGCTACAGTATTACGTGACGCAAGAAGAAGGCACGGAGCGTCCGTTTGATAATGAATACTGGGACAACAAAGAAGCGGGAATTTATGTGGATATTGTGACCGGTGAACCGCTATTTTCTTCTACTGATAAATACAAATCTGGCACAGGTTGGCCAAGCTTTACTCGACCAATTAACCCGGGTTACATCGTGGAGAAAACCGATTATAAACTACTCTACCCTAGAACGGAGATCCGCAGTAAGTTTGGTGATTCACACCTAGGTCATGTGTTTAAAGATGGTCCGAAGCCGACGGGATTACGCTATTGCATGAACTCTGCTGCGATGAAATTTGTACCTGTGAACAAGATGGCGAGTTTAGGCTACGGCGATTACCTGTACCTATTTGATAAGTAGTTTTAACCAAATTAGGAGTGAACATTCAGCGCGATGAAAGGTTTTAAATCCAACCTTCCCATGAAAGTCTGTCCGGTCTGTCAGCGCCCATTTTCTTGGAGAAAGAAGTGGGCGCGAAATTGGGAGGAAATCGTTTATTGTTCTGAGCGTTGCCGAAGAAATAAATCAACGAAAACGTAGGTCACTCCGACCCTCTCTGGAGTATGTTATTCCCTTTGTATTAACGTTTGTACGCGTTCTATTACCAAGGTAATAACGTCCCATCATAAGCCCAAAACGCCCCGCTATCTTGCGGGGTTGCTTTTTCTATCAAACCTAATAAATCCTTTGCGACTCGCTCTGGTGTGAACAGCTTTGCCTCTGGCACATTGGTTTGAAAAGGTGCCGACAAAGCGGTGTCTGTAGTACCTGGGTGAAGTGACAGCACCGTGCCATGCTTGACCATTCTTTGCCATTCGATCGACATGGTTTTGAGGAACATGTTTAATGCGGCTTTCGATGCTCGATAGCTGTACCAACCACCTAACTGATTATCGCTAATGCTGCCAACTTTGGCTGAAATGGTCGCAAACTTAGGTGCAGTACTGCACTTTAGCTTGGGCGTGAAGTATTTTGCCAACAGTAAACTTGGCAAAGTATTGACCGTGATGGTTTGCTGAAAGAAGTCTGCGTCGAGCGAGCTAAGATTCTTCTCAGGACCTTTCTCTTGGGTGTGCAACATACCAACACAGTTCACCAACCAATCGACGTGTTCAATCTGCTCACTGAACACTTGTACCTCCCCTTCTTGCGATACATCCACTTGATGCCAAACGACATTTGGGTGTTGCCAATCTGGTTGCTGCTTACGATAAGTGGCATGCAAGTGCGCTTGAGGGAACCGAGCTGCGGCTTCTTGAACCATCGCCAAACCAATTCCACCATTGCCACCGACGATGAGTATTTCCATCACAAGTTCTCCACGTTTTCTATGTAGTGCTCTGCGGTATCAAGAATCGCTTGGCGTTGCTGTTCTTCCATGTTGTCCCAAGAGCGGAAAATCATCCCGATTCGTGGATTGGCTGCGAGGCGCTTGTCGTGCTTGTTCATAAAGCGCCAATAAAGGCTGTTAAACGGACACGAGCCTTCCCCGCTCCTCGCCTTATTGTCGTAATGGCAACCCTTACAGTAGTCGCTCATTTTGTTGATGTAAGAACCACTCGCCGCGTAAGGTTTGGTGCCAACAATGCCGCCATCCGCAAACAATGCCATGCCACGTGTGTTCGGCATTTCGACCCATTCAATCGCATCAACATAGATACCGAGATACCACTCATCCACTTGATCTGGGTCGATCTCGGTTAGCAAGCAAAAGTTACCAGTGACCATCAAACGTTGGATGTGGTGTGCGTAGGCATAATCAAGGGACTGACCAATCGCATTGCGCATACAGGCCATTTTGGTTTCGCCACTCCAAAAGAAGTTTGGCAGCTTTCTTTCTGCGCCCAGCTCGTTCTTTTTCGGGTAATGAGGCATGTTCGCCCAATAGACGCCTCGAATGTACTCTCGCCATCCTAAGATTTGGCGAATAAACCCTTCGACTTGAGAAATGTCGATGTCCGCGTTGGAATGAAATGCCTTGAGTGAAGCATCAATGACTTCTCTCGGGTGCAGCAATTTGCTGTTAAGCGAGAATGAAATTCGGCTGTGATACAAGCTCCACTTCGCATCGTGCTGGCCTGTCATAGCATCTTGAAAACGTCCGAATAACGGCAGACAGACTTGGCAGAAATGCGCGAGTAAAGACAGGCTTTGCGCACGATTGATCGGCCACAACAAGTCTCCTTCAAGATTTCCGATGGTTTTGATGTCATGTCGTGCCAACCGCTCAGTAATATCGCGCACGTCGGTACTGAACATCAAAGGTTGTGGCAGTTGTTCAATGTCTTTGGCTTTTAGCTTGTTACGGTTGTTGGCATCGTAATTCCATTTTCCGCCGACGGGCTTTCCGTCTTGCATCAAGATGTCGAAGCGCTTGCGCATACGGCGGTAAAAGTGCTCCATCATGATGTGTTTGCCTTGAGGAAACTGCGATTCTATTTCCTCAAACGGCAACAAAAAGTGTTCCGAATCGACACAACGCGTCACGACCCCATCAAGCTTTAGTTTGGCTAACTGCCCTAGTAAACGGTATTCATCCGGGCGTTGATATTCAAACTTACTTGCACCAACTTCGCTCACGTAGTGTTGCAAGACTTGCTCAAGATCGTCGAAGGATTGTGTGTCATCCAGTGTGAGATGCAGAACTTGATGACCTTCACTCTGACGCTCTTTCGCAAACTGTTCCATTGCAGAAAAGAACGCACACACTTTCTGAATATGATGCGTGACGTAAGTATTCTCTTGCTTGAGCTCCGCAATCAGGTAAAGCACTTGCTCATCCGGTTGCTGAAACCAAGAGTGCTCACTGTTAAGTTGATCGCCCAAGATCAATCGTACGGTTTCAAATTGCATTACGGTTTCTCCGATGACGAAGCTTTGTCACTGCTGCCCATCACAATCGGCCAGTCGACCATGTCTACACTATTCAAATGCGCGCCAGGACAACGACCTTGCCACCTATCGATGAACTCCATGTGCGGATCGTACATTTCGGTTTGCTTTTCGAGGTTGAATTGTCGTGAACCACGCGGATCAGCACCAACGCCCGCTAGGTATTGCCAATTTCCCCAGTTTGATGCCACATCGTAATCGACCAGTTGTGACTCAAAGTACGCCGCGCCATAACGCCAATCGAGGCCAAGTTCATGCACCAAACAACTGGCGACTAACTGTCTGCCACGATTCGACATATAACCGGTTTCATTAAGTTGGTGCATACACGCATTGACGATAGGAAATGGCGTTTCACCTTTCTTCCATTGTTGGAAACGGTGCGCGTAAAAGCTGGTGAGTGGTGCTCGATTTTGGATGCCACCGAATCGGAAGAGCTGTCGCTTGTGTCGACGGGCATACCAATAAAAGTATTCACGCCAAAGCAGTTCGAAGTAAATCCAGTAGGTTGAATCATTTGCACCATTCGCGGCTTCATAGCGTTTCAACATGGCATAAATAGTTTTCGGAGAAACGCACCCATGAGCTAGCCAAGGAGAGAACTTGGTGGAGTAATTCATGCCATCTAAACCATTGCGTGTTTGTTTGTATTCACTGGCTAGTGTGGAAGCAAAATACTGGCGACAATGTTCAAGCCCGCGGCTTTCTCCACCATGAAACGCAGCTTTTGTGTCAAAGTAATATGCAGTAACGGAAGGAAGATTCACACCTAAGGGAATTGGAGGTAACGAACGGACACTCTCGTGGGGCCGAGAGATGTCTGAACCTTCAACTTGCTTTCTAAACTGCGTGAAAGTGGTAGGCAGATTGCTCAAGTCAAATGGTAGTTGTTCTTCCCTTAACAGGGTCCGGATTGTTTGCTGTTTTGTTTTTACATGAGAAGCGCCTTCAGCTACGCGATCTAACGCTTGTTGCTCATCCGAACCGGGAAAGGCGTCAGCATATATATGTGTGACGCCGAAGCGATTAACAGCATACTTGATTGCTTGATCGGGCGTTAGTTCAACCGCCCATAATCGCTGACCAAGGTGATTCAAAGATTGATTGAGTTCACTAAGCGATGAGTCGAGAAACTGCAATTTCGCGCGCCCGAAAGAGGCTTCCTGCGCAAAGTGATGCAAGTAAGGCGTCATTGAAGGGTAGCAATACAAGCAAATTAACTCGTCCATTTCTACACTGGCGCTTTTCAACAGTGGGTTGTCGTGCAATCGCAAGTCGTTCGTGAACCAATAAAGTCCTATTTTCTTTTTCAATTCGCACCCTCAGATGTTAATTCTTCGTCTACGAGTTCTTTTCACGGAGACCCTGACGTTAAGCCTTTTGATTTTCTTGCTTTTATACGAAAACGAGAGATTGACGATCATTAGGTTACTAACGTTTACACGGAATCCATTTGCTGGATATCTCAAAACACGCAATACCACCAAATACCTGTACATGTTTCATACTGATATTTTATAAAATTTGAATCCAACGGTATTGATCACGATCTTAATCACTCATTTTCTATATAAACCATGCAAAAGTGATAAAAATTAAAGCGACATTAGTTAATATCCGTTAATCTAAGCCCAATCCCATTTTGCTAGTACCATCGCAGAAATGACCGACGAGTTTAAGAAATCAACCGCTAATTTAAAAAAAGCGGTCCCACTGATGATCAAAAACCATGTTGCTGCCACGCCAGCCAACTACGCGCTTTGGTATACCTACGTTGACAAGACCATTCCAGAACTCAACTTTGAGTTAGACATGGTGTTAGAAAACTACGGTATTTGCCCTCCAGCAACCAATAAACAGCTTTACAACAACTATGTGGCCAGCAAAGCAGAAACCAGCCTTGAAGATCTTAGAACCAATGTAGAAGTTCTGCTACATGAAGTATCCAGTTCAATGAGCGATACGATTTCAGATACTTCCTCCTTTTCCGAGATGGTAGACAAAAGCTTTAATAAACTGGAAAAAGTTGAGGACAATAGCCTAAGCATTGAAGAAGTGATGGTAGTGATTCGTCAACTTGTCGCAGAGTCACACGAAATTCGTCACTCAACAAAGTTTTTGAATAGCCAATTGACTAACGCGAGTGAAGAAATTTCTCGCCTCAAAAACCAACTGGCTGAAGTACAGCAAGATGCGTTGTTCGATGGTTTGTCAAACCTATACAACCGCCGAGCATTTGACAAAGATCTCTCTTCACTTATTGCATCAAATCAGGCAATGACCTTGATCATGCTTGATATCGATCATTTCAAATCATTTAACGACAATTACGGGCACCTTTTTGGCGATACAGTATTAAAAGCCATTGCCCGCCGGCTACAACAAAGTTGTCGAGATGGGATATGTGCGTACCGTTTTGGTGGTGAAGAATTCGCGTTAATTGTACCTAACAAATCTCTGCGAATTGCTCGCCAATATGCAGACACACTACGCCGGATGATAGAAAAACTGCGTATCAGAGATAAGCGCTCAGGCACACAAGTTCACAGCATTACCGCTTCTTTTGGGGTAGCAGAATTTGAGCTGGGTGATACGCCTGAAGCCTTAATCAATAAAGCCGATAAACAGCTTTATGAAGCAAAACAACTCGGTCGTAACCGCGTGATGCCAATTTAAATAAACTGGCTAAGCGAAAACGACTTTTATGATAAAAAAGAAAACCCCGCGCTGTAAAGTGCGGGGTTTTTGTATCCAATCATGAGTATCTTAATCGACGCTGTAGCAGTAACTTAGAATGTAGTCGTCACCATTTTTTGCGGTATATTCTTTATCTTCACTGCATGCCATCGGCTTACCTTTTTTGTCGCCTTTGATTAGACTTATCCAATGGCGCATCGCGGTTGGTGCATTGCCAGTTAGTTCAGGATGAAACGTCGTGCGAGTTTCCAATTGAATATCATCAATGTCCACTAATTCCACGCAACCAGTGCCTTTATGACAGCCAAACAGCACTTCTACATGATTGCCCGAATCATCTTTGAACAAAATCGACTTTGGATCTTCCTTTTCACCAGTGTACGCCACGAAGTGTTTTGGGCTTTTCAGGCCGCTGTGTGTACCGTCTTTGAAATAAGCCAAAACATGGCGGTAATCAATCACGTAACTTGATACGTCTTGGTGCGACCCGTTCTCCAATGGGAACATGCGGTCAAGCAGTTGCTTCGCTTTTACTTGTTTCTCACTCTGCTGCTCAGCACTTACCGCTTCGACGGCAAATACGGCTTCAGCGATAAATGGGCGTTGTTGTTGTTGCATCTCTTTTTTATCGAAGTTCAGCATATTCATCGTCATATCCTCGCACTTAAAAACTCGTCCTAGAGTAAAAACTTAAATCCTTTATTTAAGTTTCAGGCAATTCTGTGAAGTGGATGGTTAATTTCCTTGCCTGCTCATTATGTAGACTAGCGAAATATTGACTACAATTTCACAACAAAAATTTTACAATGTGAATTTTACAAAATGTCTGTGTCAAAAAGCCTTATTCGTCAGTCTCATTTTCTTGGTACGAAAATTCGTAACCTAAGAAAAAACAACCATTTAACGATGGAAGATTTGTCTGCCCGTTGTGTAAGAATTAATCCAGAGTACGCTCCGTCGGTTTCTTACCTTTCAATGATTGAGCGCGGAAAACGCGTACCGAGTATCGATATGCTCGAAGTGATCGCGGAAGTTTTTCAAAAAGATCCGGCGTGGTTTTTAGATGATGAACCCGAATTAGAAGCCATCACACCCAACAAAGGAAATCGTGGCGGGATTAGTGGCATGGCGTTGGAGCCGAGCTTCCTGTTTTCCAATGATATTCTTCAAATCGCGATACCAGAAATGCTCTCCCAAACAGGTATCACGGGGCGTCAATTCGCCCACTTACTGATCCGCGCACACCAAGAAAACCATCAAAACCATTTTCCTGATTTAGAGCGCGCCGCCGAAGAGGTCGGCTTGAAGCGGCTGAATCTATCTGTAGAAGATCTCGTAGACATTGCAAAGAGTATGGGATTGGATATCCGCTGGGTAGATCGAGCGCCACAAGATGTGATTGATGAACTGGGCGTCAGCGCCAAACAGTTGATTACGTCTTTCATGGAGCCACCTGGGACTATTTATCTCAATAAACGAATGCGTGACTATCCAACCCGATTGAAGTATGACTTGGCGGTATATATCGGCCATCGAGTGCTCCATAGCAGCGATGCAATGAATAACGTTTTATCTATCGGGCATCAAAACAATTGGGAGCAAATGGACAGCCCTGTGTCGAACTCTGAACTCAATTCGCAAGATATCCTGCAAGCTTGGCGTGATTTTGAGTCCAGCTTTTTTGCTGGTGCCTTGCTTTGCCCCAAAGTACCATTTCGTCAGTTGCTTGACCGCTCCGGTTACGAAATTGATGTTCACAAAAAGGCCGGCGTTTCTCCTTCCGTTGCAATGCGTCGCATGACGGTGGTCTCGCCTTACCCTCATTGGCACTATTTTGATGCCTATGGCCCCGGCAAGTTAAAAGCAGTGTATCGAGGAAATGGTATTCCATTGCCTTGGGGCAACATGCGCAAAGTAAACGACCCTTGCCAGCACTGGGCGGTATTCCGACGCCTTTCCCAGCCTTTGGATACCAGTTCAGCGCAAATTTCGATTTTAAATGTTGGCGACGAGCCACGTATCTACTGCTGCGAATCGGTCAACGTATTTGACCCTGCGGGAAATAATCGCGTGCTATGTGCCGGTATTGATCTTAACCCTGCTATTTCTGCACAAGGTGGCGATGCCGTTTCCATAGCGGAAGAACTTAAGTCCCTTTGTGTCGCTTCCGGCGGAAGTAGTGTTATTCCTCCCCACATCAAAAAAGACTTAACGACTATCGCTAAGATATTAAACATCAACTGGATAGAGCGCGGGATTCAAACCCAAGCAAGGTTGATCTGCTCCAGAGGGGCGGTTTGTCCAAGACAACCTAGTTGTTACAGCAAGTGCGGAGAAGCTGATGAGACGGGCAGCGACGTGAATATCATCGGGCTTTAGAAAGAAAAAACGCCAATCACAATAAACGTGATTGGCGGTATATACTTGTGAACAATTTGTATTCACTAACAACGTCAGTTGGCTAGGTGACCCTCGGCTTAATAAGGGTCACTCTAAGTAAAGCACGATGCGTGCCAACTTTAAAAAAGCCGTTTTTTAGTAGATCCAGATGCATATCGTTGCTTTATTAACCATTAATTTCGCAAACTGCATTTGCAAAATGCAACATTATGCAAATATGCCACTGAATGCACTGCTAATAACGACTCTCTCAGCAAAGTGTCTGTGAACATATGAAGTCACATATTCTTGCACCTCAATGATGATGAGATTTCGGGCTCCCAACTTTACCATTCCTCTAACCCCTTATTGAAACTGGGTTCAGGCTCATCCGCCATGCTTTTGTTGATACATTCTCTCATCGGCTATTTTCATCATTTGCTCAGGAGATGACATTTGCGGGTCAAATATCGCGTACCCAATACTGGCTTTCAAATAGATAAGCGTTTCATCGTAAATGACGGGCGTAGAGCATAGCGCTAATCGAAGTTTTTGTAGAAGAGACTGAACATTTTCTTCCGTTCCTGGGTGATGAACTACAACTAAGAACTCATCACCGCCCATTCTGGCCACGATGTCTGATTTACGCAGAGAGCTTTTTACCCTTTCAGCCGTAGCGATTAAAACTTTGTCACCTGCGTCGTGACCATAGGTGTCGTTAATGTGTTTAAACCTATCTAGGTCAATATTAATTAAGGCGAAGCTATAACGCTTTTTATAACGTTTCGCTATTTCGAACTGCTGCTTGTAAAACTTCATAAAATAGCGACGGTTTGGTAAATTCGTGAGTTCATCGTGTAAAGCTCTGTCATCTGCAATGGTATACAGTCGATAAATGGCGAACAGCGCGAGGCTAAGTGCGAATATAATGGGATAGCCGATTACTCTAGCTAAATGCAACTGATGCCAAGAGATTTGGCGATCAGCTTTGCCTCCAGAGAAAACCACCATACTCCACCCACCATAAGGAAAATGAACCATCTCTTTTGCATATACCATGCTATTTATACTTTGCGCGCCAAAGAAAGCATCACCAAATGAGCCACCGCTATCGTAACCACGGATCATTAAAGGGTAACGATACGAGAAATCAATTACGCCGGTTTCTCTCATCAGAGCATCGAAATCAATCACCGCACTGATCACTCCCCAGTAGTCCTGATTCATTGGAGGATCAAGAAAAACAGGCACACGCACGATCAAACCTCGACCACCTTGGATCAATGTAACGGGCCCTGCGATGAAAATTTCTTGTACATCCTTGGCTTTTTGCACCTGTACCCACTGCTGTGGCACTGCGCGGTAATCAAGGCCGATTAGGCGCTCATTACCTTGGCGTGGAAATACATGACTAATTACATCATTTTTCGCGATACCGATGATTGTAATATGTTTACTTTTATTTAGGATTCGGTGAGCGGCGATACTCAATTCTTCTTCTTGGTTTTTAGGAAGTAAAGTAATGAGTGTCGCTAAAGTACTGGCTTTGTAGATATCCGCCATAAGTACCGCTTCCAAATTGGAACGGAGAATGGAAAGTTGTTCTTTGGCCTCAACTTGAACTCGCTCTTTGTGAAGCTCTTGCTGGTTTCGATTTAACAGCTCGATAACCCCAATACACAAAGCGAAAAAGGTGAGGAAGAACAATGCAAAATAGCATCGTTTTCTGGGTAAATAACGCATTTTCTCCCCACAACTCGTATACAATTACGAGATTTTTTATTTATTGTTAAAATTCTTATTATCACAAGAATAACCAATCATAATCAGAAAGGTAACAGTGATTGACAACTTTTATGTTTTAGGTGTGAGATGATGCATCAACAAGGCGATTTATTTGGCGGCGATCTATGGCAAGAAGTAGAAAGAGGAAAACTTTATTATGATCCTCATTTTCTTAGCCATCTTGAGGCGGATAATTACTTTGACCAACTTCGAAAAACACTGCCATGGCACCAAGAACACATTACTATGTTCGGCAAGTCAGTACTTCAACCTCGCTTACAAGCGTGGCACGGTGATGCAGCATATACTTACTCAGGCTTAACCATGCAGCCTCACCCTTGGACTCCTGAGTTAACTCAGCTGAAAGTGCGTTGTGAATCAGTTGCTGATGTCACTTTTAATTCTGTTCTCGCTAACTTATATCGACACGGCCAAGACTCAATGGGCTGGCACCAAGATAATGAACCAGAGTTAGGTAGAAACCCTGTTATCGCATCTTTGAACTTAGGTGAAACACGTCGATTTTTGCTTAGAAATTTACATTGTAAAACTGAGATTGAATATGAGCTTTCTCACGGCTCCTTACTGATTATGGCTGGCGAGCTACAGCATCACTGGAAGCACTGCGTACCAAAAACCGCGAAAACTAAAGATGAACGTATCAACCTGACTTTTAGGCAAATTTTTAACTATTGACTCAGCTTTTACATTCTCAATTAATATTGATGGTAGGTTTAGGTTCAGGACTTCATAGGGAATGGATTTATGCGTATTAAACCTCTTAGCTTAGCGGTCTTACTCTCTTGCTCACTTACCTTTGCAGCTCAGGCATCACAGGAAGAGGTACCGCTTCTCGATAATACTCAATCAGCGCAGTTGATTCGTAGTACCTACGAACAAGAACTGTTCACTTTCCCGGCGTTTAAAGAGGGCCATTTTGGCTTACGCATGTACCGCCAAACATTAGATGAGAAATATCACGCTGCCATTTGGACCGACATGGCACAAGTAGCCAGCCGGTTAAACCAATTTGCTAATGAAGTCGTTGAACCAGAAGACATCATTCTCTATTCATCTCAAAGGCTGACCACGTATCAAGAGAAAGAAACCGAACGAGGTCAGCGACGCTATACCGTGACTAAACACCATCCTGAGTACCTTTATCTTGGTGTGGATTTGCTTGGCGCAATGGCAAGAGCAAACGAATATGGCCTAAAGCATAAACAAGACAAAACGCTGAGAAAAATTATTAGGCGCTACGATTTCTCGCGTTACGTTACGGACAAAGAGATGATAGAAGCATGGGCAGCTCAGCTTGCAAACCAAGTCTACTGGCTTCGTCAGTTAGGAGAGCAAGATGTGGTCGAGGAATTCACTCAAACCTTCCGTGACACCTACCCCGACGATAAAGATAAGATGCTTTCAGCTCAGCAGTATTGGAACAAACTTTATGGTATGACGCACATCATCTTTGCCGATTCACAGTATTATCAGGAGCGAGTAAGCGAGAAGAAACACCAATGGATTTATGATTACTTTCGCAACAATATCGACACTATCCTACTGCGCGCCAAAGAAGACGTGATTGCGGAAGTCGGCATTTCGTTTTTGTTAGCAGGCTTGGACCATGATCCGGTCGTAAAGAAAACCCGCCAAGCCATTCGTCACGCAATCAACGCAGAAAAAGGGATGATTCCGTCGGTCGACGGTAACTTTGATCTCAAGTACGGCGAACACCGTAACGTGCTAGCCATCATGCTGCTCGATTGGAAAGGGGTACATAAAGCGCCAACTTATCAAGAGCACCCAGAGGCTTTTAAATCGATACCTTACGGCTTAATGCCCAAGCCTCAGAAATAACAAAACCCGCCATTTAGGCGGGTTTTTAGTGTGTATCTTCAATCTAAATTAGAGAGAGATAAAAATGCCCGCTAAGCACGCACTCATCAGGTTAGCGAGTGTACCAGCAGCAACCGCTTTTAGGCCTAGACTTGCAACATCTTTGCGGCGCTCAGGTGCCATCACGCCGATAGAACCCAACTGAATCGCAATTGAGCCAATGTTCGCAAAACCACACAACGCAAAAGTGATAATAATTTGAGTATGCTCAGACAGTGTCGCTTTGTGCTGCACAAAATCGATAAACGCAACAAACTCATTCATCACCACTTTCTGACCAATGTATGAACCCGCAGCTAGAATTTCGTGGCTTGGCACACCAATCAACCATGCGAGAGGTGCAAACAAATAACCAAAAATCGCTTGTAGCGTTACGCCAGAGAAACCAAGTATCTCGCCCAAGTTTTCTAGCCCCGTGTTCACCATCGCGATAACACTCACGAAAGCGATAAGCATGGTACCAACAGCAACGGCAACTTTCATACCGCCCATGGCACCGCTTGCTAGCGCATCAATAACGTTACTTTCTTCTGATTTATCTAGCTCAATATTGTTGTAATCGCTTGGCGTTTGACGCTCAGGAACGATGATTTTTGCCATCATCAAACTACCTGGTGCTGCCATAAAGCTTGCCGCGATCAAGTATTTGAGGTCGACACCCAAACCAGCATAACCACCAAGCACACTGCCCGCCACTGAAGCCATACCACCAGCCATCACGGCAAACAGTTCAGAGCGAGTCATGTTAGAAAGAAATGGACGAATAAGAAGTGGTGACTCGCCTTGAGATAAGAAAATGTTCCCTGTTGCAACCAAAGACTCTGCTTTACTCGTACCCAAGAACTTCTGGATAGCGCCGCCAATAAATTGAATCACTTTTTGCATAATGCCCAAATAGTAAAGGGCGGAGATAAGAGCACTGAAGAAGATGATGATAGGAAGGACACGGATAGCGAAGATAAAGCCAGAAGAAGCGAGGTCACCAAAGAGGAATTTAATCCCTTCATCAGCAAAGCTGAGTAGCCCCGCGACACCATTACTTAAACTCGCCAGCGCCGCTTGACCCAACGGGAAATAGAGCACCAAAGCAGCAAACCCCATTTGTAGCATCAAGGCGCGAGATACAGTTTTCCAATTAATGGAAGAACGACCCTCAGAAAGTAGGAAAGCACAACCTAGCAGTGCAACAATACCAAATAGACTAAATAGAACACTCATGAGCTAGACCTACTAAACGTTGAAAAAGAAAAAAGAGCCAAAGGAATTGGCAGAAGAAAGGGACAACGCAGCGAGTGATAACTCACTTTTAGATCCAGAATGTAGACAGAACGAATAGTTCGACATCTTATTTTTACCTTATACAAGCAATTGAACGTAGCTGGTCCGGTCCGTGGGGTCATTCACTGCTGGCGAGCATGTTGCTTGGCCTGCTCCATGTGACGGCTTGTATGGGTAAGGGTCCTGAACAACTAAACCCTAATTCCCGCTTAAACGGGACGCAAGTATAGCCAACAAAAAGAGATATTCATCACATTTATTTACGCAAACGTTCAAGCGTTCAAAATTTAGGCAAAAGTACTCTTTTGTCGTCATACCATTAATAAAAGCAAGGGCATAAGGATAGGCGTTGATGGTAAAAAACATAAAAGTGACCAATAAATACGCAATCAAACTCGAAAGAGCCAAAATTCGTCATTTTGCTCTCGCCAACAGGTGGATTTTGGTTATAATTCGCGTTGCTTCTTTCGAGGCCTCTGAGTATTCAGAGCATCATGATGCCGAGATGGTGAAATTGGTAGACACGCTAGCATGAGGTGCTAGTGCCTTTGGTGTGAGGGTTCGAGCCCCTCTCTCGGCACCATTATCCTTCTTCCCTAATTTTGTTCGAGTGTAATGCAAAGTTCTAAGCAGGCAAGACAGTCTACAGATGCTAACCAACTTCTGAGTGAGCTTGCGGTTCACGCTTTATTACACCTGCACTTTAAAATTCACGCGTCCTCGCATGGCCTCTCCCTTAAAGAACGTAATGACTTACTTCAGAAATGGCTGAAACCAAAACTGAAGAGTAATCGCTATAAGCTGATTAAAAAGCCGTTAAAATCTTTGACTCAGCAGGCAAAAGGTGAGAACGGAAATCTGGAAGAATTACTCGAGCGCTGCGTCGGTGCAGACAAACCCAGAAATCCTCAACCCGATCTAGATAGCTACTTGCTGCTGATCAACGAGATTGAGAAGAAACTGGGGACTACCGTGTTATTATCGCGACCGGAAGACGTCGACTTATCTCACGACCAACACGGCTGTTTGCTGTGTGTGCTTTCTGAGAACTTAAATCAGCACTTCGATGATAATAACGCCCTAATCGCTCCTATTTCGATGCTGTTCCGCGGACCAATGAGTCAACGCTCACTTTTCCTTGGCAGCATTTACGCCAGTGGTACCTTCAATTATGAAGTGCAGTATCAAGACGACCAGTTCGTTCGCATCACATTAGAGTTAGCGTAACTGTAACGCTAAGAAATAAACGAATCGAAAAAGGCCGTGAAACTCGCGGCCTTTTGCTTATCTAGATTTAAACTTGAGTTAATCGATCTCTTTAAATCGAGCAGTAAAGTGGCGCAGCACTGGTGGCTCGTACTCGAAAGTGAGCCCTTTTAACTCATGTGCACGATTTTTCAGTTCGATAATCGCATCCGCAATGTAATCCATATGATCGTTTGTGTAGACACGACGTGGAATGGTCAAACGCATCAACTCAAGCTCTGACGCTTTTTGTTTACCCGTTTCCGGATCTCGACCAAGCAGCAACGATCCTATCTCTACTGCTCGAATACCCGCTTCCAAGTACAAAGCATTACACAATACCTGCGCAGGAAACTGATCCGCTGGAATATGTGGCAAAATCTTAGCGGCATCCACAAACACCGCATGACCACCCGTTGGGTATTGAATCGGAATACCGCCTTCACGTAAGCGCTCACCTAAGTATTGAACTTGGCTAATTCTATAGTGAAGAAAATCCTCATCCGCGGCTTCATACAAACCGCGAGCGAGCGCTTCCATATCACGCCCAGCCATGCCGCCGTATGTTACAAATCCTTCCATGGGTACGCAGCGCGTCTGCACCGCCTGGAACAACTCCTTATGATCACGAATACAACACATGCCACCAATGTTTACCATCGGGTCTTTCTTAGCTGACATGGTGAGCATATCACCGTACTGGTACATCTCACGGATGATTTCCAGAATCGATTTATTCTCGTAACCCGCTTCACGCTGCTTGATAAAGTAGGCGTTCTCACAGTAACGAGCCGAGTCAATCACCACTGGAATATCGTACTTGGTTGCAATCTCGTACACACTGCGCATGTTTTCCATCGACACAGGCTGACCACCGGAGCTATTACAAGTAATCGTGGTGATAATTGCACAAATGTTATGCGAACCGTGCGCTTCAATTGTTGCCACCAGCTTATCGATATCAAAATTGCCCTTCCAATCATAAGGCGTAGTGGTGTCGAATGCTTCTTCCGTTACCACGTTAATCGCTTTACCGCCATTGAGTTCAATGTGACCCGCTGTGGTATCAAAATGGTAGTTCGAGATAAATACTGGCGTTTCGCCACCACGCACCTGACGCATACGCTCAATCAAAGCGGGGAACAAAATTTGCTCGGCACCACGCCCTTGGTGTGCAGGCACGGTGAGCTTATAACCGAAAAAGTGCTCCACTGCATCACACAGGTTGTAGTAATTTCGACTCCCCGCATAGGATTCATCCCCCATCATGATGCCAGCCCACTGATTATCACTCATGGCACCAGTGCCTGAGTCAGTCAGCAAATCGATATAAACATCATCACTACGAAGAAGAAATGGATTATAGCCCGCTTCTTTTAACGCGACTTCACGGTCTGCCAAAGTCGTCATTTTGATTGGCTCAACCATTTTGATACGGAAAGGTTCTGGAATACGTTTCATTGTTAATTTCCTTATACGCATTGCCCTACGCAGTTTCACGTAAGACTAAAAAACAAATAGATAGAATGCTTTTCAATGCGATTGCATTGAGGAAATCAACGAGAAGAGATTTTACTAAGAAGAGACAAGCAGTAGTCTAGGTTATACCAGAACGACAGCACCAAACGGCTATCGAGAATATCCTTTATTCTCATCGTCTTCGTCCTCCTGATAAAAATAAAAGGTCAGAAACCCCATGTCTCTGACCTTTTCAATATAGTGTAGTTTTCAATCAATTTTCAGTGAGGTCACCCTCATTTTAAGAAGGTCTCGCCCTTTTCATTCTGCGTTTGATATTACTTTCTTTGACTAGGTAATCGAAAAGTGGCGCGAATAAGTTAGCAAATAGAATCGCTAACATGATGCCTTCTGGATAAGCCGGGTTCAGCACTCGGATAAAAATCGTCATCACACCGATTAATAGTCCGTATGCCCATTTCCCGTTATTGGTAAAAGCTGCCGAGACAGGGTCTGTCGCCATAAAGAAGGTACCAAACGCAACCCCACCAATCACGAAGTGCCAGTAGAACGGCATGGAGAACATGGAGTTAGAGTCTGAACCGATCGCATTCAATAGTAGTGAAGCTCCGATTAAACCGACCAACACGCCCGCAACAATTCTCCACGATGCAATCTTCATAAAGATGAGAACCAAGCCTGTTAGTGCGATCAACAACGTGGAGACTTCACCCATCGAGCCTGGTAAATTACCAACAAAAGCATCTCCCCATGAAATTGTTTGTCCTGTCATATTATTTATCAAGGCACTTTGCCCACCTTCATACCATTGGCTAAGTGGAGTAGCGCCAGAGTAACCATCAGCCGCGACCCATACCGCACCACCTGACATGTTGGCAGGATAGGCAAAGTATAAGAACGCGCGCCCTGCTAAAGCTGGATTTAGGAAGTTTCGTCCAGTACCACCGAAAATCTCCTTCGCCACAACAATACCGAAAGTGATACCTAAAGCCGCTTGCCATAGTGGAATTGTCGGAGGAAGGATCAGCGCAAAGAGTATAGAGCTGACAAAAAAACCTTCATTCACCTCATGCTTTCGCACAATAGCAAACAGAACTTCCCAGAAACCACCAACGATAAACACCGTAGCATAAACCGGAATAAAGTAAGTGGCGCCAAGCCACATTTTACTTGCCCACCCCGCTTGTGAAACCGCATCTAACGAGCCCCATACCCAACTCAGTTGCCATGAAGAAACAAGCGCTTGCTGAGCTGAGGCTTGATCCATTCCATACAACAAGGCATCACTCGCTTGCTGGCCTATGTTGTACATACCCCAGAACATGGCAGGGAAGACCGCCAGCCACACCATGATCATAATACGTTTTAAATCGATGCTATCTCGAACATGAGTCATGCCCTGATTTACCTTACCAGGCGTGTAAAAAATGGTTTCGACAGCTTCAAACAGTGGGTAGAACTTGTGATACTTCCCACCTGGACCAAACTTAGGTGTCGCTTTCTCAAAGTAATGTTTAAGGCTCATAACGCTCCTCCTTTATCTAAAAGATGGTACGCACATGTGTAAAAAGCGATCGTTTTTTAATCTCTTCGTCTTCCTTCTTCGTACTTCACCTTGTTCGCCACTCTTCTGTCTCCTCTTTAAATCCGGCGAACAGTTTATCCAACGAAAAAGGGACCGCTCATGGACACACTCGCCATTGACCTAGCTAGATTCCAATTTGCCTTTACTGTCTCTTTCCACATTATTTTTCCAGCTTTTACGATTGGTTTGGCAAGTTATCTCGCTGTATTAGAGGGCTTGTACTTAAAAACGGGCAACAAACAGTACATGCAAATCTATAAGTACTGGCTCAAAATCTTTGCCATCAGTTTTGGTATGGGTGTGGTGAGTGGCATCGTGTTGAGCTATCAATTCGGTACTAACTGGAGCGTGTTTGCCGACAAAACAGGCCCAATCCTAGGCCCGCTAATGGGTTATGAAGTTTTTACTGCGTTTTTCCTCGAAGCTGGGTTTTTAGGCGTGATGCTTTTCGGTATGGATAAGGTGGGTAAGAAGCTTCACTTCGCCGCGACTTGTATTGTTGCATTCGGGACGTTTTTGTCTGCGTTTTGGATACTTTCGGTTAATAGTTGGATGCAAACACCAGCGGGCTACAGTATCAACGAAGCCGGACAGTTTATCCCAGAAGACTGGTGGGCGATTGTCTTCAACCCTTCCTTCCCTTACCGGCTCGTTCATATGTTGCTCGCCGCTTACCTTACTACTGCCTTTGTTGTAGCCGGCGTTGCCGCTTATCACTTACTAAAAGCAAACCATAACCCTCTAGCCAGAATTATGTTCTCGATGGCAATGTGGATGGCTGCCATCGTGACACCAATTCAAATCGTTGCTGGAGACATGCATGGTTTAAACACCCTTGAACATCAACCCGCCAAAGTCGCCGCGATGGAAGGGCACTATGAGTCTCACCAAGGCGCGCCATTGATCCTCTTCGGTATCCCTAACGATGAAGAAAAACGCATGGAATACGCACTGGAAATCCCCAAACTCGGTAGTTTGATCTTAACTCATGACCTCAACGGTGAAGTGAAGGGATTAGATGCTTTTCCAGAGGAGGAACACCCTCCTGTCTCTATCGTTTTCTGGTCTTTCCGAGTAATGGTCGCGCTTGGTTTTGGCATGCTTGTTATTGGTTTGTGGAGCCTTTGGCTAAGAACACGTCGCAAACTTTTTGATTCAAGGGCACTTCAACGTATTTGTGTCCTGTTTGCCCCAGCGGGGTTCATTGCAGTTTTAGCAGGCTGGATAACTACCGAAGTCGGTCGACAGCCTTACACCGTATACGGTCTTTTAACCACAGCCAATTCGGCATCGCCTATTGATGCCGCCGCGGTGAGCGTCTCCCTGACGGCGTTCATCGTGGTTTACTTTGTGGTTTTTGGAGCTGGCTTCTTCTATCTCCTACGTTTGATGCGTAAGTCTCCAACTCGATATGAAGAAGGCCTAGATAGCCGACTTCCTGATGGCACGAAAACCGATGCCATCACACATTCTAACCATCTAACCTAGGAGCTAACTCATGGATTACGCATTAATTTGGTACGCTTTGATTGGGCTCGCCGTTCTGATTTATGTCGTGTTAGATGGCTTTGATCTCGGTATTGGTATCCTATTCCTCAGCGCTAATGACGATGAAGAGCGCGACATGATGATGAACAGCATCGCTCCTGTTTGGGATGGGAATGAAACTTGGCTAGTTCTTGGCGGTGGTGGACTTTTTGCCGTGTTCCCCCTCGCCTACGCGGTCATTATGCCAGCACTCTATGCTCCCCTGATTTTAATGCTGCTCGGGTTAATTCTGCGCGGGGTTTCTTTTGAGTATCGCTTCCGAACACAACGCGGAAAGTTTTTATGGGATAGCGCTTTTTTCATTGGTTCACTCACCGCGGCATTGATGCAAGGCATTATGCTCGGAACCCTGCTCCAAGGTATAGAGGTTAGTGAACGAGCATACGCAGGTGGATGGTTTGATTGGCTTTCACCATTTAGCGTATTTTGTGGCCTGGCGCTTGTTTGTGCTTATATTCTGCTCGGTTCATGCTGGTTATTAATCAAGCTTCCAGAAGAGCTGATGGGGCGCTATTACGTGGTCGCGCGACGATGGGAACTAGCGATGGTAGCCTGTATATTCATCGCCAGTTTGTGGCTGCCATTGAGCCAAAATATCGTATTTGATCGTTGGTTCTCATTACCAAACTCGCTACTGTTTTTCATTTTACCAATTATTACAGCGGCACTTATTTGGCAGTTATTCAAAGCCTTACTCGACCACAAAGCCGTCCGAGCCTACGTTCTTGCGATCGGCCTGTTTCTTGTGTCCGCGATGGGTTTCGGTGTCAGTACATTCCCTTACTTGGTCCCATTCGCACTCACTTATCAAGACGTCGCCGCGCCAGACAAAAGTTTGGCATTTTTACTTGCCGGTGCGGTGGTATTACTTCCTCTGATCATAGCCTACACGGCTTATTCGTACTGGGTGTTCCGCGGCAAGATGAAACGTGGAGAAGGATATCACTGATGAAACTAAAGCCCATTTTGTGGTTCATTGGCATTTGGCTGGCAAGCGTGGTCGCCTTGTTTATCATCAGTTCGTTGATACGAACTGCGATATTGTAGGCCCAGAGTCTACTGCACCACATCTGAAGCCATTGAGGTCTATACTCAAGCAAGAGTAAAACAACGGAGTGTTTTTATGACCTTAAAGCGGTTTCTGGTAACTTTGATTCCTTTGACGGTTCCACTGTTTTCACCAAATGCTTTGGCCGTAGACAAGCAGATGTCATCCGCCATGAAAAGTAAAATGCGGTCTATTTGCTCCGCAACAAACGAGCAGGGCCATTGGCAACTTGCTGAGGCAACTCCTGACGCCAGACGCTCACTCAACATGGTGCTTTATCAAATGAATGCCGATGATAAATTGAAAGCAATTCATGAGGTGAGAACCAAAATGGTCGGCGGCACCCATTATGCGTTTGAGTTCGAGTTGCAAGATGGTCAAGTCTGGAATGCAATTGTATTGCACAGTGCCCGAGGCGATTACATGATCGAAAGACACGCCAAGAAAGGCGAACTCTGCCCTAAAGATGGCAACTCCTAAATCCCAGATTCAAATACAATAAAGGCGACCGTTACGTCGCCTTTGTTTTATACCGTTTTCGCCTCTATCTTCTCATTCACTTTATCGCAAATGTATTCCCCAATCGGCATTGCCGATGTCGCTGCGGGTGAGGGTGCGTTGCAAACGTGTAGGCTTCTTGCGCTCTCGGCAAACAAAAAGTCATGAACCAAGGTGCCATCGGATAACACTGCTTGCGCACGAATACCCGCAGGATATGGTTTGAGATCGTCGACCTTGATGCTTGGGCAATATTTGTTGACCAACTTGAGGTAGCCCGGCTTCCACCACGAGTTCTTAAACTCATCCAGTCCGGTTTTTAGATGCTTTTGTGTCACCTTCCAAAAGCCGGAGAAACTGAGCATTTGCATGGTATCTTGCAAGCTGAAGTTAACCTTGTCGTACCCTTCTCGCTTCCAGCCTTGCACCGCATTTGGACCAACGGTCACACTGCCATCAATCATGCGAGTTAGGTGGACACCCAAGAATGGCAAATCAGGGTCTGGAATTGGATAAATAAGATGATTCACCACTTGGTCGTGTTTGCTATCTAAGCGGTAGTATTCACCGCGATAAGGGATAATTTGGAAATCGGTCGTAATAGACATCATCTTCGTCATGCGATCCGCCATCAAGCCGCTGCAAGTGACCAAGAATTTGGCATTGAGCTGCATGGTTTGCCCGCCTGAAATACAGGTCAATTGAACTTCTTCGTCTTTCTCTTCGGCAGCCACCACTTTGGTTCTCAGGCTGATGTGACCGCCGAGCTTTTTGAACTCTTCCGCCATCTGCTCCGTGACCAAACGATAATCGACAATACTGGTGGTTTTGACATAAATCGCGCCCAATCCCGTGATGTTTGGCTCAGCCAGCTTGAGTTGAACTTCATCGAGTAGCTTTACGTCGATGCCGTTGACATGGCAGCGCTCATAGAGGGCATTCATGCGTTCGACTTCTTGCTCATTGGTCGCAACCAGTAACTTGCCACAGTTCTCCACCGGAATATCGTGCTGAGCACAGAACGAAATGGTTCGCTCTACCCCACGCTTACAAAAATCGGCTTTTAGGCTGCCCGGTGCGTAGTACACTCCAGCATGAATCACGCCGCTATTGTGTCCGGTTTGGTGCTTCGCAAAACCGGACTCTTTCTCAACCAATAAAATGGATTTGTCTGGGTGGCGTTGCTGCAGTTGCCATGCTGTCGACACACCAACGATACCGCCACCAACAATGATGTAGTCATAGACTGATTTCATACGACCTCTTATAAAACCGATAGTTGAGATTGTTGCAATTTGAACTTGCGACCACTGTAAATGAACACCGCGACAAATACCGCGCAGCTTGCCACACGAACCAACATTGGTATGTCGTGCCAAACCAGCAATGTACCCACCACTACCAACAAGAGACGCGTCAGAATGTTTAGAGGGCCTTCCAAGTAACCTTCAATCGCACCAATCAATGCATAGGTACCGATGATGGCAAAAAAGCCCACGGTAATTACCGACGTTACATCCCAACTGACTAAGCCTGTGTAAGCAATCAACAGCGGGACAAGATACAAACCTTTGGCGATTTTCCACGCCATCAAACCGGTACGCATTGGCGGTGTTTTAGCAATGGTTGCCGCAGCAAAGGCGGTCAAACAGACTGGAGGCGTAACGTTGCTGTCTTGCGATAACCAGAAGATGATGAGGTGAGCAGCCAGCAATGCCAAGCCTACCGCTTCCATACCCAAACTTTGCTCTAATAGGGTTTCCATAAAGTCCGCAGGTACTAGCGCTACCATTTCTTTCGCGGTTTCCAACGCCATTGGTGCATTAAGCAGTTCCAGCTTTTCTGGCGCCGCCAACATAAAGATGGCTTTGGCTTGTTCAGGCAATTGACCTGACACCATCAATTCAAGCAATTGGTTTTCCGCAATCAACTTGTAAAGCGCAGGGGCAGACAGTGTGCCCAATACAATATACGCCGCTGTCACGGGTAAACCCATACCCAAAACAAGAGAAGCGAGTGCAATCAGAACGATCATGATGAACAAGTCGCCATTCGCCCAACCGTCGATCATCAGTGAGAAGGTGTTGCCGATACCCGTTGTGCTGATCACATTGATCACCAGACCAATACCCACCAGCAATACGGCAGTTGTCGCCATGTTTTTCGCGCCTTGCGAAAGTGCTTCGATGATCGCTTTTGGTCCCATCTTGTGATCTTTCGAGAACCAAGACGCCACCACCACTGAGATGATCGACAAGCCCGCAGCGTAAGTCGGTGTAAAACCTTGAACCAACAAAGTAACCAATACCGCCAGCGGGATAAGGTTGTGCCAACCGCTGATCAACACTTTTAATAGAGATTCATCGCTGGTCGTGATTTTTTGAACGCCGCTGCGTTTGGCTTCGATACGCACAAAGAACGCCACGGACAAGAAATAGATAAGAGCAGGAATGAAAGACACCGCGATGATATCGACATAAGGAATTTGCGTATAAGACGCCATGATGAAAGCACCCGCCCCCATCACTGGTGGCATCAACTGACCACCTGTTGACGCTGCAGCTTCAACACCCGCCGCAAAGCGCGAAGGGAAACCCGCTTTTTGCATTAAAGGAATACTGATAACACCGGTTGAAACCGTATTTGCCACACTAGAGCCCGATACTGAGCCCATCAAACCGGAGCCAATCACCGCAATAAAACCGGGACCACCAATGATTTTGCCAGCCGCAGCACGTGCCACATTGATGATGTAATCACCGACACCAGAGCGAACGAGAAACGCACCAAACAGAATGAACATGAATACGAAAGTCCAACTGATGCGCGAGATAGAGCCAAACATGCCCTCAGAAGAATAAAAGCTACGGTAGAGCAAAGTTTCCATGCTCAAACCCGGGAAATGGAAAATACCTGTCGCCCACTTACCCCAAAGCACAACGTAGCTTAAACACACCACAATCAGCACTGGAATAAACCAGCCCATGGTGCGTCGGATCAGCTCAATCACAATCAGAATTGCCATGATGGCGAAGACCCAATCGCTGGTCACGAACTTAACACCACGTTCATACAGCGCATCTTCGGCATAGGGAATATAGAGTAAACATGCGACCGCGCCCATGGCAATTAACACATCGATACCGAGTGCAATCTTACTCTGCTTGAGAGAGATATGAGCCGGATACCAAAGCGCACAAATCACCGCAAAGCCAGCAAAGTGGGTCGCGGAAATCCATAACTCTGGTAACGTCGATAAGGTATTAAACCAAATGTGCAAAGCAGACAACACCACGCCAAACACTGTGATTGTGGTGGTTACCCACGGAAAATCAGTGCGCGTGGGCAGCTCAAACTTCTGCAATTCCTTTTCTATTGAGTCGCTCATCTCATACTCCAAGCTCTGGCGGCTTTTTCCATCTTAGAAATCGGTAGGGATAAAATGCCCCGAGCCGAAACTCGGGGCCAAGTTAGCGTTATTTCGCCATTAGGTCTGATGGGATTTCGATGCCCATTTCTTTGTAGTAACGCGCCGCGCCTGGGTGAAGAGGCACTGGCAAGCCAGCGATCGCTTTCTCAATCGCCATTGCTTTTGTTGCTTTGTGGATACCTTGTAGGAAAGGCAGATTCTCGTAGATCGCTTTGGTTAGTTGGTAAACGTCTTCTTCCGAGATATCTTCACGAACTGCCAAGAAGTTAGGCTGTGCAATGGTGGTGATCGGCTTATCTAGCCCCGGGTACGTATTCGCAGGAATCTCGTACTTCGTCCATAGGTTGTAGTTGCCGTTCGCCTCTTTGATTTGCTCGTCAGTAAACGAGAGAATCGAAATGTCTTTACCCAGCGCAGCAAAAGCTTGGGTTACTGCACCAACTGGCACACCCGCAGGCGTGTTCATGCCGTCAATGGTGCCGTTTTGAAGTGCACTCGCACTGCCGCCGTAGCCCATGTACGCAAGGTTGAATTTATCAGGGTCGACCTTCAGACCTTTCATGATTTGGCGACCAGAGTTCTCAGTACCAGAATTCTTCTTACCGATAGAGAACTTCTTGCCATCGAAGTTGTTCAGGTCAGTCACTGTGCCCGTTTTTGTTAGGTCAGAGCGAACAATAAAGTGCTCAACGTTTTGCCACAGCATAGAGACTGAACGCAGCTGCTCTTGGCGACCGCTCTTCTCATAAGGACCTTCACCAGACCAAGCCCATGCACCGTAAAGACCTTGCAAAATCGCGAACTGTGCTTCGTTTTCGTTAAGCAGTTTGACGTTTTCACCAGAGCCCGCAGAGCTGATTGCAGAAAGGGAGAAGTGGTGCTTTGGTGCCAATTTCACTTTGCTTAACGTCGCTAGTGCTACGCCCACAGGGTAGTAAGTACCACCTGTCGATGCCGTTGCAAGAATGTAGCTACGATCTTCTGCCGCAGCGTTAGCAGCAATACCAAAAGAAGTCACAGCGACAGCCAAAGCTTTTACCAGCTTATTCATTTTCATTATTACTCTCCGTGTAGTCGTTTCACGATTGGGGATTTACATCATGTTAAATCTTTATTAACAACAAATTCCCTAGAGCAATTGAAATGCCAACTTTTAACCCTTTGTATTTATTGAATTAAGTGCTGAAAGACATCAAAAATGAGCAAAATTCTGCTGATTTGATAGCAAAGTAATGAGCAAGATCTTGCTCATTGAAGAGAAGAAGGTTGTGCGCCTAGATCGCAAAAGGTTAATAAAATGTGATCAAGACAAAACAAATGCACGATTCACTAATAAGCAATATTTTGCCGATGCATTTTTGGATTGAACTGCAACTAATGAGTGTCTTAACAATAAGAAGAAAAAGCGCATCATTCTAAACTGCTCACTTTATCAGCGGAGGTTTATAGCCTAAACGACTACAAATAGCACAAAAATACAGCAAAACAAGCCATGTTACAGAAATGAAAAGTCATTTATTCTAATTTTGAAATTAAAAACCAGTTCGATCCACCAATTCATAAACAAACATTGACCGTATCAACTTATTTTCTACTTCGGGGTTGTGCCAATAGCCCTATGTTCGTTAGGGTAACAGCACGCCAAGGCAAACGTATTCCTTGGTATTTTTTTGTCATTAAGGATCACCCATGTCAGCAACTGCGCAATTACAATTCGCTTTAAAACGCCCATCTGGCGTTGCTGCTGCGATCCTCCTGCTCTCTCTGAAACTGATTCAGAGCTGACAGGCTATATCTAAACTTTCTGTCAGCTTGAGAAGAAGCTGACGGGAACACCACATACTCCTCCCATTCCTTTCAGTTTCTTCCAAGCGAAACATAAGAGGAATAACAATGTTAAGCGCACGCAATATCGCCGCTTTGGGCTTCATGACTTTCGCCATGTACTTGGGCGCGGGTAACCTGATCTTCCCTCCATTTTTGGGTTACCAAGCAGGTGAAAACTTTCTGAGCGGGATGTCTGGCTTCCTCTTAACGGGCGTAGGTCTGCCTGCGATGGCACTGGTGATGGTGGCTATCGTAAACGGTTCAGACAAATTAACCGCTGCCCTACCTAAACCTTTGGCGACCAGTTTTTGGGTAATGGTATTTATCGTGATTGGCCCTGCGTTCGTAATCCCACGTGCGATTACCGTCGCTTACCAATTTAGCTTTGCACCAATGTTTGGTGATGCCGCTTTGGTGCCTTTCACTATTGCCTTCTGTGCTATCACCATTCTATTTGCCCTATATCCGGGTAAGTTGGTCGACAACCTAGGCAAGATCTTAACGCCTGCATTGATGGGTATCTTGATCATCATGTCTGTGACGGCTTTGATTTCTCCTGCTGGTGAACTAACTGCCGCAACGGGACCATACGTATCTGGCGCATTTGCTGAAGGCTTAACCCAAGGCTACATGACCATGGATGCATTAGGTTCTATCGGTTTTGGTTGGATTATCTTCCGCGCGATTCGCAGCATGGGTGTGGATTGCCCGAAAGCCACCGCAAAATACACGCTAATCGCAGCTTTGATGTACGCGGTTGCCATGGCGTTTGTATACATCTCATTGGCTTACATTGGCTCGACAAGCTCATACTTGGGTTCTGAATTCAGCAACGGTGGCGATATCTTAACGGCATTCACCTTCAGCCACTTCGGCGCATTTGGCTCACTATTACTAGGGGCCGTGATGGTATTGGCGTGTTTGACTACTGCTATCGGCGTAACCACCGCAGGCAGTGAGTTCTACGACAACACTTTCAGCAAAGTGAACTACAAAGGCTGCGTTATCACGACCATGGTATTGGCAGGTTTGATCGCTAACGTAGGTCTAGAGCAACTATTGGCTATCACATTGCCAGCGGTTGTGGCGCTTCACCCAGTCGCGATTGCGTTGATAGTCATGGCACCAGTGCGCAACAAGATGTCACAAATCATGGTGGTAGCGACGGCGTTCACTGCTTTAACGTTTGGTTGTGTTGATGCGCTGCACATCCTAGGTTACATGCCAGATTCCACCGATGAGTGGATGGGTAATTACATGCCTCTGTACAATGACTTTGCTAGCTGGATTATTCCTAGCGTATTTATGATGATTGTTGGTCTGCTGTTTACGACGAAAACCAACCAAACCGAACAATTCGAGCTGGTGAATGAATAGCCATTTAACATAAGACATCGCTCAATAAGTGAGTTACTATGTAGCTCGCTTATTGATATCAGGCAAAGGAGTTGCCTGAATGAAAGATTGATATGGGTCGCCTATGGATAATCAGTATCTAGACATCAGAACACTGAACTTTATCGTTATTCTGTTCTCTTGCATTTACTCTATTAGTCTGCTTTGTTATCAATACACTCAGGGTAGAGTCAAAGGCTTAAAAACCTTCTCGATATCACTACTGTTCATTGGTTTAGGCCCTTTTTTACTTGGCTTTAGAGGCTCTGCGCCAGACTGGCTGACCATCGTCATAGCCAACACTCTCATATTAGTCGGCTTCTTGCTTACGCTATATAGCGTAAGCATTTTTCGTCAATACCCTTTAAAATTGGCTCACTGTCTCACCTTGTTAACACCTGTTTTCAGTGGTTCATTTTACTATTTCACCTTCCATGATCCTTCTATCAAAAGCCGTATTATTTATCTGAGCATGTATATTTGTATCGTCACCTTCTTTAGTGGTGTCGCTATGCTTAAAGGTACCCAAAAGGACTTAAAGCTCCCTGTTAAAGCAATGGCTTACTCTTTCTTTGGATTTAGTTTTTTTATGGGATTTAGGGCGCTTTGGAGTACTTTTTCAGGTGAGTTACCAAGCTTTATGGTCGCAGGCCTTATCCATCAGCTGACTTTCTTATTTAGCATCTGCCTGATCGTTGCTTTGAGCTTTAGTATGCTGTGGTTAATTAACGGACGCTTGGTGCAATCCATTAATGATCTCTCTCATTTAGATGCACTCACAGGGCTATATAATCGTCGAGCCATGGAAGAAATCGTTCCAAACTTGGTTAATAAAGCACATAAAAAAAGCCAAGCAATCAGCATTATTATGACTGATGTAGACAAGTTCAAAGCGATTAATGATCACTATGGTCACACGGTTGGCGACTCCGTCATGGCAACGATCTCCACTATTTTTAAAAAGCATCTTCCTGAGTCAGCCTGCATTGTGCGATTTGGTGGTGACGAGTTCATGATTGTTTTGCTCGAAAAAGCACAGCAAGCCAAAATTTTCGCAGAGCAAATTCGCCTTGCGGTCGAAACTGAAACCGCTTTGCAATCATTTAAAACTGAAGTGACCATGAGCTTTGGTATCAGTCAGTTATCTGAGGGGCAATCACTTCAAGAGGCGCTTGCTGAAGCAGACGAAGCGCTATATAGCTCTAAACATACTGGAAGGAACCTCGTTACCTTGTTTGGAGAAGGGAAAGACCTAAATTATAAGTTTGTCCCAGCTCCAGCCAAAAGCGCATAACGTGTTTGTTATGCCAATGATTTTACATTAGCTAGAAATCGCACTAAGTATAGTCAGAGCGATTCAAACCAAACTTCTGCATCTTCTGGTTGAGGGTTCTGCGCGGTAAATCTAGCTCGACCATCACATCCGTAATTCGTCCTTGGTGTCGAACTAAGGAATCGTGTAGTACCTTACGTTCAAAATTGTGCAGCTGAATCGCCAACGGAATGCCTGCTTGTGTCTCTTCGGTTGTAGAAGATGGTCGACTGGAGAGAATTTCCATTACGGAGACGGTTTCATCCAGAGCATAACGCATTGCGACATTTCTAAGCTCACGCACGTTACCGGGCCAAGCGTAAGCAAGAATGGCTTTTCTATCGGCTTCACTCAGCGGACGACTCTCAGGGTTACTTTTCAGGGCAAAGTGTTCGAACAAGATCAACGCGTCTTCTTCTCGCTCACGTAGCGGAGGCAAATAGATCTGCGCTACATTGAGTCGATAATACAAATCCTGACGAAACTCATCATGATCATTGAGATCTTCTTTCGCGGCGGCGATCACTCTCAAATCAACCGAGATCTGCTGATTACCCCCAACACGCTCAACCGTATGTTCCTGTAATGAACGCAGCACTTTCACCTGCATCGACAGCGGCATACTCTCGATTTCATCAAAGAATAAAGTGCCTTTATCCGCGTATTCCAACTTACCAATGCGCTTTTTACCCGCTCCAGTAAATGCCCCAGCTTCATGCCCAAACAGCTCACTTTCAAACAGGTTCTCAGGAATAGCTCCACAGTTGATTGGCACAAAATGATGGGTTCTACGTTGACTTTCATTGTGCAAACTGGTCGCTACCAGCTCTTTACCACAACCTGTCTCACCGTAAATGATCACGTTGGTATCAATGCGTGCTAACTTGGCTACTTGTTCTCTAAGCTGTTGCATCACTCGGCTTCGCCCAATCAACACCTCTTCTAAGCCGCTAACGCTAGATAGGTACTCTTGGCGATCTTGAGTAGACGTTTGTGCGCGATAACTCTCGACCGCTTCGGTCACTCGTTGGGATAAACGCTCTGGCTGAAAAGGTTTCTCGATAAAATCGAACGCACCGTTTTGTAACGCCCCGACAGCCATGTCAACGTCACCATGTCCGGTGATCAAGATAACCGGCGTTGGAATGTGATTGGCAATCAGGCTTTCTAGTATCGACAAACCATCGGTGTCCGGCAGGCGAACATCACTGACAATCGCATCAAATTCTTGGCTAAGAATGGCCGCTTTCCCCTCTTCTCCTAAACTGAATGCGGTCACGTCGAACCCCGCCAGTTGCAGCCACTGACTGGTAGCCTGACGAACAATGTCATCGTCTTCGATAAGTGCAATTTTAGGGGTGTCGTCAAAAGCCATGAGTTACTACCGTAGGTGAAATAGAAATCGCTCTTTGCTAACGGTAGCAAAAACCACTGAGGAGAAAAGGAGCTAGATCTCACTTCTTGCTTACAAGTCTTTAACATCCAACCAGTTAGGCGCACTCTTTAATGACTGTCGATGAGAACGCACTAGCTGAATGGAGTCGGTATGCAGCGCAAAAGGAATGGCAAAACATGGCTTGTGGTCGCAATTGCGGCAGTGCTGATGTTGTCTTGCTATAGCGCCAGCAGAGAGGTGGCTCGTCAGTGGTTGAGCGTACAAACTCAAACCGAAGCTCAACAAAAACTGCTCGACTATATTGGTGAAGTTCGCCGTGCACTCAAACGCTTCTATCACCTGCCTTACCTCGTTACTAACAATCCAGAAACCATCGCTTTTGTGAAAGGGAATCTGACTTATTACGAACCGTTGCAAACCCAACTGACTCAACTCGATAAAGCCGCCAATACGGAAGGCTGGCTAATCCTGTCTAACTCTGGCGAAGTATTGGTCTCGAGTTTAATCGAAGAGCGCTTTAGCCTGTCTGACCGAAAAGCCATTGTGGAACAAATTCACAATCAAGGCGGTGGGGTTTCCTTGGTGAACAAAACCAAAGGTTCGAGCCCGTTGTATTATCTTGCAGCCCCTATCTACGACGGTCTGGATATCGCAGGCATTGTAGTGGTGCAAATCAACCTCAGTCTGTTGACCGAACAGACTATCACTAGCCAAGACATCATTACGTTGCAAAATCGCCAGCAACGCTTTTTCCTATCAAGCAGCTCGCTCTATAACGCAGACTGGTTTAACGAACCGAGCAACGCCGTTCAGTTAGAAACGCAGCGCTTATACGACAACACCAACATCAGTGTGTGGACGCTCAACCAGCAACGCTATTTTGCGCACACCGTTAAATTGGATGATTTGAATTGGTACGTCAGCTACCTCACCCCTTCTCAGCCGATTCAACAAACCATCAACGTGATTGGTTGGAGCGTAGCAGCGCTACTCTTATTGGTTATACTACTCGTCATTATTGGCTTACAACGCCGCCAAAAGCACATCAACCAACAAAGAATTCAAGCCCTGTTGGAAGAGTCTCAACGCCGCTTGAAACAGATGATCAATAAAACCCACGTTGGTTTGCTATTGATTGATGAACAAGGACAACTGTTCGATCTCAACCCAATGGCGAAGCGTTTGTTCTGTTTACCAGAAAGCGTCAATCGACACGCTTTTGCTTGGGAGTTATTCGATGCAGGCAATCCTAATTCCACCACACTTAAGTTGCTCAAGGACTTACCTAAACATAAAGAGCTCGCAGAGATCAGTACGGTCGAAACCATTGCCAGACGCAGCGATGGAAGCGTCTTCCCTGTCCTGTTCTCGCTAACCAGTTTCCCTTGGCATGGCGAGCAGTATTTCCTTGCAACGATCATCGACATCAGCAAGCGGAAAAAAGCCGAACAGTCACTGCAACAGGTCAACCAAGAACTGGCACAACGGGTTGAAGAGCGAACTCAAGCGCTAAAAGAAGCGCAAAGCCAGTTAATTGAATCGAGCAAAATGGCCGCCTTGGGTCGTATGTCGAGCGCGATTACTCATGAGCTCAATCAGCCACTGACAGGCTTGCGTACCCTGCTCACCACGAACGAACTGCTGGCGGAACGCGGCGAAACCGAGATGATGAAAGCCAACAATGTTTTGGTACAGAAGCTGATTGATCGCATGGCAAGCATGACCAGCCAGTTAAAGACGTTCGCCTACAACAAACCAGAAAGCCTACAAGCAATTTCTCTTACCTCCGCACTCGAAGAAACCCTACGCGTTTATCAAACCCAATTAGACAAAGTGGATGTGCGTGTTCGAGTTGCTCATGACTTACCTAACATCTTGGGTGAAGAACAACGACTGCTTCAGGTACTCGGTAATCTTGTCTCGAATGCGCTAGACGCAATGAACCATACCACCAACCCGCAGCTCAGCTTGATCGTCAATCCAACCGACAATCAGGTCGAACTGATCGTCAGTGATAATGGCTGCGGCGTGTCGAATGAGATGCTTGAATCCATGTTCGAACCCTTCCAAACCTCAAAGAAAATTGGTGAAGGATTGGGGCTGGGTTTAGCGATTACAGCCAACAATATGCGTGATATGCAAGGGAAAGTCAGCGCACAGCTCAACACTACTGAAGGAATGTCCTTCATCTTAGTATTTAAACTCGCTCCTCACCGAAGCTGACCTAACTTCTCCCATCTCTCAATCCTTTTCTCTCAATAAGAGAGCAATATAAATCCTGTTCAACTTTATAAAGCGAGTTGCCTAACCTACGCTTAACTTGATGAATCGCCACATACCATTCATCAGAACAATTTTTGGTGGTTGACACCAGTTTTAGCTCCCACCGTCTAATTTAATGATAAGTAATTATTTAAAAGTAAGAATGGATGCGTTATGAGAAAAATAACTTTAGCTGCAACAGGAGCGCTTTTTATATTATCACCTCACGCTTTTTCTGCACCTTACGCTGCCGACGCTCGAAGTCATGGTATGGGAAATACAGGCGTCGTTTCTGCTGACTATTTGACCGCGCCCCTACATAACCCAGCCTTGGGGGCCCTCTATCGAGAAAATGATGATATCGGTCTGCTCATTCCGGCTGTCGGGGTCAATATCCACGACGAGGATGAAGCGTTGTCAGCCGTAGATGACGCCCAAGACCTTTATGATAGTATTCAGGGCATTCCTACTCCAGCGAACGAGGCCGAGCTTAATCGCCTCCTCGATCAGTTGGATAAGAGCGTCCCAGTTGTCATTAACGGAGGGCTAAGCCTCGCAATTGCTATTCCGACGCGCTACATGTCTGTAAACCTGTTTAGCACTGGTTATGTGGAGATACTTGCTGCACCCGATATCTCAGATTCAACAAACACCGCAGATCGATACCTCAATTCTGCCGTTAACCTAGCTGCTTTCGGTAATGTGGAATATGGTATTGCTCTATCTCGTGCTTACACTATAGGCGAACAACAATTCGCATTTGGTATTACACCAAAATACCAACAACTTAAAACCTACACACAACGTACAACACTAGACGACTTTGATATCGAGGATTACGACAAAAGTGAATTATCAAAGAATACTTTCAATATGGATCTTGGGGTCGCTTGGTATCACAACGCATTTAGAGCAGGCCTTTCATTAAAAGACGTCTTCGAGCAAGATATTGAAACAAAACTGGGCAACTATACCTACGAACTCACACCACAAGCGACAGTTGGCATCGGTTATGTCGGGAACTATGTAGCTCTGAGCTTAGACGCCGATCTCACCAAACAAAAGCGCTTTAAAGAGCTCGACGATGACACTCAGTTTATTCGTGTCGGTATCGAGGGGAATGCTTGGGGGTGGGCACAACTTCGCGCTGGTTATGAAATTGACCTAGAAAATAATCTCGATAACTCAGTGACAGGTGGCATTGGCATCAGTCCTTTTGATGTGATCAGTTTAGACCTCGCTGGCTCTTACGCTGGCGATAACCAGTTTGGCGCGGCGGCGAATTTAGCATTTACGTTTTGAATATGAATGCCAATCTAAATTCACTTAGGTTGGCATTGTTAACAACCATCCTATATATCAATGTTTATCATTACTGACGTTTGGTGATGAACTGATAAAAATACGATCTCGATACAAGTATCGAGGTGTCTCCTACACTATTCTCAAGCAATAAATCCACAAACATTTCCTAAATATAAAGAGTGAGAAACATGATTAAGTTTCCTGAACATTTTCTTTGGGGTGGTGCCATTGCTGCAAACCAAGTAGAAGGGGCGTACAACCTTGGGGGTAAAGGGTTATCGACATCAGACATGCTGCCAAACGGTATTTTGAGTCCGCATCAAACCCGTGAAGAACGTACACCGGGTATCAAAGACGTGGCGATCGACTTCTATAATCGCTACCCAGAAGACATCGCGCTGTTCAAAGAGATGGGCTTTAACTGTCTGCGTCTCTCTTTGGCATGGAGCCGCATCTTCCCTAATGGGGACGAACTAGAACCTAACGAAGAAGGTTTGGCGTTCTACGATAAAATTTTTGACGAACTTGCCGAGCATAACATCCAACCTTTCGTAACTTTATCTCACTACGAAATGCCTTACGCACTGGTTGAAAACTATGGCGGTTGGGGCGATCGTCGCGTCATCGAATTCTTCGAACGTTATGCCCGCACCGTGCTGGAACGCTACAAAAACAAAGTGAAGCTGTGGTTAACGTTCAACGAAATCAACATGTCTCTACACGCACCATTTACTGGTGTTGGTTTGCAAGAAGACGCCAGTGAACAAGAGATTTACCAAGCGATTCACCACCAACTAGTCGCCAACGCAAAAGCGGTAAAACTGTGTCAGCAAATCGTACCCAACGGCAAGATTGGTAACATGCTGCTTGGCGCAATCAACTACCCATACACCTGTAACCCTGATGACGTGCTTGCTGCCATGCATGAAAACAACAAGTGGTTGTTCTTCGGTGATGTACAAACACGTGGTCAGTACCCAGGCTACATGAAGCGTTACTTCCGAGAAAACGGCATCGAAATTCAGATGGAAGCAGGCGACTTAGAAGAAATTGCGTCGGCAAGTGTCGATTTCATCTCATTCAGCTACTACGCAAGTGGCTGTGCTAGCGCGGATCCGAAACAGAAGGAAGTGGGTAACATTGTCGATAGCGTACCAAACCCATACCTTGAAAAGAGCCAATGGGGTTGGTTGATCGATCCAAAAGGCCTGCGCATTCTGCTGAACTTCCTTCACGATCGCTACCAAAAACCACTGTTTGTCGTAGAAAACGGCTTAGGTGCACGTGATGAAATCGATGAAAACGGTGAGATTCAAGATGATTACCGCATCGCTTACTTGAACGACCATCTTGTTCAAGCACACGAAGCGATTCTGGATGGCGTTGAGCTGATGGGCTTTACCAGCTGGGGGCCAATCGATTTGGTCGCAAACTCAACCGCTGAGATGAGCAAACGTTACGGCTTTATCTATGTCGATCGTCATGATGATGGGCAAGGAACGCTAGAACGTAAACGCAAGAAAAGCTTTTTCTGGTATCAAGACGTGATTCGTACTTCAGGCGGTTCATTGAAAAGCTAAGCCTGTTGTCTAGGTATAAAGTGCAACTAGGCATTCGCCTAAACCATCAAGCCCTGCAATTGCAGGGCTTGAATTTTAAGGTGTTTATTCATTTAGAGATTAAACTGCAATCTCTCCACCGTCTTCACGGCGAATAACCACTGTCGCCGCTCGTGGGCGCACAGAAACACCAGCAGGCGTTTCTTCGGCTGCATCTTCACTGTATGGCCAGTTACCTGGGTGCTGAATATTCACAAACAATGATTTGTAATCAGGGCTGATGGTAAAGCCTGTTACTTCACAACCATTTGGTCCGACAAAGAAGCGTTTCAATTCAGCTTGATTATCCGCACCAATCACAGCTTGATCACCATTCTCATCTGTTAGCTTAGATGGCACAACAGCCAACATTTGATCATTGGTGTAAGACGTAACTTCATCTGCGCCGTTATCAGTCTGAATCCACAAAATACCACGGCCATCAAACGCTAATCCGTCTGGGCTCGCGAACTGGTTAAGCTCGGTCAAGCTCGAACGGTTAGTGTCCGCATCACCGTTTGCCGGAGAGCCAAACACGAAGATATCCCAAGTAAAGTCAGTTGCTGAAGCACCTTCATCCCAACGAATAACATGACCAAACTTATTATTCAAACGTGGATTCGCAGGATTGGTTTCATCTGTACGGCGCGTATTGTTCGTCAATGTTAAATATACTGAACCCGTGAATGGATCAACCGTACACCACTCTGGTCGATCCATTGGTGTTGCCCCAACTAAATCCGCCGCACCCGCAGTATTGATGATAATTTCAGCCAGTGAATCAAAGTGATCCGCTAACGTACCACCAGCGGTTGTTACGCTATCAAGCGTTAATGGTAACCAAGTACCTGTGCTGTCTTCATTGAAGCGCGCCACATACAGTGTGCCTTCGTCCATGTACTTGTCACCCATCGCCAAGCGATTATCAGGGTTAGCATCTGCTGGATCCCACGCTGCCGCAGATTCAAATTTGTATAGGTATTCAAAGCGAGAATCGTGGCCAGAATAAAATACCACTGGTTTGCCTTCTTCAAGCTTACCGAAAGTACAGCCTTCGTGACGGAAACGACCTAGCGCAGTACGTTTCTTCGCACGTGAGTTTTGCGTGTAAGGGTCAATCTCGACAATGTAACCGTGACCATTGGCTTCATTACGGTAATCATCCATCGCACTTGCTCCTGTTGGAGCCACATTAAAGCGAGAGAACTCATCAAGACGCTCTTCTGCATTTCCTGCTAATGTCTCCCACAAGTAGCGTGTACTTTGATCATCGACACCAATGCGATCTTGCTCTTCTGTACGAGTCCCGGCATTAACAAAGTAACCTGGCCAGTTCTCTTCACACGTTAAGTACGTGCCCCACGGCGTGTAGCCGTTGCCACAGTTGTTTAACGTACCACGCGCTTGGCTGCCATCTGGCGAGAAACGAGTGACAGTTAAAGATGTGTGGGCCACCGGGCCAGACAAATCCATGACGGTCGCACCAGTATAACGACGGTTTAGTGGATCGGTATCAACCAACTTCCACATGTTGTCTTCCAGTTGAATGCGAACCACTGACACACCGTGCGCGTTAATCTCTTTACGCACTTCATCTACAATGGTACGTACGCCATTTTCAACCGTCGGACCATTTGGATGCAGTGCTGATGTGTCGATGTACTCGTGGTTAATACATAGCAAGCCATCGGTAGTGCTATCGTTCAATGGGAAAAAATGCATGCCGTCATGGTGCATGCCTAGCGCATTTAACTGATCGGTACTGGTGTTGGTACCATCATTTTGCCATGCGCTGCCTTGTGCATTAAGTGGTGTTCCCCAAGGTACTAGTACTTGTGCGGTGTAACCTTGTGGAATTGAAACTGCGTCAGTGAGTGAGCCAGGGATAGATTCAAAGTTAAGAACGGCTTTAGATGCGCCCGAACCACTGCTTACTGTACTCCCTGAGTCAGACGAGTTACAACCAGCCAATCCGAAAGCACCAAACGCTGTCATCGCACTGATACCTAAACCACCTTTCAGAATGCTGCGTCGAGATAGGCTCGCTTCTAATACTTCTTCAAATGGTTTGTTTTCACTTTGGTTATAACGCGTCGCGTCAAAGGTTTCCTTGCTCATTTTTACTTTCCCGATCTTATAGTTTAATTAATAAATAAGTGATTAGTTGAACGGCAAGAAGTTTGGATAAGAAAAATGACAAAAGTGCTTAAAACATATGAAACTTGTGTTTCAACAATACTGCAAACCAACCAACACAGCTAACGAAGCAATTAAATTCTGGTCACATAATCACCAACTGTATCGCTTCATTCTGATTTTACTTGGGCTAAAGTGTGATAGAAGGTATAAGGTGTACGAAATCAAATCATCTACGAGAGATAATCATGAAATTAGACAAGATCGATAACAAGAGCCGTCGTATCCGTAAAAAGCTGTTCTTAGGTGAGTTCGCAATCCTAGGTTTCGAGATCAGCTGTGAAACAGACATTAACGACTTCGACCGTTACGATGCATTCGTTGATGACTTTATCGACTACATTGACGAGCTTGGTCTTTGCTTCGGTGGCGGTGGTCTAGAACTGTTTGAAGGCTTCCTATGTTCTACTGACCGTTACGGCAGTGCGACTGAAGAACAGAAAGCGCAAGTTATTAAATGGTTAGAAGCACGTCCTGAAGTGAAAAGCGCGCAAGCGGGCGAACTAGTTGACGCCAACTACCTGTAACTAAAGGGCAACCTGTAATACGCAGAGCTCAGTAAATGGTAGAGAAAGCTGGTCTTAAGACTGGCTTTTTTATTTTTTGAAGAATGCGATAGTAAAAATAGGGGGGTTGGGAAGTTGCGCGGAGTGAATGTGATTGTGGTGTTTTTGAGCTGGCAATCAACGGGAAACTGCGTTCCACAGCCAGCTCGTGCCTTTAGGTATAATTAACTATGATTTTTTAGCTGGTGCGTCTTTCGTGTCTTTCCAGTATTGAATACGCACACGATGTAGCTGAGCTCTTCTAGTCTTTTTCATAGTAAAGTCCCTCATCTTATATAAGTAACGCTCCTCATGGAGCTTATTGTCTAAGGTCGTATCCCCTTCAATCTATAAGGGAATCAATCATTTAACCGTGACCAATTTCACAACATAATGATAATTACCGATTTCTTGCAGCCTGTTTTTACTGGCAAACGGCATATTATCTATCTGACACGGTTAACTTACTCACCAGATATGACAGAAAAATGGCAATCAAGTTCCCTACTTATACTGTCATTGAATCTTAATAAGGATTAACAAGGTGGGCATTTCAGATTTACCATACTGTTTATAAAAACCGCAAGATTTTTTATTTCTTTTCAAACAAATCTCTACTCAAGATCAATTCACTTTCATCTTTATCGTCTCCCTTTTAACGCATTGTGATCCAGTTCAATCCACAGAACTCGGAACAAAAAGCGCACATTAATACATTCACCACCAAACTTGTGCGAGATCTCTTACAAGAGTTGTAAGCAAATAGATTAACCACCTCTAAGAACAATGCCAGAAAAAACATTAAACATATGATTTAACAGTAATATTTAAATTCACTTAAAATAATAAGTAAAAATAATTTAGAAAAGTTAATTGAGTCAAATCAGCAAAACATCAATACTCAATTTGTCGACAGGATGTTGGCGGGAACAGGAAAAAAGCCTAAAGGATTGGGTATCTTCAGGATGAAGATTTGATAACTTAGGATGAGTTGTCAGCAAGGATGTAGTTAAGCTCTAGGATAGAGTTCGCCCGTCAGGATGATAGGCAAGAATGGACACCGCTAGGAAGGCGATGAACAAGGAACTCGGTTAAAGGACTTAGCCACAATCAAGGATAGATGCAGGGAGCACCTATTAGTAGCTGGATTGCTGCGAAAAAGAATAAGCCCCGTCTGGGAAACCAGGCGGGGTTTTATTTTGTCTGTAATGTATTGATAACGATTCATCTTTTATCGTTTAAGTCTTCTCTGTTTTCATAAAACACCGTGCTATCATTTTCTTTACGTCTCCCAACAAAGCTCTCAGAAAATCACACACTATGCTTAATCCTGTTTGGTTACATACATTTAAGACATTGATTGAAGTCGGTCATTTTACGCAAACGGCAGAAAAACTTTTTATGACTCAGCCTGGCGTCAGCCAACACATCAAAAAATTAGAGCAAAGTTGTCAGCATGCCTTGATCAAGCGCGAAAACAAAAGCTTCGAATTAACCGAGCAAGGCAGGATCGTCTACGCATATGCGCTCGAGTTAGAAGATAGAGAGAAGAAGCTGCTCGAAGAGCTCAGTTTTGATGATGCGTTTTCAGGCCACTGTAAACTGGCTTGTTCTGGTGCAATGGCGTTAATGTTGTATGGGCCCATTTTGGAGAAGCAAAAACAGCACCCGAGCTTATCGTTACATTTAGAAGCCGCGCCAAATCAATCTATTCTCAACGCCATAACGCAAGGACACATCGATATTGGTATCGTGACTGATGTTCCCAACAAAGGTCTGTTTCACAGTGAACGAATTGGTAAAGAGAGGTTGTGCTTGGTTCTGCCAAAGCAATATCAAAATAAGCAGATAACGCCACAACTCTTGCATGACTGTGGTGTCATTAGCCACCCTGATGCCGAGCATTACATGACACTTTTTTTTGACCAATGTGAAGAACCACAGCTCCAAGAAATTAAGATGAGCGATTTACCATTATCCGGCTACGTAAATCAATTGAGCCAAATTTTGCTACCTGTCAGCAAAGGACTTGGCTTCACCGTGCTGCCTCAAAGTGCGGTCGACAATTTTCCGCTAAAAGACACGTTGCACATTGCTCAATTGAAAAACACTGTATGTGAAGAGCTATTTCTAGTTCGTAAGCGCAGTCGTGCTCTACCTCTGCGCTATCAGACCATCAAAGAAGTGTTATTGGATGTGATCGGTGGCGCGCATCAATGATGTTAGCCACTCTTCGCTGGTAATGCGTTCCTCTTGGCAATCCACCCAATATGGTTTGCCAGATAACCAGCTCTTTGACGCGACCTCTTTTATAAACACATCCACGGAATCAACGTCATCTTTGGCGTAATCCCATTTATTGCGCATGTGTTCTGCCGCTTCTTGATTAGTGTACGCCTTGCCGTTGCGGATAAAGGTGCAAGAGGATTGCTCAACTCGTTTTATCAACGTCGAGATATCTTGCTCTACCTCTGCTAGTGCAAAGGTAGGCAGAATGCTTAATGTAAGTAACAACGTCCACTTTGCTTTCATCGCACCTTTATCCTTATCCCTGACCACATAACTACTAATAGTAACTACTGATAAGTGACTTAACTATTCTGGTGTTTGACTGTTTAGCTCAGCAATTATTGCCACCATGCCTGAGCAGGCTGAGGCTCCGCAATCGCCAAGCGTTGACCAATCTCAGGGCTCACTAACGTTACACCGCGCTCTTCACTAATATCTAACGCGCGTTGCATTGGCTCATTCCAATCGTGCATTGATAAATCAAACGTGCTGTTATGGATCGGCATCATCACTTTGCCCTGCACATCGATGTGTGCTTGAACGCTTTGCTCTGGGAACATGTGAATGTCTGACCAGAGTTCATTGTACGCACCTGTTTCAATCATGGTGAAGTCAAACGGACCGTACTTTTCGCCAATCTCTTTAAAGCCATTGAAGTAACCAGAGTCACCACTGAAGAACACTTTGTGTTGTTGTGCATTAATAACCCAACTGCCCCACAGTGTCGTATCGCGGTCTGTCAAACCTCGACCAGAGAAATGCTGAGTCGGAGTCAATGTATATTCAATACCGTCGACAGAATGTGACTCCCACCAATCTAGCTCGATCACTTTCTCCTTCGGCACACCCCAATTCACCAGTAATTGGCCAACTTTTAACGGCACCAAGAAAGTGCCCACCTTGTCGCCTAGCACTTTAATAGAAGCTTTATCTAGGTGATCGTAATGGTCATGACTGATCACCACCACATCGATAGTTGGCAAATCTTCTATCGTGATGGGGGTTTGGTGAAAGCGTTTTGGCCCTGCCCATTGTACAGGAGACGCGCGATCACTGAATACAGGGTCGGTCATCACCAGTTTTCCATCGAGCTTCATTAATACGCTTGAGTGACCCAGACGATAGATGACGTCATCTTGCTCTTCTAACAGCTGCTGCGCTGTGATCGCATGCACTGGAATTTCAATCGTTGGTGTTGGGTTAAGGCGCTCAGTCGTAAAATACGCTTTCATGATTTCGAACATGTCGCCCAAACCGCTTTTGTATTCCAACTCTGTATTTGCAAATTTGTCCGGGTATGTTGGCGCTTTTTCAGTATCAACATTAGAACAAGAAATCATGGATGTACCCATCGCGAACGCTCCTACTGTGGCTAGCAAAGTTTTTTTCATAAAAAGTTAACCCGAACAAAAGTAAACTACACGGTGCAGTTTACATTCTAATTATCAAAAGTAAACTACTTAGTGTAAAATAGATCAAGAAATGATCTTCTTAACTTAGCAAGCTTATGAATGTAAAAAGAAAAAGTCGTAGCGAAACCAAAAGAGAAGCCATCCTGTGCGCAGCAAAGCAAGCGTTCCAAGAGTTTGGGGTGCAAAACACCAGCATGGATAAGCTCTCTGCTATCGCGCAAGTCTCTAAGCGCACGGTCTACAACCATTTCCCTTCTAAGGAAGCGATCGTGACGGAGTTGCTGACTGAGCTTTGGCGTTCGTCAATGATGGAAAGCGATATTAAACGCTTGGCCACTCTGCCACTCAAAGATCAATTGATTGAATTACTCTACAGCGAGATCATTGTGGTGACGGAACCAAACTATATTGAGCTGGCAAAAGTGGCATTTGGGCACTTCTTATTTAAGCCGGAAGATCTCAAAGAACAAGCAGAACAAATGTCGAAACAGGAAACCGCCCTGTACCGCTGGCTTACTGAGAAATCGAACAGTGGCGCTTTGCAAATTGATGATGTACATATAGCAAGCACTCAATTGCACAACTTACTTAAAGGCAGTGCATTCTGGCCGCAGTTAATGGGAATTCGCCCCTCTTTGTCGAATGAAGAATCTAGGCTGTTAGCTACCCAAACGGCGGAACTTTTTTTAAGTCACTATCAAAACAGCTAAAAACAGCGGTCAAATTGGCCGCTTTTTTAAGCGATAATTCGTGACAAAGCGATGAAATTTTTGCTCAATTTTATTTATCTCACCCTTGACAGTCTCATACCGCAAGGCGTGAGCGTTCGATAAAATATTTTTGTCGTGTCGACGATGCTTTTTCGTTTTCATCTCACAAAAAAACGCCCTAAGGTGCGCACCTCTGACGACGTGGTTGTTCAACCACAATTCTAAATCGTTGAAGTAAGTAGGTTATGTCATAACATGATCACCTGCCTACTGCATTCTATGCTCTATACTTATATTTTAATTTGGTACTGACTTACTAAGGAATTGCCATGCGTATTGCTATTCTCTCTCGTAATGAGAATTTATATTCAACCATGCGCCTAAAACAGGCGGGTGAAGAACGTGGGCATCAAATCGATGTGATCGACACGCTTCACTGTTATATGGACATTACGAGCAACAACCCTAAGATCCGCTACAAGGGTGAAGAATTACCGCAATACGATGCTGTTATTCCGCGTATTGGGGCATCTATTACGTTTTACGGCACTGCTGTTGTACGTCAGTTTGAAATGATGGGTACATTTTGTGTCAACGAATCTGTCGCGATCAGCCGCTCTCGTGACAAATTGCGCTCATTACAACTGCTATCACGTAAAGGCATCGGTTTGCCACGCACTGGCTTTGCTCACCATCCTGACAACATTCAGGACGTGATCAAAAACGTTGGTGGCGCACCTCTAGTGATTAAATTGCTAGAAGGCACTCAAGGCATTGGTGTTGTACTTGCTGAAACAAATAAAGCGGCAGAAAGCGTGATTGAAGCTTTCATGGGTTTGAAAGCTAACATCATGGTGCAAGAATTTATCGAAGAAGCAAAAGGCGCGGACATCCGTTGTTTTGTTGTCGGAAATAAGGTGATTGCCGCAATGAAGCGCCAAGCAAAAGAAGGCGAATTCCGTTCTAACCTTCACCGTGGTGGCTCTGCACAACTCGTGCGTTTGAGCAAAGAAGAGCGTGCGACCGCTGTAAATGCAGCGAAAGTGATGGGCTTGAACCTTTGTGGTGTGGATATCCTTCAATCTAAAAATGGCCCAGTGGTAATGGAAGTGAACTCTTCCCCTGGTCTAGAAGGCATCGAACTAGCAACTGGTAAAAACATTGCAGGTATGATCTTCGATTTTATCGAGAAAAACGCTAAGCCAAATTCAAACCGTACTCGCGGTAAAGGTTGATTTTTGTTTAACGCACAAGAGAGCCAAAAACCGGCTCTCTTGTTACTCGTCGCTAGGATGACACTATGAATCAGAAAATGATCATTGGGAATGCCGAAGCTATTTGCTTGCCAGAGTTAGGGATTACTCACCTTGAAGCGCGTATTGATACAGGCGCTCAAACCTCTTCATTACATGTAGACAATATTGATTGCTTTGAAAAAGATGGTCAGTCTTATGTTGCATTCGATTTGCACCCAGATGTATACCATTTAGAACAAGTGGTTCGCTGCACAGCGAAACTAAAAGCAAACCGTAAGGTTAAATCTTCTAACGGTACTTTTGAGCACCGCTGCGTGATCACAACGATGCTGCGTATGGGCGACCAACAATGGCCAATCGACATTACGTTGACTAACCGTGAAAAAATGACTTACATGATGTTGTTAGGTCGTCAGGGCATGGCAGACAAAGTGCTCGTTGATCCTAGCCAATCTCACTTATTGGCATCTTAACCCCGTAGCTTCAGATGAGTGATCGAACGTTTTTGTTGAGCATCACTCGTCTGACTTTATCTTCGCCTACTTCCTACGAAATAACGCAAACAACAATCCCTTCGCTTTAACTTTTGTCACTCGCCAGTGCGTCATTGGCTTAGTCGGCGCTGTATTCAAAATGTGCTGATACGCTTTTTCATCCAAAGTTACCTCTCCCCCATGTGCCAAAAGCAAACATTGCGGATTCATCTCAAACACACGCTTTAATGATTGCCGATATTGATTCGGATGAAATATGGGAAACGGCGCAATCAGATGCTTTTTCACCTGCACCATTAAATCCGCCACATACAGCACATCTTGTTCAGAATGATAAACCGACAGATCTCGGTCGGTATGCCCAAGCGTTTCTAGCACCTGCCAATCATCAAATCCAGGAATAAACTCTCCATCAATAAGTTCAATATCTGGCTTTAGCTTGCGGGAATACCACAGGTTTTGCTTTGGTTTACGCATCCGATTCGCCATCCAGCGTGCTAACATCAAATCGGTCAAATGCATTAGCCAACCGTCTACACCGCTATACCACTGGCTCTCTCGCTTTGCGGCCAATAGCTTACATCCTGTTAAATCACGTAGTTTGTGCGCACCACCAGCATGGTCTGGATGCATGTGGGTCACAACAACCAACTTTAGGTCAGAAAAAGGACGATGGAGTTGATGTTCAATAAAGTCTTTAAGATGAGGGATGTCTGCTCGACTGGCACCATCAAGCAACAATAATTTATCGGGATATTCGGCGAGATACATGGTCTGAATGTACCCCTGAATTCTGTGCAGCTGCAAAATATGTCCTTATTTTAGTGAGATGCTTCATGACCGAATCCTTACTGGTCAGACCAACTATAACAGCAGAATGGACGCTTCGGTAAACAAATATTCACACGTAGCGACGACAACAAATCATAATCGAGATGATAGATTTTAATCATTAGACTCAAGGGCCCTTTTATCCGTTAATGCGCGCACACGGAGTTCGTGTCAGGGTATGAGGTAAATACCTCATGATTTGCTTTTTTGTACTTTTCCTTCTAATTAATTAAGGAGTTAAGTACATTTTTGTGAGAATCGAGTTGGAAAAAGCAACTAAATTAGACCGCATCCGCGCGGACTACAACGTTCACTACTGGAGCCAAGGTTTCTACGGCATTGATGACCAAGGCGAAGTATATGTATCACCACGTAGTGATCGTGCACATCAAATCCCTTTCAGCGCTATTGTAAATGAGCTAGAAGCGAAGCAGTTAAATCTGCCTGTATTAGTACGCTTCCCGCAAATCGTGCACCAACGTGTGCATGGTATTTGCTACGCATTCAACCAAGCAATTGAAGAATACCAATATCCAAACAAATACTTGTTGGTGTACCCAATTAAAGTAAACCAACAACGTGAAGTGGTGGATGAAATTCTAGCGAGCCAAGCTCAACTAGAAACCAAGCAGCTTGGTCTTGAAGCGGGTAGCAAGCCAGAATTGTTGGCGGTACTTGCATTGGCTCAACAAGGTAGCTCCGTGATCGTGTGTAATGGCTACAAAGACCGTGAGTATGTGCGTCTTGCACTGATCGGTGAAAAGCTGGGTCACAAGGTATTCATCGTACTAGAGAAGCTTTCTGAGCTGGATCTGGTACTAGAAGAAGCGAAAAGTTTGGGCGTAAAACCGCGCCTTGGTTTACGCATTCGCCTCGCCTCTCAAGGCGCAGGGAAATGGCAAGCAAGTGGCGGTGAAAAATCGAAGTTTGGTTTATCAGCATCGCAAGTGCTTAGCGTTATTGAACGTCTTAAACGCGAAGGCAACCTAGACGCGATGCAACTGGTTCACTTCCACCTTGGTTCACAGATGGCAAACATCCGTGATGTACGCAATGGTGTGAACGAGTCTGCACGTTTCTACTGCGAACTACGCGCACTCGGTGCAAACATCGAGTACTTCGATGTGGGCGGCGGCTTGGCAGTGGATTATGACGGCACACGCAGCCAATCATCGAATTCGATGAACTACGGACTTGCAGAATACGCACGTAATATCGTCAACACTGTGGGCGATGTGTGTCTGCAATACGAACAACCAATGCCAGTGATCATTTCGGAATCGGGTCGCTCGCTAACAGCGCACCACGCTGTATTGATTTCTAACGTAATTGGTACCGAATCGTACCTACCGGAAGAAGTACATGAGCTTGATGAGGACGCTCCGCTTTTGCTACAAAACATGTGGCGAAACTGGGAAAACTTACAAGATGGTACAGACGCTCGTGCGTTAATTGAGATTTACAATGATACCCAAAGTGATTTGGCAGAAGTGCACTCTCAATTTGCGACAGGCGTGCTTAACTTGGAACAACGTGCGTGGGCAGAACAATTGTCACTGCGCATTTACTTCGAATTAAGCCGCAAGATGAGCACTAAGAATCGCTTCCACCGTCCGATTCTGGACGAGTTGAGCGAACGTCTTGCGGATAAGTTCTTCGTGAACTTCTCTCTCTTCCAATCTCTACCAGATGCTTGGGGTATTGATCAGGTGTTCCCTGTTCTGCCACTTTCTGGTCTGGGCGAGGCGGAAGAGCGTCGTGCAGTGATGTTGGACATCACATGTGACTCTGATGGCGCGATCGATCACTACGTTGATGGTCAAGGCATCGAGAGCACGCTACCTGTACCAGCTTGGAGCAAAGACAAACCGTACTTAATGGGCTTTTTCCTAGTAGGCGCATACCAAGAAATCCTTGGTGACATGCACAACCTATTTGGTGATACCCACAGTGCTGTAGTCAATGTTGATGAACACGGTCAATTTGAGATCAGTTACATCAACGAAGGTGATAGTGTAGAAGACATGATGCGCTACGTTCATATCGACGTGGATGCGATTCGTGACAATTATAAACAATTGGTTTCACAGCGAGTTGAAGCCAATGAACAAGCACAAATCCTAGCAGAACTAGAACAAGGTCTAGCAGGATACACCTATTTAGAGGACTTCTGATATGAATGATTTGTTTACTAAAACTGATTATTCGCTTTACTCCAACTCTATGTCGTTTTTACGTCTGCCGTACATTCGTAACCCGGTATCGGCAGACGCAGACGTTGTGGTGTTGGGAGTCCCTCTGGACATGGCAACATCTGGGCGTCCAGGTGCGCGTATGGGTCCAGATGCAATTCGCCGTGCCTCAGTCAACTTGGCATGGGAAGGTAAGAAGTTCCCGTGGAGCTTCAACGTATTGGATAAACTGAAAGTGATCGACGCAGGTGATCTCGTGTTCGATTGCGGTGATGCGGAAGATTTTACTTACCGCCTTGAAGCGGCAACCAGTGAAATTCTAAAAAGTGGTAAAACCATGTTGGGATTGGGCGGTGACCACTTCATCACGCTACCTATCCTACGTGCCTATGCGAAGCATCATGGCCAAATGGCTTTGATTCACTTTGATGCTCATACGGACACCTATGCAAATGGCAGTTCATACGACCACGGTACGATGTTCTACCATGCGCCGAAAGAAGGTTTGATCTCAGCAAAGAACTCAATACAAATTGGCATTCGTACGGAGTACAAACAGCAAGATCACGGCTTCAATGTGATTAATGCGATGCAAGCGAATGACATGTCGGTGAACGAGCTCCTAGAAGAAATTCGTCGCACCGTCGCAGACAAGCCAGTATATGTCACTTTTGACATCGACTGCTTAGACCCGGCCTTCGCACCGGGAACTGGTACACCAGTTTGTGGTGGCTTGAACTCAGACAAAGCGCTGAAAATTATTCGTGGTTTAGCCGGCATGAATATCGTGGGTATGGATGTTGTCGAAGTATCGCCTCCATACGACCACAGTGATGTTACCGCACTAGCGGGAGCAACCATCGCACTAGAAATGCTTTACGCATACGCATCTGAGCGCGAATAGACATAATCATTTCTAAGGGAGCTTCGGCTCCCTTTTCTTTCTGATGCCTTCCTCTACCTTTTATTCACTCGTTTCATCTTGAACTCAGATCAACCGAGCAGACGCTTTATTTTTGCACTTTAACCATTAAAAACAGTTACCTATAAGGCTCATACTATTCACGAAAAGCAAAAGATTTAACGTAAATAGACAAAGAAATGCACCGCTTTTTGAAAACAAAATCGGATTAGTTTTTCTAATTTAAATCATAGATTTTTATCTTGCTCGACTTCACACTTTTCGATTGCTAATTATACAAGCAAGCACTATTATCTCGCGCAAATATCCCCGCAACACAAGAAGTCAGTTGGCACTCTGTAAAAGAGCGCTAAGGGTTTTTACGTCTTAAACTTTTTGGAGAGATACGCAAATGTCTGCTTCGTTTCCATTAGCGAAACTTACCTTTTTAATCGCTATATTGACTGCCGTGGGTCAAATGACCCAGACAATGTACGTGCCTTCAATCGGTCATATGGCGGGCGAGTTTTTGGTATCTGCGTCATCACTTCAAGCTGTGATGGCTTGTTACCTGATCCCATATGGCTTGTCGCAATTTGCGTATGGCACACTATCGGACCGCTTGGGACGCAAACCGATCATCATCGTCGGGCTGCTTATCTACATCGCGGGTACACTGGTAGCATTATTTGCACATCAATTTGAATGGTTCTTGATTGGTAGCTTTATCCAAGGCTTAGGTATTGGTTGCGGCGGTGCGATGTCACGCACTCTGACTCGCGATTGCTTTGAAGGCTCTGATCTACACAGAGCAAACAGCTTAATTAGCATGTGTGTGATTTTCTCACCATTAATGGCACCAGTATTAGGCGGCTACCTAACAGAAGCTTTCGGATGGCGGTCAAGCTACTTGTTCTTAGCGCTATTTGCTATCGCGGTTGTGATCACCATGATGACAAGCATGATGGAGACGCTACCAAAAGAGAAACGCAAATTCGAACCAGTAGCCAAAAGCTACAAACACGTTTTGTCTGACCGCCGCTTTCAAGGCTTTTTGATTTGCCTGGTTGCAACATTCGCTGGTGTGGGTGTATTCGAAGCGGCGGCTGGGGTGTTGTTAGGTGGGGTATTAGAATTACCAGCAACAACGGTAAGTTTGCTGTTTATATTGCCGATCCCAGGTTACTTGGTGGGCGCAGGCTTATCTAGCTATATAGCAAGACGTCGCTCTGAGCGTCGTGCTCTAAATGTAGGCTTGGTCTCTATTTTTGTGGGCTCTGCTATTGTGCTCATCCCAGGCTTGTTTGGTTTAACCACAGCATTAACGCTGGTTGGAGGCGCAACCGTGTACTTTTTGGGTGCAGGTATTCTCTTCCCAGCAGCAACAACTGGAGCGATTGCGCCATTCCCATACCATGCAGGAACAGCAGGCGCGACATTGGGTGGAATGCAAAACTTGGGGGCAGGTGTAGCAACTTTGCTCGCGTCACTATTTCCAGCGCATAACCAGATGCCTTTGGGCATTTTGATGATGGCAATGTCGGTAATTGCAATGCTTGGGTTAATGTGGGTGAATCGAGCACACAATCACTCAAACGAAGTACCGCAAGTTATCTGATCATTATCAGCTTACTTTCAAAATCCAAAAGGGACACACTCAACAAGTGTGTCCCTTTTTTCATATCACACTATATCGATTTCCCGATGAGAATGATTTAACTTTCGAATTGATATTTGTTAAAAATAACAGCTGCTTACACAATGTGTTTTCAGCTCCCTTCAAATTGAGTATCCAACTCGAAATATTGAGGATTCTCACTTTTTCGGTATACCCCATAACAAAGAATGGACAACTGAAAACCACTAACAAAATGAAAGCCCAGCCCTCAGGATGAGGCCACTTGGGTGTACAATAAGGATAAAATCAGATGCGTTTCACTTTAACTACGTTGGCCGTCTCGGTCGCGCTTGTCGCCGGATGCAGCAATCAAGGAATCCCCAGCATGACTCAATACTCCCAAACACAGATCGTTGCTCAACAAACTCAAGCTCCGGTTGCGAAAAAAGTCCCTCACTCGATGACTATTCATGGCGATACCCGCGTTGATAACTACTACTGGATGCGTGACGACGAACGTAAAGACCCTGAAATTTTACAGCACCTAGAGAAAGAAAATCAGTACGCAGAAACCGTTCTAAAGCACACTGAAACACTTCAAGATACGCTATTTGAAGAAATTAAAGGGCGCATCGCAAAAGACGACAACTCAGTACCGGTTCGTAAAGGCAACTATTTCTACTCCAGTGAAGTGACCGGAGATAACGAGTACGAAGTCCATTTGCGAGCTAAAGACTTTGCAGGCAAAGACAAACAAATCATTTTAGATGTCAATGAACTAGCAAAAGAACATGAATTTTTCAGTATCGGCGGCCTATACGTTAGTCCGAATGAAAACTTATTGGCGTATGGCGAAGACACATTAAGCCGCCGCGTGTACACCCTTAAGATCAAAGACCTGACAACAGGCAATTACCTACAAGATGAAATCGAAGGGGCCTCAAGCGCTGTCGCATGGCAGAACGATAACAACGCCTTTTACTACATCAAAAAAGATCCACAGACCTTATTGGGCTACCAAGTTTATCGTCATGTATTGGGCACACCACAAAGCAGCGATGAGCTGATTTTTGAGGAAACCGACAGCGCCTATTACACCTCACTAAGCAAAAGCAAAGATGGCGAAGATATTTATATCTGGCATTCGAGTACAGAAACCAGTGGGGTCTCTATCATTGATGCGAACAACCCTAAAGCAAAGGCGAAACCGTTCTATCCTCGTGAAGATGGCATTGAATACAGTATTTCTAAGCTAGGCGATTGGTACTACATTTATACTAACTATCAAGCCGTCAACTTCCGTTTGATGAAAGTTCATCAAAATGACATGCATGACCGCTCTAAATGGCAAGATGTGATTGCCGCAGACGACAACACTCAACTTGTCGACTTCGAGTTATTCGATGATCACATCGTCTATGAGCAGCGCTCTAACGGCCTAGCAAGCGTCACTGTACGTCAGCTTTCAACAGGAAAAGAACTCCCCCTCACATTTAATGACGATGCGTTTGCTGCCTATTTGACAGGTAACCTAGAGCTGGATAACGAGAAAGTTCGTATTTATTACAGCAGTTTAACCACTCCAGGAACCTACTACGATTTCGATCTAAAAACGGGCGGGTCAGAAATCATGAAGCAAACACCTGTACTTGGTGATTTTAATCCTGACAATTACCAATCAGAACGCATCATGGTCACAGCCCGTGACGGTAAAGAAGTACCCGTTTCTTTGGTGTATCGTAAAGACTTATTTAAGAAAGATGGTACGAATCCACTCTACCAATATGGTTATGGATCTTATGGCGCAACCATTGAGCCAACTTTCCGCTCGACACGTTTGAGTCTATTGGATCGCGGCTTTGTTTACGCCATTGCTCATATTCGTGGATCTGAAATGCTTGGCCGCCCTTGGTATGAAGACGGTAAAAAACTAACCAAGCAAAACACATTCAACGACTTTATTGATGTGACTAAAGGTTTGGTTGAACAAGGCTACGGCGCGAAAGATAAAGTCTTCGCTGTTGGTGGCTCTGCAGGAGGTCTCTTAATGGGGGCTATCATCAACCAAGCACCAGAACTGTACCGCGGTATCGGTGCACATGTTCCGTTTGTGGACGTGGTAACCACCATGCTCGATGAATCGATTCCATTGACCACCAATGAGTATGATGAATGGGGTAACCCAAATAACAAAACATACTATGACTATATGTTGAGTTACTCGCCTTACGACAACATCAAGGCGCAAAACTACCCGAACATGTTGGTAACGACTGGCTTGCACGACTCTCAAGTACAGTACTTTGAACCAATGAAGTGGGTCGCCAAACTTCGTGAAATGAAGACAGACGATAACGTCTTGTTGTTCAAAACCGATATGGAAGCCGGACACGGCGGCGCATCTGGTCGATTTAAACGCTTAAAAGAAGATGCGCTAGAGTATGCCTTCTTCCTCGATTTACTCGATAAAAAATAAGCGTATTAATAGAACTGCATCTCTTCTAACAACAAAAATGCCCGCAAGTTGCGGGCATTTTTTATAGACGCACTCTCTAAACAAAGAGTGGGGTTACCTAAGCACAGAATGACTAGCGTCTCTTATAGCCAAAGGATAGCAGAAAGAAAAACGCCTACTCACAACGAGTAGGCGTTAACACAATAAATGTGTTTAGGCAGTAGAAACTGGCCTATTTATTAGAAGTAGTAACGAGCACCTAGAGTCCAGTAGTCGTTCTCTTCATTGTTGTAGTCGTTACCTAGATCAAACTGGTAAGCTGCAAACGTTACGAAAGCAGGAGTTACAGCGTACTCTGCTTGTAGCGCAGTTTCGCTTGAAACTGTCTTATTGTCTTCTTCGTCTTCTACGCCTTCGTAGTTAACGCTGAATGTCCAATCGTTTACGCCGTATGCCAAAAGAGCTTCAAGTTGAGAAGTGTCTTTACGCATTTGGTAGAAGTACTCGTTCATACCGTATACTACTGCTGCGTATAGACCTGAACCGTACTGACCGTAGTTTACAGAGAATAGGTGTGATTCAGCGTTCTTAGTACCTAGAGTCGCGTTTTTAACATCACCACCGCTGTATACGTAGCCTAGACCAAAGCCAGCTACAGAACCGCTCAATGCAACTTGACCACGTTGCTCGTATGTTGTTGCATCTGAAGTTTGCTCACCTTGCCAACCTAGACCTAGGTTGAAAGCAAAACCTTCACCAAATTCAAAACCTTTACGGTAGCTAAGCATTTTATCAGCACGAGCTGAGCCTAGGTTGCCGTGGTTGTCGTACAAAAAGTCGTTCGCAAACGCGATTGGTAGATCCGCAACGCCAGCGACATCGTAGTAAGGTGACCATTGAGTACCTGCTACTAAACGGCCAAACTGCTCATGAGTAGCACCGATGTAACCTAGACGAGTTTTGAACGATTGCTCGCCACCGTTTAGGTAGTTAAGCGCCCATTCACCTTTAGCGTCGATAGTAATACCGTTGCCAATGTCTTTCTTACCCGCAACGTTAATACGTGGAGACACTTGGTGAACTTTTACATCTTCTTCGAAATACTCACCCACGCCAACTGAAACGTGACCGCCGATCGATAAAGATGTACCATCGCTGTTGTAAACTTCTGCTGCGAAGGCCTGTGAACCACATGCTAGTGCCGCCACTGCAACGGCTAGAGTTTTCATTTTCATTGTTAACATCCGTATAGTTGTTTGTACCGGTTCGCTTAGAAACAGATTAAATCCGAATCAATCGCAACGAACACATAACAAAGTAGTAATGAAATAGAAATGAAACAAACACTTTCTTATGCAACCAGTGGTATTAATGCTCACATTTTGAACTGAGTCACAAAAAAATAGGGAACTTTTCATTCCCCATCATAAAATCTGTGGCTTTTTACGTGTCACATCTCCCAACGTGCGAGTGGCTTCTCAGTTTTGATACCCTTACTGCCCCAGCGGTCAATAACATCAATTTGCAGTATGCGGCTCGGTTTAATAAGCGATGTCAAGGTTTTCGACGGTCGTTTATCCGTCACTAACCATAGCGTTTTATCTTGTTCAAACTGAGCTTTTAAAGATAATTTGTCTTCTTCTGTCCACTCGAGTTCCGGCTTAAATTCGCGCCCAACCACAAACAATTGGTTGCCAGAGGCAAAGTCCTCTAATGACTCACTCATCAGTACCACTGAATCGATGCCTTTATCGAAGATCTCTGCCTGTTGTTGGTTGATCAGTTCACGCACATTGAGCATAAGAGCCTGTTGATTCGTTTGAATAGCCTTTTGGTGTTCAGGATATACACGTTGTAGATCCTCTCCAACAATGCCCGCCATTCGGATTAAGTTTGTAGGGTTCAGCCATGCGTACTTCGATGTTGACCCGTTTTCCAATGTCAGTACTGCAACTCCTTGAGCTCTAGGAGAAATGGCCTGCGATGCATCGATTTCAATCAAGTGAATGTTGCCCTGTCGAGCGTAAACATAAGTCGGGTCTTGTTTCCAAATCGCACCAAGAGTAACAGCAACCGTCGCGGCTTGACCCGCTTGCTTAACTTGCTCTGTACCTTTATTTGCGAACCAGTTCTCAAGACGCTCAACGCCGTAACGCTTTGGAGGCAGATACTGAGTCTCTATCCCTGTACCTTTCATGAGTTGCTCAGACAACATGTACGTGACGGGAGTGCTGGTTAAAATGTCTTTGGCGCCTGCCAACGATGGAAGTGTCGTCGCTATAACCAAACCAAAAGTTATCGCTAATTTTTTTATCTTCATGTTCATTACTTTATAAAAAGGGTTACGCTTTTTGGATAATTCGGTAAACCGTTGCTGTTAGGAAAAATGCCGCAGAAACAATGATGATGGATGCGCCTGATGGCACTGGTAGCTCAAGCTCCATCGGCAGTATGGTTCCTACTAAACACGCAATGGTTGCCAATAAAGAAGAAAGGAGAACAAAACTGCCCATGCGTTTAGTCAATAACCTAGCCGTTGCACCAGGAATCAGTAGCAATGCACCAACCAATACCGCGCCAATAATCTTTACCGCGGCGATGGTGACCAAGGTGATCATCATGACAAATAAGTAATCATAAAAGCTGGTATTAAAGCCGCGTACACGTGCAATATCCGGGCTGATACAAGTTAGCAAAATGCGGTTAAACGTTGGAATAAGAAGCAGTAATATGATCAAACAACTGATCGCTAAAATAAGGATATCGTTGTCCGTCACAGTCAAGATCGAGCCAAACAACACGTTCTCCAACATGTGAATGTTGATCTTGCGAGCAACGTACATTAACAGCGCAGCACCAACCGCTAACGCTAGTGCAAGAAAAACCCCAACCAGTGTGTCGTAAGGTACATTCGTACGATTACGAACAAAGTGAAGCAACAGCGCAAAAATCATACAAAAGCTAAACAATCCGATGATCGGATTCTCTGGCGGCTCACCGAGCAACACACCAATCGCGATTCCGGTAAGCGCAGCATGCCCAACCGCTTCAGAGAAAAAAGCCAGTCGCTTGGCGATGACTAATGTACCAAGACCACCAAGTAATGGTCCTAATATCAGCGCTGCAACAATTGCGTTCACCATGAAAGCATAAGAAAAGCTATCGCTTAACCATCCAGCTTCAACGCCGCTAACCGCTAACTCTCGCAACCAATCCATTATGCAGCCTCCACTTTTGCTGTGTAGTGCTTGAATAATGTTTCTATACGATCAGGACTTAGTACATCTGAATGGTGCCCTGACGCCACAATTTGACGATTTACAACATGGACCTGCGCATCTAAACGGCGCACTGCGGTCACGTCATGGTGCACTGCCAGTACCGTTTTGCCTTCTCCAACGACTTCATGAATCAAACCTTCAAGATATCGAACACCTTGCTCATCCATGCCAGTTGTAGGTTCGTCTAAAACCAATAAATTGGGCTCATCCAGTAAAGCTTGCGCAAACAAAACACGCTGTTGCTCACCGCCAGAGAGTTGCCCCATACGACGGTCGCTACGCGTTGCCATACCCACGCGATCCAGCTGGGCCAGGGCATGTTGAGTTTGTTTCGTTTTACGTCGCCAAAATAGAGGGATACGGGTTTGGTTAAGCAGTACAAAATCCATCACGGTTAACGGGAGGCTTGCTTCAAACATCGCTTTTTGTGGCACATACCCTATCTTCCCCGAGGCAGCTGATGGCTCTGGCCAATTGAGTGCAATGTTTCCCGAAAATGGCGTAAGTCCAAGTACCGAACGAAGCAAAGAGGTTTTACCACCGCCGTTCGGTCCCATAATCACGTGACATTTCGCGTTCTCGAATTCGGCGCTGATGTTCTGCAAAATGATATTGTCGGCGTATTTTAGGCCCACGTTACTTAAGGAAACGGAAGGTCCGGTCATTACGCCTTTTCCCCTGCTCGCTTACTCGCCACAAATTTCATGGCTTCGATTAGTGTTTCCACATTATCGCGCATCTCAACCTCGACTTTATCAGCCTCATACTCACCGTGAGTCATGTGAGAAAAGCGATAAAGCTGCACCCCAGTCGCCTCTTCGATGGTATCAACAAAGCGATTCGGCATATTGAGCTCATAAAACAGCACATCAATGCCCGATTCACGAATTTTCTCTATCGTTTCCTGTAGCTGACTTGCACTTGGTTCAACGCCATGAGCAGGCTCAATGACAGCGGCAACGTCAACACCAAACTCCTGAAGGATATATCCGTAAGCATTGTGGGTTGTCGCCACCTTCATACCAGCCGTGTCCAGCTCACCAAGAGACAACATTGCATCACGCTTCATCAGGCGAAATGTTTTCGCGTATTTACGAGCATTTTGGCGATAGAACGTAGCATTGTCTGGGTCCAATTGGCTTAGCTCACTCGCGATGGTGTAAACCTTTTGAATGGTTGTTGATAGACCGACAAAGGTGTGAGGGTTCACTGCTCCTTGACCAACAGACTGCCCCATAGCGGGCAATAAAGGCACTTCTTTGTTCGCTTCGATAACCACGAGATCATCACGCTGAGAAGCCTTGATCACTTTCAGTGCAAAATCGTCATGACCAATACCATTGATCACTATTACGTCCATTTCATTTAAGCGTTTAAGATCATTAGGTTGTGGTAAATAGTTGTGAGGATTAAAACCAGCATCAACCAAAGGAATGATGTCCGCCTTCTCACCCACAACGGCTTTAACATAGCTGTAATAAGGTTGTAGCGTAATACCAATACTGAGTTTTTCGGCAGCAAAGCCTGTAGAAGACACCGCCAATAACGCGGTGGCTGTAAGAATACGACGTAAAAGAGAGCGTTTGATCATAGTACTTATCAATTATGTTGTCTTAATGGACGTGAGAGTGAGAGGAAGAGTCTGACACAACGATTTGTTTCCAACCGAAATCGTGGCGTTTTGCTAGCTCGCTTAGTCCCTCCACATTTAACGAACGGCTAGAATCATTAAACCAAATATCAGCTTGAGAACTGCGGCTATCCAACAGCATGGAAGCAGAGCCTTGGGCACTGGTCTTCACGCCAATGTAGACACCGTCATCAATTCGTTGCCACTGATGAGAACCTTTACGCTTCCAATTTTGGTCTTTCACGAAAGGAGCAATCCAAAGCGCCTCCATATCAGAGATCTCAGGCCAAGTTCCGGTATCTAACTGCAAATCACGAATCTCTTCATGAGCGAGCTTAAGTTCAGCGATCAACCCCAACTCGTTTTGATGTAAATCCGTGATTAACACTTGATGAGACTGCATGTCTGGCTTTTCAGTCGCGACCTGATGGTAGGGCATAAGTATGGCTGCTGAACTGAGAATCGCTGCGATTGTCAGTGCGACCCACTTTCCTTCTCGGTTACCATCATCAGGGCGAACTTTCTTTACACTCATTTCTCTTTCAGCTCAACGATATCCACTTCCACCGGGCTTTCATGTCCGGCATCAAATACCAAATAGAAATCTGTTTCAGGGTGAGTAAATTCTGCGATGGAACGCTTATCTGTTTTTTCTTTGGCGATCAGATTGTCGTCGTAATCGTACATTTCGACATCGTAGTCGACCGCTGTCGATCCATCCGAGTAGCCCGCTTCACAAATCACTTTATCTTGCGCCAAGTGACAGCTCATCAGAGGAAAATGTGCAGCAGCGTGAAAGGACGCAAATCCAGAAAAAAGCAAAACCGCTTTTAGAAGAGAAGTGTTATTCATGATAATTCCAAAATGGCCCAGCAATTGCTGAGCCTAATTCGATTAGTTAAGTTGAGTTTCAAACGTAAGATGAACATTGGCACTCGCTTTATCCGCCAATGGATTATCTTTTAATTCACCTTTGTAGTTCGCTTTCATTAAGTAGCGCCCAGCGACTTCTGGCGTGAAGATCACTTTGCCATCTTTATCGCTCACCACATCGATTTGTTCTTGATGGTTTCGGTACATGGTACCTTCACGTGTAATCTCAGCAGTAACGCCCTCTTGTGGCTCTCCGTTAAAGAAAAACTGGAAAGTCACAGGCTCACCTTCAATGATGTCCGATGGATGCGTGATCGGTTTCATCTCCAGCATTTTGCCTTCAATCTCCAACGCTTTGTCCGTTGGCATACCAACCGTAATGTAGCTTTCTGCTCGGGTGTAACTTAGTTGAGTAACCACATCACGCGCTTGCTCAGGAAGCACGTCACCACGCTCAGCTTTGTTTGCTCGCGCCCATTTCACCGTATCACGACGGCCCGCTTTGTATTGTGTGTAGTAGCTCGGCTGATTATTAATCGCGACTTTGTGCGTGCCTTCTTCTGTAAAAAAGAAATCAAACATAGAGCGACGCTTGCCACGAACAACAAAGTTAGGACGCTCAGAGCGGCCATCCGGCATCACCACAAATGCCTGATCACTACCCGCAGGCTTATCAAAAACAAACGTTCCGTGAGAGGCAGTAACATCAAATGTCAGCCAGTCACCGCCTTCTTTAGAAACCGTAAAGTGAGAGGGCAGAACCCAACGTGGATGTGCTTGTGCGGTGGTGGTTACAGCCAATCCCATTGCCATTACACTCGCCAATGCCACTGCTTTCATTTTGGTTTTCATTGTTGTGTCCTTTAATCACTTAACTTGATAATTGACGGTGATGACACCCGTCTCTTGTGTTGGTTTAAGCTCATAGCGCACGTCACTGTCCGCTAGCGTTATTTTTTGACGTAAGTAGTTTCGCCCACCGTGTTCACGAACGACCTCGACGTACAACGTGTAATTTCCTTGTTCCAAACGCTCCCCTGCGTCATTGGTTCCATCCCAGACAAAGCGGTATTGACCAGCAGGACGTGTTGCAGAAGTCACCGCATCAACAAGTTCACGATCATAACGACCCACTTTTCTCCACCAGCTGCGTAGATCTTTTAACCATTCGTCTTTCCCTACCCATAACTGGATGGTTTTAACCGGTTTACGCTGATCGTTTTCAACCCAAACCGCCACATAAGGGCGTGCATACATTGAGGTATCTATCTTTGGAAGTTCGAGTTCGAAGTCGACCTTCGCGTTATCTGGTAGAGGCGCCGCGGAAAGAGAGAAAGGAGTAAAAGCCGCGATCAAAGCGGCTTTACAAAAGTGATTACGGCGGAAAAATCTTCCTGTGTTCAACATAAGTGTTCTCTAAAAAAGCTGTTATGGAACAGCAACAAAATAAATTACGAGCGGCAGTAACGTACCAAAGCTCATCCATTGCATTGACGTTCTGAGCGTCTTCTTCTTAGGCAGTAACAAGCACACGCCTGTAAGAACAAAAAACACCATCAAAAGCGCAGTGACGTCGATAAACCACTTCCAAATCCCACCACTGTTGCGTCCTTTATGTAGATCGTTCAGCAGCGCAACAATACCGTAGTGCGTCGTTTCGACGTCTGCTGCACCAGTAGTCATATCAATAAAGACCGTAGCGTTATAACCCGGGCCTTTAAAATCCATAGAAAGCTCTCCGAGTAACAACTCACCTTGCTCAACTTCGGTATACACATCTAGTGCGGAGGGAGTGCCGCGAAGCTCGGTTTCTTTAGTCAAGAAAGCTACCAGTTCTTCACGATTAGGTTGAAAGGTATCTGAATGTGAGAATAGAACTGAGTGCGGAACCGTCAGAGTATGTTGTTGAATGATAGGTTCACTGCGTTCAAACAATTCGGGGCGATTGAGGGTAATACCAGTTACTGCAAAAAACAGCGTAACTAAGAGAAGAGCCATCGAAATATAGATATGTAGGCGGCGAGCCCAAGTTTGAACACCTTTGCTTTTAAGCAACATAGAAACAATCATCACCAATAAATGTGGGGCATAATTTAGGTGATAATCATTCGTATTGGCATTTAATTTACATTGTTTACTTTTTCAATTCAGCTTGGCTTGCACATGTTTTAGCTATTTGGCCCAATGCGAGTTACCGATTGCCTACCCTCTAGATAATAACCCTATCAATTTTAATGACTCAAAATTTAATGATATTTCCAATACTAAAAAGTGGGATAGACTCCACCAAAATGCGCCTTTATGTATATTTAATGAAAAGCTTAAAAGCTATCCATAAACTAGATAAAAAAGGTAAGCTAAGAAGTTAGTGTAGGGTTAGATAGAGAAGATTTTCTGATGCTAGCCAAACGTTATGGTGTAGTTCAGAAGGAAAAATATGAACAAGAATGTTGGAATAATTCTCTTATCACTTTTCTCAAGTGTCACTTTCGCAAGTGAAAAGTTTGAAGCCAGTTTGTTTAACAACGTAAGCCAATCTATCGATAATTATGGTGCTAAGATAAAGCTGTGCGAATCTATGGCAGACCAGAATACACCTGACAAACAAACCCTAGAGTATTCAAAGAAGCATATAGAAGCATTAACTCCTGTTCTGCCGTTTTTAAGCGAGAAAGCTTTTGAGGCTTGTGTATTAAAAGAGAAGCAAGAGCTAGCATATTATCTATTAATAGCAAAAAATAACGCTTCAAGAACCTCAACATTAAAGCTTGTAGAATCGACTGAAAGCCTAACTTTTCATATCGAACCTACATCGAGAGAAAAGTTTGAAACACTGAGCAAGGTACATCAAGAATATATAGAGAAAAGCCCTTTTTTCTCCCGACCATTTGATGCATTAGCTTTTTATGAAAAGCTCATACAATAAATAGCCTTTATGACTTTAGACAAAAAAATACCCGAGACTGAGCTCGGGTATTTAATAAAAATGTTCGCTATGAGTTCTGCGTCGATTCTACTTTGCGTAGCTGTGATAGATACTTAACCCAACTCTTTGCCTGATTCGATGGCTTAATCTCATTCGCTCTTTTGGCATTAGCGAGCGCATCGTCAAACCGCTTAAGTTTGTAGTAAGCGCGAGTTTTGATAAGTGCAACATCCGCTTTACGACCTCTGACCTTATCGAGCGCGGCAATGGCATCTTTATAATGGCCTTCTTGCACCAACAGTTGAGAATAGTTCCAGTAATACTGCCTATCTAGCTGAGCTGCAATACGCCAGCTATCAATAGACTCTTCCCACTCTTTTGCCATTTGCCAATACGTTGCTTGCTGAGCTTTTAGCTTACTATTCGAGTTTACATCCTCTAGCTCGTTCATCACCAACGCAGCTCTCTCAGGAATACCTCGTTTCGCGTACAATTGTGCCAGCAGCTTTAAGTCATCTTGGCTAAGTTGTAACCCTTTCAGTTTTGCCAACGCCAAAGAGTCTAGGGCACGTTTGTTGTCATCAACCCGTAGGTATAGAGCAACAAGCTGACGCCACCATTCAATTCGCTCAGGTTCAATCACGATTAAGCGTTTGATGGTCGAGATTGCCGGCTTCCACTTTTTCAGTTCTAGCTCAGCAGAAAGCTTTATCGACAATGCGCCAAGCTTGTCTGGCTGACCAAATTTCTCATAACGAGCCATTGCTGAAAGCACTTTTTGCCACTGACTCAGTTGATAATGAGATTGGGAAATACGCAGCCATAGCTCATGCGCTTTTTGACCTTTAGGAATGTTTTTGCTCAAGGCATAGTAATGAGGTAAAGCCTTAGAAAAACGTTGCTCGTTCAGCAGTATATCAGCCAACATTTTTCGGGTTTGCCATGCTTGCTCATCTTGTAGCAAACCACTATTGACTGCCAACTCAAGTTGCTTAATCGCCGCTTGAGTTTGCTCGTTCTGCCAGTAAAAAATACCCAACATTCGAGCGACATAAGCTTGGTCATATCCACGAGAAAGCTCCATAGCTTCAAGAGATGAAATCGCTTCTTTTAGTTTCTCCTCTTGAGCCAAGTTGTGTGCTCGTTGAACTCTCGCTGCGGTGTATTGGCTTAACTCACTGGCAATGGTTGAGAGTGCACTCAGGCTTAATACCGTACCGATTAAGAATTTTTTCATCATTTGGCTAACTTGAACTCCACTTTAGCGGTTTGTCCGAACTGCTCAATTGACACACCATCCTCAACTTTTGGCTGATACTTCCATTTTTTAAGCGCACGGATTGCTTCCCTTTCAAACATGCGCTCGGGCTCAGCCTCGATCACTTCAATATCTTTTGGTCGTCCAGTTGCATCGATCGTGAAACGCATAATGACATAACCTTCCACTCTACGTTTCAGCGCCTTACTTGGATAGCGAGGATCAACACGATACAACGGCAGTGCTTGCTGGTTGCCCATTGTTCCCTTCAAGTTTGGGGCGCTAATCGCGATGCCTTCAAGGGCTGTGTTTAAACCTAAAGCACTGACTGGCGTCATCTGACTCATTGGTTCCATTTGAGTGTCAGCTTGAGACAGATCCATTGGCTCCGGCGCTTGAGGTGGTTCTGGTTGCTCCGGCACTGAACGTTGACGACGCTGCACGTCTGCTTCATTCTCTACCATCACCATATCAAAACGAACGGCTTCTGAAGCTTCTGGTGCACGCTGGTTGCCTTTATCAACCATCCACGCCATAAAGCTAAACAAGCTCACAGAAATTAACAGTGATGCTGGTAGTGCAAGTAACAGCCTGCCCATTAAGGTTTCTCCGCCGCCAATGCAATGTTCTTCACACCCGCCGCCTTTGCAGCGTCCATCACTTTCACGACAGTGCCATTGTAAGCATGCTCGTCAGCTTGGATAACTAACGAGGCATCAGGTTGATCAAGTAACAGGTGCTCAATAGAGGCCTCAACACGCTCAATATCAACCACTCGTTTGTCAATGTACACATCATTCGCTGCCGTTACTGCGATAAAAATGCCCGCGTCTTTTTGACTTACTACATTAGAAGCCTGGGGGCGATTCACTTCTACACCGGATTCACGTACAAACGAACTGGTCACAATGAAGAAGATCAACATGATGAAGACGATATCAAGCATCGAGGTTAAATCGACTTGAGCTTCATCTTGTTGGTTAGGTCTGCGTCCGAGTCTCACTTTTGACTCCTTAAAGATTGTTCTAACTGGATAGCTTTTCGTTCACACACTTTGCTAAGGCGAGCATGAATAAACATGCCCGCAAGCGCTGCTACCATACCTGCCATGGTTGGCAGCGTAGCAAGTGAGATACCAGAAGCCATCAATTTCGGATTGCTGCTGCCTTGCGATGCCATTACGTCAAACACCGTAATCATGCCTGTCACCGTCCCTAACAACCCTAGCATTGGGCAAACCGCCACAAGTAGCTTAATAGTCGATAGGTTTTGGCGTAGTTCGATTTGCGCTTTTGCAATCCATCCTTCACGGATTTGATGCGCGTACCAAGAGTGGTGCTCTGATCTTGCTTGCCACTGCTCACAAAGCTGTTTTTTTACCCCAGGGAAAACCGTTGTGAGATAAATAACTCGCTCCATAACCAACAGCCAGCACACCGCCACGACGGCGGCCAGCCACCATAGGATTTGACCACCTTGCTGCATAAAGCTCATCAAGGTTGTGGCCCAATCCTCACTGATCAAACCCAATGTGCTGAGTAGGATCTGCTCCATTACGCTGCGTTCTCCGCTAAGGTGTTAGAGTGACTTTTGTTATTCGGCATATCACGCTCAGCTTGTTCTGCAACTAAACCGATGCCTTGTTTTTCTAAGATACTGCGAATATTTTCTGCTTGAGAGCTCAATACGTTGTGCGCTAATAGCAAAGGCATGGCTGAAACAAGGCCAAGTACGGTAGTCACAAGTGCCATTGAAATACCACCCGCCATTACTTTCGGATCACCATTACCAAATTGAGTGATGACTTGGAAGGTTTCGATCATACCCGTTACCGTGCCTAGTAGGCCAAGCATAGGAGCTAGAGCAGCAAGAAGCTTAAGCATCGACAACCCTTTTTCTAGGTGGGTTTGCTCATCAACAACGGCTTCCAAAAGACGTAGTTCTAACGCTTCTACGCTGCGATGCTTGTCTTTCTGGTATACCGCAAGCACGCGACCCAAAGGGTTGTTTCCTGGCTGCGCTGGGGTTTTCAGTTGCTTCATGATTTTCTGGCGCGAAATCATCAGAGATGCACCACGTACGAGCGCAATCAATAGGCCGATAGCCAATAAACCAAGGATGATTTTGCCGACAACGCCACCCGCATTTAGGCGATCAGCCAAAGTCGGTGAGTTTGCGAGCTGCTCAAGAAGAATGCCACGTGACGGATCTATGACAAGCGCATCAATGTCACCAGAGGAAATAGTATTCGCTGTTGGACCGCTTTCAGGCTGACGAAGATAGTTTACCGCATCTCCGCGTTGACCATTCCACTTAACGTAGCCAGTGTCATCCAGCAGCGCCATAGAACCAAGACGAACACCACTAACCGTTTGTTCACGACCCTCGCCATTTAGCAGTGTGAAAGAGACGTTTGCCATTTCACCGCTTGCTTTGATTTGTTCTTCCATGCTGCGCCACATCGCCTGAAGTTGGGTCAACGTTGGCAGTGATTTAGCCGCAACAATAGCATCGATATCTTTCTGATATGAGTTTGCATCTACACCGGTTACTGAGCTTTTTAGCTCAGACTCTAGCTCTTTTGCGTTCTGGCGAACGACGCCAAATAACTCACCTAGGCTCCCGGTTTCTAGACGCAACTTTTCTTCTAGCTGTGCCAGTTCTGCTTCATTTTCACCGAAGGTAACACTTAATGAGTCCGCCTCTGCTTGAAGAGCAGCACGCTCTGCCACCAATTTATTCTTTATAGCCTGTAGGTCTTGCTCTGTTTGCTTAAAACCTGATTCACGCGCGACATTGTGCGATTGCTGTTGACGATTTTCTTGCTGCGCCTTTTGTAACAACGCATCACTAGCAAAAGTTGTATAAGGCATTAATGCGGCTGTCGAGATTAATGCAACCGATAACCATTTTTTCATCATTTATTTGCCCTCCGCAGCGGTTAACGACACTGGCAGAGTTAACATACTCGGCGCGATCTGTTTATTCGCCATAGCGAACGCTTTGTCTAGCTCTGATTTTTGCTCAGAACCCACTTGTTGCCATGCTTGTTGTTGCTGTGACCAGCTCCAAAATGTGTCACCAGATAAGCTACGCGCTACCAAAGACAAACGACCTAAATAGAGAATGTCCGCCTCCACAGCTTCATTGTCACCCAGGTTAATCTTGCCTTGGTAAACGCCAAGCTTGGTGCCGTAATCCATTTCAATTTGGTACGCTTCTAAAATACGACGAAACTTCTCTGCATCCGCAACGTCTGCACGCGTCATCATGGAATCCAGCTTTGCAATTCGCTCCTCACGTTGCGCTTTGCGTATAGGCTTGTCGTTAGCGACGAGCACTTTTAAGCCCTCAAGCATGTGATACATTAAAGGCACGACACCTTGACGAGTTTGAGCAATCTGTTCAATTTGCTCGTTCAAGCTATCAACTTCTTGATTTTGGCTCTCAACAAGGCTTGCAAGATGATCGCGATAAATCTTCAAGTTACCGACTTCTTCTTGCAGCTGCTCAATTTCAGCTTCTAGAGTAAGTGATTTTTCTGCGCTTGCATCAATACGTTTTTGGCTTACCGCCGACGACTGGTTTGTTTTACTCTGCACAGCTTGTGCATCGTTTAAGTTCGCCGCGTGAGCGGGAATCAAAACCGATGATATCAACAGAGCGATACTTGATTTCATTAGATTCATACGAGTTATATTTCTGTGTTCCAAAAACGACCAAAGGGGAAGACTACCCTTCCCCTTTAATAATCAAATTGTTATCAGTACTTGAACTGGATTGTTGCCATGTAGTTGCGGCTTTCTCCAACCACAACCCCACTCGCACCTTTTTGCTCGCCATTCGTGCTACCACCACCTGCGAAGTAGTCGGTATCGAATAAATTCTCGACATTGAATCGAGCAATGATATCCAAGTTTTCATCGTACTTATGTTTGTATGACACGCCCATATCAACGCGAGCGTAGCCATCTTTCTTGAAGGTGTTTTTTGCATCACCGTAGCGATCACCTTCATAAATCAAACCAAGGTTTAAGTTAGTGTTGTCTTGAACCTTGTAGCTAGACCATAGGCTTGCCGAGAACTCTGGCACGTCTACAGGGCGGTTGCCCTCATATCTTTCTGCCTTCTTAAGCTCTGCATCCAAATACATTGCAGAAGCGGTTAGCGACAACTCTGGGGTCACAAAACCTTGAGCCATTAACTCAGCGCCTTTGTGAACTTGCTCACCACCTTGCGTTTTCTTGTGTAGGAGATTGCCGCCCGCGTCTTTGCCGCTTTCAACATCCAGCGAGATGTTCTCTAACGTGATATCAAACACAGCACCAGATACAAATAAACGCTGATCAAACAGTTCCCACTTCGTACCGATTTCATAAGAGATACCACGCTCAGCGTCGAGTTTCTCACCTTCATTGATGTAGGTACGACTACCGTTGCTGACTTCACCTTGAGGCATGAAGCTTTCAGAATACTGAACGTAAACCGAGCCATTCGTCGATGGGTGGAATATCACACCTAACTTTGGAGAAACTTGGTTTTCGGTCAGTTCATCATCACGCTTTTCGTCATAACGAACACCTGCAAGCACTTGCCAGTAATCATTAATCGTCATCATATTTTGCGCGTAGATACCCCAAGTATCGTACTCAGCTGTTGGTGATTTCCTCGAACTACTATAGCTAGGCTTAGGCACCGTTTCTCCTGGCGCAATACTCGCCTCATTATGAAATGCCATAAAGCGATCATAACTGTAGTCTAAGTAGTTAGCGCCCACTAACAACGTGTTTTCCGTACCGAACAAAGTAAAGTCCGTCGTCACATCTATATATGCAGTATCAAATACCCAATTATCGGAGCGATCGTTGCCTCGATGCTTAATCGTATTTAACTCTTCATACTGATCAAACTTAGGGTAAGACTCTACATCAAAACGCTTAAAGTCTTGGCGGTTGTAACCTGCTTTTACGTTCACGTTATCCGTGACTTGCGCATTAATATCGACACCGTAGTTTTCTACTTCGTTATCAATTTCAGACCACTGCGCATCCCAAATGTACTTATCACCGCGAACCGCTTTGCCATCAACAATGTATGCGCCAGAGTCTACGCTACCATCGTCTTTCGTGCGATCGTAATGCGCTGACACCATAAAGTTGTCGGTGATGTCGTACTCAACCACTAGGCCCGCTACCGTACGATCTGTTCTAGGCTCAGTGCCATCACCGTACCTGCGCCAAGAGCCGTAGCTTTCTTTGGCAAAAATTGCGCGCGCACGCAGTGTCTCTGCATCATTTAGCGCGCCACTCACATCAAGCACAGTGCGTGAGTGATCATTCGAACCTAGATCTTGACTCAAACTTGCTTGTGTTTGAGTTGTTGGTTTTTTCGAAACCATGTTTACCAAGCCACCCGGCTCAGATTTACCGTATAGCAGACCTGATGGACCTTTAAGCACTTCAACACGCTCTAAAAGCTCAATTGGCTGACGGTAGTGTGACCAGTGTTGGCGACCATCACGAAGAAAACCGTCTGAACTGCTAAGTTCAAAACCACGTAGAGAGAAACGTTCGCGGTTACGGCTTGTACCACCCGCGCTAACACTTGCATCGTTACGTAGCACTTCACCAAGTGTACTTGCACGCTGCTCATCAATTACCGTTTCATCGATAACCGCTACTTGTCCCGGCGTTTCCAGCTGCGTCATTTCCATGCGCATTGCTGTACTGTTTGTATCTGCCTTGTAGCCGAACTCTCGACCTTCTACAACTACATGTTCGTCTGTTTGAACTTCCGCCACTGCAGGTGTTGCTAACACTGCACCGATCACTAACGCCAAATGGCTCTTAGTAAACATATCCTTTCACTCCGATTATTATTTTTCGGGTCACATACTTGTTGAATGCGATTCCCTCTTAATTATTTCGCGGGTGAATATAAGTGATAAGTATTACCATTTGCATTAAATTTACATTCTTTGCATTTGCAAACTTTTGTAAAGTACTCTCTGATGATGCGCCATGATAATGTGACATTAATCACAAAAATTACGACTTAATCATACTTATTGCTTGAACACTAAAGTAACCCTCAAACCACCTTGCTCACGGTTTTTCGCCGTGACTGCTCCACCCATAATACGCATGGATTCTTTGACAATCGCAAGACCTAAACCGTAGCCACCAAGCTTTTTATCTCTAGAAGCATCTAAGCGTGTAAACGGATCAAAAATATCGACCAGCTTGTTCTCTGGAATACCAGGCCCATCATCAGATACTGACATGGTGGTGAACTGCTGCCCTTCTTTGACATAATTTTCCAGAGAAACTTCTATCTGAGATGCTTGTCCTGAATATTTAATGGCATTACCAATAAGATTGTTCAAACAACGAATGACCAGCATTTCTTCACAAATGGCTTTAGCACATACAGCTTCTGAGCGGAAAGACAACGTCTGTTCTGACTTCAAATCTATTTTGCAACGTTCTACTTGCGGGGAGAGCAAAACTTCTAAATCACAGCGTTTCGTGGCTTTGTCGAAGCGCGCATTTTCCAAGCGACTGAACTCCAATATATCGCTGATCAAATGGTTCAGCTCTTTTGCTTCATCTTCTAGCCTTGTCACTAGGCTTTGCTCACTTTCTCCAACACGCTTTCGCAAAAGATGTAGAACCAAGTTCTGCCTCGCTAACGGCGTTCTCAATTCGTGAGAGACATCTCTTATAAGCAGTCGCTGCTTTTCAGCGAGAGAATGAATCTGTTGCGTCATGTGATCGAAATCTTGCGCTAACTCGTTAAACTCACGCGTGCTCGACTTCAGCTCTTTCACGACACTGACATTAAAATCTCCATTAGATAGCTTTTTGCTTGCTTCTCTCAATCGATCCAATGGTTGCTGTAAGTTACGTGCCATTAGCAGTGAAAAGAGCGCCAAAATAACCACTGCAATCACGACTTTGAGAATAGAGAAATACAGAATGAAGTCATTTGCAGGGTGCAGTCGATGTGGCAATTGAATCACTAAAGTATTGCCATGAACTAAAGGAATATTGATGATGGGGCGATTCACTTTCCCCTCAAGTTGATCATCAATGCTTCTCTTAAATTGAAGTTTGAACTCGAAGTGCGGATGCATCAGACGGTGCGTAACTGGTTGCTGATGTTCATTCAACACAAATAAATAAAAGTTTTGCGCATTTGCCCAGTCAGCAAGTTCGTCCATGTCTCCGTGCTCAATCAATACATTGGCTTGATGTGCAAGGTCTAGCATTTCTTCTCGCACACTATCGGGCACTTTCAACATGGCTTTCACCAGAGCTTGTTCCGCTAAGGATTGCACGACCAAAATACTAATGACAATTGCGGTCATGCAACTAAATAACTTGAACGCTAAGCTATCTTTACGTTTTGCAATAAAAGGTGGACATCGGAGCTTCATTAACGGTTTACAGCCTCTAAATAACTGTAACCTTTGCCACGGAAGGTTTTGATATGTTGCTTGGAAAGCCCCGCTTCAACTAACTTGCGACGTATGTTACTGATGTGCATATCAAGGTTGCGATCAAAAGGACTCAGCTCTTTCTTTAACACTTCGGTTTGAAGCTCTGCTTTTGAAATCACGACTCCTTGGTTTTTTACCAAGTAGCTCAATAGTTCAGCTTCCGTACTTGTGAGGGGTAAGCTATTAAGCTGGTCACTGATCGTTTGAACGGTACTACACATCGCCTGACGTTGACGTTCCAAGCCAACACGACGAAGAATCGCTTTGATGCGCATTAGAAGCTCAGCGACATTAAAAGGCTTTCCGATATACTGATCGGCCCCCGCTTGGTAACCATCAAGCATCGAGTTTTCATCGTTGAGAGCGGTAAGCATTAGAATAGGTGTCGCGAAGCGCTGACAGATCCTACGAGCAACTTGCATGCCGTTAAGGTTTGGTAACATGACATCAAGCAATACAAGATCTACAGGCGTTTTTTCCATATATTGCAGCGCACTTTCACCGCAATGCACAGAAGAGACGATGTAGCCCTCCTCTTGCAAAACCGCTTCTAACAGCTCACACAAAGGAACGTCATCATCGACTATCAAAACTCGTGACATTACCACTCACCATTCAAATAAAAATGGTTCGCATTTTATTACTCATTTACCAATTAAACAACTAACACTCTAATGCTTTGAGTCCACAGGACTCAGTCCAAGAAGCAACAACGTGCCATTAGAGTTTAATGTTCACTTTTACTAAAGGTTCCTAACAATATGCACCTAGATATATCTTCATAGAAAAAACGAGTACAATCTGGCAACCGCAAAGAAAAGATAAAGCGAATGGAAACGTTATTAATTGGTCACCGTGGCGTGGCAGGTTCATACCCTGAGAATACAAAAATAAGCATTCAGGCAGCCATTGACCTGGGGTTGAGGTGGGTGGAAGTGGATATACAGCCTACCAAAGATAATGTTTTAGTGGTTTGCCATGATCATACCGTCAATCGATGCAGCAATGGACAAGGCCGTGTTGATGAGCTCACCCTGGAAGAGTTAAAAGCATTAGATTTCGGTAGTTGGTTTAGCACAGACTTTTCAGGCGAGAAGATCGTGACACTAGATGAACTGCTCACTTTAGCTACTGAGAATAAGCTTAACTTGAATATCGAAGTTAAAGTAGACAACCATCCAGCGGAAGAAGTGGCGCAGACTCTCGCCAATGCGTTAACAAAAAGTCCAATGCCGCAAGAGAATGTACTCCTATCGAGCTTTAGTCATGACGTCATTAGAGCGATGCACAAATACTGCAGTGGCTACCGATTGGGTGTGTTAAGTGAATTCTTTACGAGAAAAGATAAACGCCTTTTGGAAGAAGTTAGTGCCTATAGCTGCAACCTAAACATTAACTGGGTTCGTACTCGCCAGATAAACAAACTCCAACAAGCCGGTTACAAAGTGATGTGCTATACGGTGAACAATCCAAATAAACTGAAATACCTGCCTCAGTTAGACGGTATTTTTAGTGATCATCCACAGCGCTTTATGCCATAGCCTATAAGAGCCAGAACATTAAAGGGGACCTTTTGTTACCACTCAATCTGAATTGGTGTCCCCATCTCGACAAGCTGGATAAATTCGTCCATCTCCTCGTTGGTAATCGCAATACACCCATTAGTCCAATCAAAACTTTGGATGTAAATCGGCAACTGACTCTCACCGTTTTTTAAGCCATGAATTTTGATGTTCCCTCCAGGGGACACACCTCGGCGCTTCGCTTCCAACGTATCAATCGCATCAGGGTAACTGATATGCACAGAACGATAAAAAGCAGAGTCCTCTATAACATAATCTAGAGTGTATTCGCCCTCTGGTGTGCGATTGTCTCCCTCTTCTTGTTTATGTCCTTGAGGGTTCGCTCCTAAAGCAATTCGGTATTCTTTTAGCACTGCTCCTTGTTCCATCAAATACATTCGACGCTTAGACTTATCGACTTTAACGAGGTCAACAGCTGCGTGAGCGCCAGAAGCAAACACACAACACAAGAACATAGAGCACCATTTTACTGACATTGTCGTAACGCCTAAGCTAATAAAGTGAACAAGAAAAGAGCGATAATGCTAGTCAGTTAATGCTCGTAAAGCAAACAGTATCTAATGCGGAACCATAAGATAGACTCGCTGAAAGGCGTACTTCTTATCGTTATTTGATACAACAAAAGTCAAAGAGAAGATTTCTCTATTCATTGCGGCTAAGTTGCATTACTTTATAAGCATATTTATTTATAAAGTCCGCACTTTTTGAGAGGGAACCATGATTAACATTGCTTTTTTTAGTGCAAAATCCTACGACGAAGCCTCTTTTAATAAAATTAAAAATAACCGCGATTTTGAATTTCACTATCACGACTTCCGACTAACCGAAAAAACAGCCAAGATGGCGCACGGCAGTGATGTCGTATGTGCGTTTGTTAATGATGATCTTTCAGCTCCTGTCCTTAAACAGCTTTCTCTGGGCGGGACCAAGCTTATTGCTATGCGCTGCGCGGGATATGATAAAGTTGATCAACAAGCAGCCAAAGAACTAGGCTTACAAGTGGTTCGAGTTCCTGCTTACTCACCAGAAGCAGTGGCAGAGCACACGGTTGGTTTAATGATGTGCCTAAACCGCCGCCTTCACAAGGCCTACCAACGGACACGTGACGCCAACTTCTCGCTAGAAGGTCTTGTTGGCTTTAACTTTTTCGGAAAAACCGTTGGTGTTATTGGTACGGGTAAGATTGGTATCGCAACGATGCGTATCTTCAAAGGGCTTGGCATGGAACTGCTTTGCTACGACCCCTACGAAAACCCATTAGCGCTAGAAATGGGAGCCCGTTACTGTTCGCTTGAAGAAATCTACGCTAATGCGGATATTATCTCTCTCCATTGTCCAATGAGTGAAGAAAACTATCACTTATTGAACGAAAAAGCCTTCGCGCAAATGAAAGATGGTGTAATGATCATTAACACCAGTCGAGGCGAGTTGCTAGATTCACTAGCGGCGATAGAAGCGTTGAAACAAGGTAAGATTGGTGCGCTTGGCCTAGACGTGTATGACAATGAAAAAGACTTATTCTTCCAAGATAAATCTAACGATGTCATTGTAGATGATGTTTTCCGCCGTTTATCGGCTTGTCATAACGTGCTGTTTACTGGCCACCAAGCATTCTTGACTCACGAAGCACTGAATAATATTGCCTCTGTGACGCTTGATAACGTCGAAGCCTTTTTCTCTGGTAACGTATCGGGCAATGAACTGATTAACTAAAGCCAGACAATCGAGAAGTATAGTAGAGCGTGTGATCTCAGCTATGCTATACTCCTCGACTATTTAAAATTTGAGCCAAATTACCATGAGCATAAAAACTGATATTCAAAAGCTGCACAACCGTTTAGATACATGCCAACGTAAACTTGATGCGGCACGTTCTCGTGGTGATCACGAAATGATTACAAAGTTCACGGATGAAGTAGAACAGCTTACCAAAAAGCTTAACCAGTTAAAGCACAAGCAAAACTATGAGCTGAACAAAGAACGTAAAAGCTTACTTGATATGCCTTTCTCTCGTGAAATCACCAAAGCAGAACAAGCGGACATCGGCAAACTGAAAAAACGCGTACGCGGCTTAGTAATCGTTCACCCATTAACAAAAGTTGGTAAAGAACTTCGCCTTGATGTGATGACAGGCTTTGCGCCAAAAGAGTTTTAAAACTCGCATTAACATTTATGGAGCCCAAGCATTTGCTTGGGCTTTTTATTTTGTACTGCTTCATTAGATTTCATCGAAATATCAATCCATAAGCTATTAAAAAGGCCAGCGACAAAAGCCACTGACCTATTTCGACCAATATCGTCCGCATTACATCTCAACGTTACGACAGTTGCTGCAACTTGTGCTCCACAACGGGATCATTCGGAACCAACTGCTGAGCGACTTCCAAAAGCTGTACTGCATCTTGCGGGTTGTCATACTCATGCTTAAGTGCAATATCAACAAGTGGCTGAATATCGATTTGCGCTTGATGCTCCTTCACATGTTCTTTCTTTTCTTCAATTAGTACATTATGAGCGGTACTCAGTAAGTTTAAACGATGCTGTGAACTCGCATTCGCCTTGTTAAGGCACTGATAGTAATCTTCTTTTAAGCGCAGCGTTTTGGTCTGATGACGAAACTGCGCTATATCTATCTTCTGATAACGTATAAAGTCTACGGCCACTTGCTTATAAAAACCGAATTTATTCAAATACGTCGCGTGGGTACCATGTCCCATCCCAAAGACCCTCAAGTGAGTGAGCTCTGGGTAGCGTTTGGCGTGAAGGCGGTCGATTTCATTAGTTGGATCATAAATGATATAGCCTTTTGCATCGCCAAGGTCGAGGTCGTGATACTTTCCTTCCCAATCAAATTGTTGGGCAAGTTCAGTACTTGGCCTATCATCCCATGGCACCAAAACTTTGTTTTTTGTGCTGACCGGGTGAAACATCAATACTTGATCCAACTTTAATAGATTAGAAAAGGCACCAATAGCAAAACCACCGCGGCTAAGTCCATAGCCTAAACGACATTCAAAGGGCTCAAGTAAAGTCGACAGTTGCTCTAGAAAGAAAATTAAATTACGGCTACGAAACCAATTACTTTTCCCAAGGTGCTGAAATGAAATAATATTTACTTTTTGTTTCTGGGCTAAGCGATAGCCCCAAGGCGCAAAGTCTGAGTGTAAGTCCTGTACTTGTAGATTCGTACCAGCAGGGGAAAAGGTGAACAACAACGGTTTATTGCGGTCGACAAACTCATACTTAACAAATACATCATCAAGTAAGTCCTCCCCGGACATCGGTAGCCTGGTTTGCTGTTCTTCACGAGAAAGAGCCAGCCATTCATCCAACCAGTACAGTAACTTCATTAATCCTCCATCTAAATTGCGCCTAGCAATTGTGTTAAAAATCTAGTTTTTAGTGTGTGATCATCTCCCCCTGGTTACAGGGGACTCTGATATCAGTCCTCTTTTAAAACAAAGCGTGAATTTGCTTATTAAATTGGTCAATATCTAAGGTTTGATGGCGAACAAACTCCTGCGCCACCAGATTAAAAAATTCTAATTTATCTAATTGTGTGGATTGAGTGCCGTGTCCCATACCGACGACTTTTAAATGGGTAAGCTCTGGATAACGTTCAGCATGAAGACGATCAATGCGATTGGATGGGTCATAAATAATATAACCTTTGGCATTGCCCAAATCTCGATCATGGTAGCCGCTTTCCCAAGCAAACTGCTGAGCAAGCTCAGTACTCGGCCGATCATCCCAAGGCACTAACGCTTTATTTTTAGTGCTAACAGGATAAAACAACAAAAGATGTTCTAGTTTCAGCAAGTTAGCGAACGCGCCAATTGCAAAGCCACCTCGACTTTGCCCATAACCCAAACGACATTTGAAGGGATGAAGCAACTCAGATAGCTGCTCCAGAAAGAAAATCAAATTCCGACTACGGAACCAATTACTTTGTCCTAAATGTTGAAAGGCAATAATGTTTACTTTTTGTTGTATTCCGAGCTCGTAGCCCCAAGGAGAAAAATCCGGAGTTAAGTCTTGTACCTGCACATCAGTACCGGAAGGAGAAAATGTGAACAACAATGGCTTGTTAAGATCGACGAGTTCATACTTCACAAATACATCATCAAGTAAATCGTAGCCAGAGATAGGTAAAGCCATCTCTTGTTCTTGTTGAGTAAGAGCTTGCCATTCATCTAACCAGTAAAGTAGCTTCATTTTTTCTCCAAGTACATTTGCAGTATTTAGACTGGGACTCTATCAAAATGCGTTTAAGCATCCCACGTTGAGACTTAAGAAAGCTCTATTTGAAGCCCAAATGAGACGTATGGAAATGTCTTCGATTGAAGGTATTACTGCGTAAACTAAACCCAATGTAGGTACGCAAAAACTTGGAGAAAGAGCTAGAGAAAAACCAATTAGAAGTTTCGATAACAGCGGTTAAAAAACAGCAGATACAAAAAAACCGCTGTAAGAACAGCGGTTTTTTTAAAAGTGGCGGAGAGATAGGGATTTGAACCCTAGATACGCTATTAACGTATGCCGGTTTTCAAGACCGGTGCTTTCAACCACTCAGCCATCTCTCCACAAATTGTCACTAAAACTTAGTCTTATACTATCGATGCTAATTTTTAGTTTTGCCTTCAGTTATCTCAATTAAAAGGAAACTTGAAAGCGATGTTTAAAGCCTGTCGATGTCC